>NZ_CAXTXI010000014.1:0-105279 GCF_964248325.1 Agathobaculum sp. Marseille-P7918 | reverse complement strand
AACACAGTAGTTAAGCTCGTTTACGGTGACAATACTTGGCTGGCGACGGCCCGGGAAGATAACTCGACGCGCACATTGATAACGCCGGTTCTGACGAACCGGCGTTTATTTTTTGTTAAGATTCCTTGTATTTTCCCAATTCATACACTTCCTATGGTATAATATATTGATTTTTGTTTATAGGGGAAATGCAATGAATAAGATTCTAAAGGAAAAAATTGTAGAGGCATTATCGTCTGTTTTGCCTATTACGTTGATTGTATTACTGCTTAGCATTACAATTACGCCCATGCCAGTTGGAACGCTGGTTCTATATCTGGTCGGTGCGGTATTGCTAATCGTCGGTATGGCATTTTTTTCGCTTGGCACGGATGTTTCGATGACGCCGATGGGCGAGGGAATTGGCGCACAATTACCACGTACGAAAAATTTGTTTGCGGTCGTGGGCATTACATTTGTAATCGGCGTGCTGATTACTATAGCAGAACCGGATTTGCAAGTTTTGGCGGGACAGGTTCCGTCGATTCCTAACGCTGTATTGATTTGGACGGTCGCAATTGGCGTAGGCCTGTTTTTTGTTCTGGCAATGCTGCGCACTCTGTTTAAAATTCGATTGGCGTCCCTGCTGATTGTGTTTTATGTTGGTGTTTTGATTTTATCCGCGTTTGTGCCAAATGAATTTGTTTCCGTAGCATTTGATTCCGGCGGCGTAACGACCGGCCCGATTACCGTGCCGTTTATCATGGCCTTGGGTATTGGTCTTGCCTCCATTCGTGGCGACCGGGATGCACAAGATGACAGCTTTGGTCTGGTAGCACTGTGCAGCATCGGTCCGATTCTGGCGGTGCTGCTGCTCGGTATTTTCTATAGAGGCGGCGATCCGGGTTATACTGCTGTGGCTGTGCCGGAAGTGGAGGATACAAAGCAGGTAGCTAAGCTGTTCGCGTATAGCCTGCCGGAGTATGTGCACGAAGTTTTATCTGCCCTGATTCCGATCATTCTGTTCTGCGCGGTATTTCAGTTAGTGTTTCACCGCTTTCACCGGATGCAGCTGAAAAAAATCGGAATTGGTTTTGGATATACCTTCTTTGGTCTTTCACTGTTTTTGACCGGTGTTAATGTCGGTTTCATGCCGGTTGGTCATTTTTTAGGAAAGCAGTTGGCACAAAGCGGGCACAGTTGGCTGCTGGTGCCGCTGGGTATGTTGATCGGTTATTTTTTGGTCACGGCAGAGCCGGCAGTACATGTACTGAACCGTCAGGTAGAGAATATCACTAACGGTGGTGTTTCGCAGCGTGCAATGATGCATAGCCTGTCCATCGGTGTAGCCTGCTCGGTCGGCCTTTCCATGCTGCGTGTGCTGACCGGAATTTCTATCTATTGGATTGTCATTCCCGGCTATCTGTTGGCGCTCGGTTTGACATTTTTTGTCCCTAAGATTTTTACCGGTATTGCGTTTGACTCCGGCGGTGTTGCATCCGGTCCGATGACTTCTACATTCCTTCTGCCTTTTGCAATGGGAGCGTGCGAGGCCCTGGGCGGAAATGTCTTAACAGATGCATTTGGTATTGTAGCAATGGTTGCGATGACACCGCTGCTGACAATTCAAATCCTCGGGTTGCTGTATCATCAAAAGATGCGTCGCACGGATGGAGCGGCACAATCCGCTGCAGAGGAAGAGGAAGAAATTATTGTTTTGGAAGAGGAGGATCAGCATGAGTGAGTATCAACCGCAGATGGCGGTGCGCAGTGCGGTGGAACTGCTGATATCTGTAGTAGATGTATCACAGAGTGAAAAGGTGCTCCGCTTGTACCGAGATACCCACGTGCTCGTGGATTTTGTCTGCATGGCGCACGGTACGGCGAAAACCGACATGTTGGATTTGCTGGGCATCGGTGAAACAGCCAAGGCGATTGTTCTTTGTCTGACCGACCGGGAGCGGGCGTGTCGGCTGCTGGAAAAGCTGGGACATAGTTTGCAAATGCGTTATCCGGGCAAGGGGATTGCTTTTACCGTTCCGATTAACGGAATCGGTGTGCGATGGCACAAGCTGTTGACGCAAACGGATGTTGGAAGCGAGGAGGCGGAGAGTATGAGCAAATCAGAGCGAGCCTGCGGTTTAGACGCAGTTGTCGTAGTGATGGAGCGAGGATACACGAATGTTGCCATGGATGCGGCGCGCAAAGCAGGAGCACGAGGCGGAACTGTGATAGCTGCGCGCGGCATTGCAGAGGACGAGGTCAAGCGTTTTTTCGGTATTGAGATTCAGGCGGAAAAGGAAATTGTATTTTTGATTGTCCGAAGTGAGGAACGGCAGGAAATTATGACCGCGCTGATGAAGGCGGTCGGCATGAATACACGTAGCCATGGGCTGGTGCTTTCCGTTCCATTGTCGGGCGCAATCGGCTTAGCGGACTGAAGTGAGTCAGGTAAATTGAAAGGGGCGCAGCAGTAGGGCTGCGGCCCTTTCTGTTTGCGGATTATGGGATGCAAGACGTCTCGATGAGCGCGTGCGGTTTGTACAGTGCATACTATATCTTGTGTTAAGAGGAAAATAGAAAAGAATGGTTTACGTTGTGTTTGTCAACAAGATGTACACAGGATTTTCCACAGTAGAGGAGTTATCCACAGAACGGTTGTCTGTTGTCCACAGAGAAAAATGATGAAATTTTAGAGAAACCAACAAGAAAAATATTTTGATTCTTACAATTCTTCCAAAAACCTTGTTTCCCCTTGACAGGCAGGTGTGTGAGCGGTAAAATATATAGCACAGGCACAAGATATGGTGCGAAAAATCAGAACAATCTACGAAATTTTGTGATCGCCGCAAGGCGGTTTTTGTATGAGAGAGGGAATAGAACTTATGATTCAGCAGATCGTCAAACGCGACGGGCGCAGTGCCCCCTTTGAGATTGACAAGATTGCCAACGCGATTTTCCGCGCGGCGCAGGCTTCCGGCGGACAGGATTACGAGATGGCGCGCGGTCTGGCTGAACAAGTGGAAAACACGTTGGAAAAGGCTGTAGGAGAGCAGATTCCCACGGTGGAGCAGATACAAGATACAGTAGAGAAGGTTTTAATCGAAAGCGGACATGCCCGCACGGCAAAAAAGTATATTCTTTACCGTAATGAGCGCACTCGTGTGCGTGAAATGAATACCCGACTGATGAAGGTGTACGAGGATTTGACCTTTCAGTCCTCGCTGGAAAATGACGTAAAGCGTGAGAATGCCAACATCGACGGCGATACAGCAATGGGCACCATGCTCAAGTATGGCTCCGAGGGGGCAAAGCAGTTTTACGAAATGTTTATTCTCGATCCGGCGCACGCCAATGCGCACCGGGAGGGAGATATCCATATTCATGATTTGGATTTCCTGACGCTTACAACAACCTGCTGCCAGATTGATTTGCTCAAGCTGTTTGACGGCGGCTTCTCCACCGGTCATGGCTTCTTGCGTGAACCGAATGATATCCGTTCATATGCGGCGCTGGCGTGCATCGCCATTCAGTCCAATCAGAACGATCAGCACGGCGGCCAGTCGGTACCGAATTTTGATTATTCGATGGCCCCTGGTATTCGCAAGACGTTTCGCAAGCTGTTCCGCAGCAATCTGGCAAAAGCGCTGGAGGTGTTCGGTGCGGATGAAAACAACGAAGTCGATGCGGCTGCGCTGACCGAGCGTGTCGAGCAGCAGACAGGCAAATGGGCTTGTCTTGCCGGTGATAACGGTTACGACGAAGCTATGGCGGCGGCGCTTGGTGAAACGCTTGACGAGCAGGCAGTGCAGAAATGCATGCGTTTTGCTCGCAAGTATGCAGACAAGGAAACACGCAAGAGCGCATATCAGGCGATGGAAGCGCTGGTACATAACCTGAATACCATGCATTCGCGTGCGGGTGCGCAGATTCCGTTCTCCTCGCTCAATTACGGCACGGATACCTCGCCCGAAGGCCGTTTGGTCATCGAGCAGCTGTTGCTGGCAACCGAAGCCGGTTTGGGCAATGGGGAAACGCCGATTTTCCCGATTCACATTTTCAAGGTAAAAGAGGGCGTCAATTATAACGAAGGGGAGCCGAATTACGACCTGTTTAAGCTGGCATGCCGTGTTTCCGCCAAGCGGATGTTTCCGAACTTCTCTTTTCTGGATGCGCCGTTCAATAAGCAGTATTACAAGCCCGGCCATCCGGAAACCGAATGCGCGTATATGGGTTGCCGCACGCGCGTTATCGGCAACCACTTTGACCCGACTCGTGAAATCGTCAACGGCCGCGGTAATCTGTCGTTTACCTCGATTAATCTGCCGCGCATTGCCATCCGCAGCCACGGTGATATCGACTGGTTCTTTGAGGATTTGGATCGCAAAATTGATTTGGTCATTGACCAGCTCCTGGCCCGTTTCCGTATCCAGTCGGCCAAGAAGGTGCGCAATTATCCGTTCCTGATGGGTGAGGGCGTCTGGATTGATTCGGACAAGCTCGGCCCGGATGATACAGTTGGTGAAGTGCTCAAGCACGGCACGCTGACGCTGGGCTTTATCGGCCTTGCGGAGACGCTCAAATCGCTTATCGGCAAGCATCATGGAGAAAGCGAAGAAGCGCAGAACCTTGGCTTGGAGATTGTCGGACACATGCGTGAGCGCATGGATCAGGCAAGCGAAAAATACGGTCTGAACTTTTCGCTGATTGCGACCCCGGCAGAGGGCTTGTCCGGCCGATTCGTCAAGATCGACCGAGAGAAGTATGGATGCATTGAGGGCGTGACCGACCGTGATTATTACACCAACTCATTTCATGTCCCGGTATATTATCCGATTTCCGCGTTTGAAAAGATTACGCGCGAAGCACCGTATCATGAGCTGACCAATGGCGGACATATCAGCTATATCGAGCTGGACGGCGATCCGACGCAGAATCTGGAGGCGTTTGAAGCGGTCGTCCGTGCGATGAAGGAAGCCGGCATCGGTTATGGCGCAATCAACCATCCGATTGACCGCGACCCGGTTTGTGGATACACCGGCATCATCGGTGAAACCTGTCCGCGCTGCGGACGGCATGAGGGTGAGGGCGTGCCGCTTTCCAAGCTGCAAAAGCTGGGACTCTATAAGCATTTGAACAGTATGACGCTTGGCTATCACGGCGATCCTGCCGAGGAGGCCGACCGTCTGCCCAATACATTGCAAATTGTCAAGGAATAAGAAAGGAAGCGTATGATGATGGAGAAAAAGGAAATGCAGGAGCAGTTAATCGGCGAGGGTGTGGGCTTTGAGCGCATCCGCCGTATTACGGGCTATTTGGTTGGTACACTGGATCGCTTCAATAATGCCAAGCGCGCAGAGGAGCATGACCGCGTCAAGCATACGGTTTCCTGCTGCTCGCTGGAGGAGGAGCATACTGCGTGATGGAAGGTACCATACGCATTGCGGGTACAGTCGGGGAGTCCATTGTGGACGGCCCCGGCTTCCGTTATACCCTGTTTACACAGGGCTGTCCGCATCATTGTCCCGGTTGCCATAATCCGCAGACGCATGATTTTACGGGCGGCAAGGAGATGGAACTGGATACGCTGCTGCGCGACATGTGCCGCAATCCGCTGGTCAAGGGTGTGACCTTTTCGGGCGGCGAGCCGTTTTGCCAGCCTGAGCCGCTGTATCGACTGGCGGTGGAACTGAAGGCGAAGGGCAAACACTTGATGGCATATTCCGGCTATACGTTTGAGCAGCTGCTGGAGTTGCCTGATCCGTTTGTGAAAAAGCTGCTGGAGCAGCTGGATCTTTTGGTGGATGGGCCGTTTGTCGAGGCGGAGCGTAATCTGGAATTGCGTTTTCGCGGCAGTGCAAATCAACGTGTGCTGGATGTGCCTGCTTCTCTGGCAGCAAATGCACCCGTATGGGCGGAGCAGTACCGATAAGGTAAGCTGAAACGGAAAGGCCGCTGCAGAGCGGCCTTTTTTTATGTTTTTGCGCAAAGAGCACGCGTGAGGAAAGAAAAGAGGAAAACCATATGCATGATGAATTGACTGCACAGGATATTGCAATGATGCAGAAGGAACTCGATCACCGCAAGCTGGAATTGATGCCCGAACTGATCGAGGAGGTCAAACGTACACGAGCGTTTGGTGATCTGAGTGAAAATTTTGAATACAAGGCGGCCAAGCAGGCGCAGAACCGCAATCGCAGCCGTATTCGTTATCTGGAACGCATGATTAAGTCAGCGCGCGTGATTGAGGATCGTGCCGCGGCGGATGAGGTCGGCCTGTTTGACAAGGTGGAGCTGTACTTTGAGGAGGATGACGAAATCGAAACCATACAGGTGGTCACGACCGTGCGCTGCGACCCGCTGCAGGGACGCATCAGCCGCGAGGCACCGCTGGGAAAAGCGGTGCTGGGCAGAAAGCAGGGAGACCGTGTTTCTGTGACAACCGAGGACGGCGATACCTATACGGTGGTCATTCGCTCGATCTGCAAGCAGGCGGATGACGGAACCGGTTCCATTCTATAAATGAAAAACAGCAGCCGAAAACAAATCGGCTGCTGTTTTTTTATTCCTGTTCAGGTAGTTGCTGTGCCGCTTCGTCTGGCTCTGCGGAAGCAGCAGACAACGTCTCGAAAAACGTCTCACGATCAACCGCACACACCACATGTGGCAGATCTTTTCCTCGATACAGTTTAGTGAATTGACCGATCGGCTTCATACCGCAGGCCGCCGCAACGTGAAGCGATGCAATGTTATCTGGACGGATTAAGGCAAGCATGCGCGATACATTCAGTTTGTCAAACGCAAAGGTAAGCGCAGCGCGGGCGCATTCGACTCCGTAACCCTGTCCCCATAGGTCGCGTCGAACAATATAACCCAGTCCGAGTGCGGTGGTCTCGGCGTCCAGGTGTTCGACCAATGGTCCGGCCAATGCGATTAACGCCCCGGTTTCTCGGTCAAGGCCTGCAAAATATCCGCACCCATCCTCGTGGTAACGACGCAGCATGTCTGCAATCCAGTCCACCACTTCCTCATAGGAAAAACCGTGTTCCCATGCATACATGGTTTGTTCATCCTGAAGGAGCGGGGCGACAAGGGAAAAGTCATCCGCACGTAAACGGCGAAAACGCAGACGTTCGGATTCCATTTCGTAATGCTGAATTTCCATTTGATTGCTCCTGTAAAAACGGTGCAGCGTGGCGCCGCACCGTTGTTTAGCTATTAGTTTTACTTTGTGCCGAAGATACGGTCGCCGGCATCGCCCAGACCGGGGACAATGTAACCATGGTCATTGAGTTTCTTATCAATGGCGGCTACGAAAATTTCCACGTCCGGATGCGCTTTCTGAACGGTTTCGATACCTTCGGGTGCTGCGATGAGGTTCATCAGCTTGATGTGCTTAACGCCGCGGCGTTTGAGTCCGTCAATAGCAGCGATAGCAGAGCCGCCGGTTGCCAGCATCGGGTCAAGCAGCAGCACATCGCGCTCCTCGATATCACCCGGCAGTTTGCAATAATATTCAATCGGCTGCAGCGTATCGGGGTCACGGTACAGGCCGATATGACCGACCTTAGCGGCCGGAATCATTTCCAGCATGCCTTCCACCATACCCAGACCGGCACGCAGAATGGGAACCAGCGCAATCTTCTTGCCGGAAATAACCTGTACGCGCGCTTCTGCCAGCGGTGTTTCAATCGAAATTTCCTTAAGCGGCAGGTCGCGGGTTGCCTCGTAGCACATGAGCATGGCGATTTCGCGGGTCGCTTCGCGGAACTCCTTTACGCCAGTGGTCTTATCGCGCATCAGGCTGAGCTTATGCTTAATCAGCGGGTGATCCATTTCGTGAACGGTAGCCATAATCCTTTGTCTCCTTTAATGTAGATTCGATGCATCGCCGGAAAGCCGTTTCATACGTTCGCGTTCGGCCTGCGGACGTCGCAGGTAAAAGGCGTCCAGCTCTTGTGGGGAGCAGGTTTTACCTACCTGTAGTAACGGCAGGGCAGCAGCGGCAACACCATAACCGGTGGGGTAACGCAGCTCGGGCGGTGCGAGGCGCAGGCCGGTACATTTTTCCCTAAGGGTATTATAACATAGTTCGGCTCCATCTCCAACCAGAAAATACGCGGTATCGCCGATTTCTTCCGCAAGATCGGTCAGTTTGACAGCGCGGTCCTCACACAAGCGTTTGGGCAGCCCGTTTTCGACTGTGAAGAGTGCGTTATAAACCTGCCCTGCGCGCGCGTCCATCACACAGCACAGGCGACCGTCGAGCGCGTGTGCGCCGTGTGCCATCGCTTCCAGCGTGGATACGCCAATGCACGGCTTGTCCGCACCAAGCGCAAGCCCTTTGACCGTTGCCACGCCAATGCGCACGCCGGTGAACGACCCCGGGCCGTGTGCCACGGCAATGGCATCGACTGCATCGAGTGTCAAGCCGCAGTTTTGCAGAAGACTTTCTACCATCGGCAGCAGCGTGCGCGAGTGGGTCAGGCCGCAGTTTTGAAAGGACTGCGCGATTAGTTTTTCGTCCTCGGTCAGCGCGACAGAGGCACTGACGGCGGAGGATTCCAGTGCAAGAATTTTCAAGTGCACACCTCCCCGGTGGTGATGAGTCGGTCATCCGCTTCACTGCCATATGCAATGTGAACGGTTTTGTATTGTGCCGGCAAAATATCCGCCGCGTTTTCGCTCCATTCAATCAAAACGATGCGGCTGCCGTCCAAGTATTCCTCAAAGCCGATTTCAAACAGCGCTTCGCTGTCCAGAATACGGTACAGGTCAAAATGCGCTACGCGGCCGCCGGGGGTGTCGTATTCGTTGGCGATGGCAAAAGTCGGGCTGGTGACTCGACCCTGATAGCCAAGTCCACGCAGCACGCCGCGGGTAAACGCGGTTTTGCCCGCGCCGAGGTCGCCGGAGAAGGCAACAACGTCGCCCGGCTGCAGCGATGCAGCATAGTCTGCGCCCAAGGCTTCGGTTTCCTCGGGCGAGTGGGTGATAAATTCCATTAAAACACCTTTTCTTGTGGATTCTGGCTTTATCATATCATGGAAGCGGCCAAATGGCAAGGTGTGCGCTCAGGGCTGCGAAGCGGCAGCAAGTGCTTTGATAACCTCACCCGCAAGAATCATACCGGCAACCGGCGGCACAAAAGACACGCTGCCGGGTACGGCGCGCCCAGCGGTGCCTTTTTGTTCCTCCGAGGGCAGGGGAGTGCGGGCTTCTTCCTTGGAGTAAACCACCTTGAGACGGCGAATACGGCGTTTTTTGCATTCGAGTCGAATGACGCGCGCAAGCGGGCAGACTGAGGTTTTATAGATATCCGAGACCTCAAAGCGTGTCGGGTCGAGCTTGTTGCCCGTGCCCATCGAACAGATGAGCGGCACACCCAATCGGTCGCATTCCGAAATCAGGTGCAATTTCGCGGTGACGGTGTCGATAGCGTCAATCACATAGTCGAACTGCGTTAGGTCGAGCGTGCTGTCCGGGGTGTAAAACTGCTGCAGCGCGTGTACGGTACAGCGCGGATTGATGTCCGCAATGCGTTCGCGCATGACTTCGACTTTGGCTTGTCCGGTGGTCGAAACAAGTGCAATCAGTTGGCGGTTGCGGTTGGTCAGGGAAACCGTGTCATTATCTATCAGGGTCAGTTCTCCAACACCCGCGCGGGCCAATGCTTCACAAGCGAACGAGCCGACGCCGCCGATGCCGAATACTGCGACATGCGACGAAGCCAGTTTTTGCAGCGCATCCGCACCAAGCAGCAACTCTTCACGGGAAAATTCATGCAGCATATTTGAAAACCTCTCAATAAAGTATGGTCAGAGTATATCACAGACTGTTTGCGTGGGCAAGCGGGGAAGAAAGTGGAAAACAAAACGCCTGTCCAAATGGACAGGCGTTTTCTTTTTGGAGCGGCTGACGAGGCTCGAACTCGCTACCTCCACCTTGGCAAGGTGGCGCTCTACCAGATGAGCTACAGCCGCATATATTTGGTGCCTCCGGGCGGAATCGCTTTGCTGCGGCAAAGCCACGGCGGTTAAAACAATCCACCGGATTGTTTTTAAGAGCCGCCTTTCGACTCCTGCACCGGACATGGATTTTGTCAGGGCCATCCGTGATGACGCTTAACAAAATGGTGCCTCCGGGCGGAATCGAACCACCGACACGGGGATTTTCAGTCCCCTGCTCTACCGACTGAGCTACAGAGGCATTCACAGCACGAGATATAGTATAGTCGAAACTTGGAGAAAAGTCAACCATAAATTTTCCTTTTTTTCATTTTGTTGCGGAACGGGGTGAGAGCATGGTATGATAGACCAAGTGAAAGGAGCGTGTACCATGCGAATTTGGACAGGCCGCGCGGCAAGCGGCAAAACAACGGTGATTCTGCGGGAAATTGCAGAAGCCTGCCGAAAGGGCGAGGGGAAACAGGTTCTGCTGGTTCCGGAACTGAACTCGCATCAGATGGAACGCCGACTTGCCGAGGCTACCGAAAATCATGGTGCGCGCACGGCCGAGGTGCTGACGTTTTCTCGTCTGGCCGACCGTGTTTTTTCCGAGGTCGGCGGGCTGGCGCAGCAGATGCTGACTCCCGCAGGGCAGCTCCTTACCTTGCAGGAGGCGGCGCGCCGTGTGCAGGGCGGTCTTTCGGTCTGGAGCGGTCTTGCGGATAAGCCAGAGCTGCTGCGTGAGGCGCTGCGGCTGGTGGATGAGTGCAAAACCTGCGCGGTTTCATCCGAAATGCTGTTCGATGCCGCGCAGGAAAGTGAGGACGCGGCGCTGTCTGCCAAGCTGTCCGATTTGGCACAGCTGCTGACCGCTTATGAGCGCCTTTGCGAACAGTCGCTGCCCGACCCGCGCGACCGCCTGACCCATCTGCGCGACCGTCTGCCCGAAAGCCATGTGCTGGCGGGAGCGCAGGTGTATCTGGATGGGTTTCTCGGTTTTACGGCGCAGGAGCTGGCTGTTGTGGAGGCGATGCTTGCCGCTGGTGTGCCTCTGTCGGCGGCGGTCACCTGCGATTTGTCACAGCCGGAGATTTTTGTGACTGGCTGTAAAACGGTCAAAACGCTGACCCGTATGGCAAAGCGGCATAATCAACAGGTGGAGCGGATTGAGCTGGGAGCCGGCCGCTTGTCCCGCCCGGCGGGATTGGCTGCCGTGGAAAGAGAAAGCTTGCTGCCGGTGCGCGGCGTGCATGAAGATATGTGCGAAGGTGTGCGCTTGTATGCGGCGGCCTCGCCCTTTGACGAGTGCGAGCACGCGGCGGCGTATATCCGCCGCAAGGTACGCGACGAAGGTGCGCACTATCGGGATTTTGTGGTTGCGGCGCGGGATATCGAGCCGTACAGCGCGGCTTTGGCGATGGCAATGGCGCGGTATGATGTGCCGGTGTTTCTGGCGGAAAAGCCCGATCTGCTTTCCCGCCCGCCCATGGCACTGGTGATGGGTGCGCTTGAGTCCGTTCGCACGGGTTTCCGATATGAGGAAATGTTCGGCTGTCTGAAAACCGGACTGACCAGCCTGACACGCGACGAGGTGGACCGGCTGGAAAACTATGTACTGACGTGGAATATCCGCGGCGGTGCGTGGGAGCGCGACTGGACCGAGCATCCCGACGGATATGGGTTACCCATCGACGAGCGCGTGCGCGCGGAGTTGACTGAATTGAATGCATTGCGTGCGCGGGCGATTGCACCGTTTACCGATTTGCGTGAGCGCCTAAAGGGAGAAAACCTTGCCTCTGACTGCGTGCGTGCGCTGTACGATTTTCTGCTTGCGGTGGATGCGCCGCAGCGCATGGCCGACCGTGCCGCTGCGCATGAACAGGCGGGGCGGTTGCAGCTGGCGGATGAATATCGGCAGCTATGGGAGATTCTGGTCTCCGCGATGGAGCAGTTTGCGTGGGTGTGCGGGGAGGCCCTGCTAACTGCCGAACGGTTTGCGCAGCTGTTTCGGCTGGTGCTGGGGGAATACGATGTCGGTTCGATTCCGGTTTCGCTTGACCGCGTCACCTGTGGCAATATCGAGCGTGTGTGCGGGGAAAACGTCAAATATGTGATTCTGCTCGGTGTCAACGATGGGCTGATTCCCAAGACAACGGCTTCGACTTCGCTGCTGAGCGATATGGACCGGGACAAGATGGACGCGTTGGGCGTGGAACTCAAAGCCTATGGTGCGGAGCGGTTGCTTATGGAGCAGGAAACGCTGTACCGCGCGCTGGCGTGCCCGTCGGATGAATTGCTGTTGTCTTATCACACGGCGGATGCCGCTGGCGGAGAAACGCGGCCTTCGTATTTTATCGGCACAGTGCGCAGCCTTCTTCCCGCAGTGCCGCTGGACACGTATCAGGCCCAGTCGGTACGCGACCGTTTGCAGGCCGAGCGCCCGGCGGTCGAACTGGCGTGTGCCTATTTATCGGGCGACCGTTCGCCTGCAGTGCGCGCGGCCTATGATTTCTATCAGGATGACGAGCGGGTGCATCGCGCGTCGGCCCAGCGGCGCGGGCGTGGTCTGCTGGAAAACCTGCACACCATCGAGGGTTTATATGGTAAGCATCTTAATCTGACCGCGTCACGCGTGGACACCTTTTATTCCTGCCGCTTTGCGTTTTTCATGCAGTACGGCCTCAAGGCCAAGCCGCGCAAGGTCGCACGGTTCGACGCGCTCGAAACCGGTACGTTTCTGCATTATGTGCTTGAGCATGCGCTTGCCGAACTGGGGAAAAACGAGGGCGGCGCGGCGGCTGCCGATGAGGCGACCGTTCGGCGCGTATGCCGCGCGGTGGTGCGGCAGTATGTGCGCGAGGAACTGGGCGGACTGGAAACACGTACAGCGCGTTTCCGTTATCTGTTCGGACGGCTGGCACGCACCGCAGAGCAGATTCTGGAAAACGTGCTGGAAGAGCTGCGTATGTCCGACTTTGAACCCATCGACTATGAGGTGGATTTCTCGCGCGGGGGCGATTTGCCGCCGGTCACCTGCGAGGATACGGAAGGCGACGTGTCCCTGTCCGGCAAGGTGGACCGCGTGGACGGTTATATCAAAAACGGACGGCTGTATCTGCGCGTGATGGATTACAAGAGCGGCAAAAAGTCGTTCTCTCTGTCCGATATCTGGTATGGACTGAACATGCAGCTGGTCATTTATCTGTACGCCTTGCAGCAGGAGGGACTGGAACGCTATCGCGCACGGCTGGAAGCTGAACTGAATGAAATCGTGCCGGCGGGCGTGCTGTATGTGCCGGTGCGCGACGCGTTGCCGGACGCTGCACGCGACACAGACGAAGAAACCTTGCGTGCGCTGCGTGACAAAGCGCTGCGCCGCAGCGGCCTGCTCAGCGACGATATGGAGCTGCTCGACGCGATGGAGCACGGGCTGGAAGGTGACGGAAGATTTTTGCCCGTGTCGGTCAAGGTGAAAAAAGGTGAAGACGTGCCGACGCTTGCGGCAAAAAGCGCGGTGGCCGATTTGGAGAAATTCGGGCGGCTGGCGCGGTACACGCATAAAAAGCTGCTCGAAATGGGCAAAGAGCTGCGCGCAGGCAGCGTAGCCGCCGACCCTTGCAAAAAGGATAAGCAGTCGAGTTACTGCGACTGGTGCGACTTTCGCGCAGCCTGCCGCTTTGACGAAACCGCGGGCGACAAGGCGCGCTTTTTGAAACATTTGACAGATGAAGAGTTCTGGCAGCAAACAGGAGGTGAGTGACGTGCCGCAGTGGACAAAAGACCAACAGACCGCAATTGAAAACCGGGGCGGTACGCTGCTTGTCTCGGCAGCGGCGGGTTCGGGCAAGACCGCTGTGCTGGTTGAGCGGGTGCTCACCCGTCTGACCGACCCGAACGATCCGGTGGATATCGACCGACTGTTGCTGGTGACCTTCACCAATGCCGCTGCTGCTGAAATGCGTGAGCGCATTGGAGCGGCATTGGCGCAGGCGGTCGCGCGTAACCCGCAGGATACGCGTCTGCGTCGGCAATTGTTTCTGGTGCATCGCGCGAAAATTACGACTGTGCATGCGCTTTGCTTGTCGCTCGCGCGTGAGCAAGCCGCAGCGCTCGGCATTGCGCCGGATTTCCGGCTGATGGACGCACAGGAGGGGAAAATCCTGCGTGCTGAAGTGCTGGAAGAAGTGATGGACGCAGCTTATGAGCGCGGCGACACGGGCTTTTTTGCGCTGTGTGACCTGCTGACCGCGGGGCGCGACGACAAAAAGCTGGGTGACGTGATTTTGAGCACATACGAAAAGATTCAGGCGCACCCCGACCCGCGTGCCTTTCTGGAAACTGTGCGGCAGGGACTGCATGCGGACGGTATGGACACGCCACACGCGGCGGTGCTGCTCACGCAGGCGCGCGCGGCAGCCGAGCACGGCGCAGCTTTTCTTCACATGGCGGTGGATGCCGTGACCGGCATTGACGAGCTGTATGACACCTATCTGCCCGCGCTGACGAGCGACCTTCATCAGGCCGAGCGCCTGTTGGATGCGCTGCACGGCGGGGACTGGGATGCCTGCGTGGAAGCGGCGCAGTCAATTACATTTGACCGGCTGAAGGCCGCGCGCAAATTCGAGGACAAGGCGTTTCTCGAGGAAATAAAGACCCTGCGCGAGGAGTGGAAAACGGTCGCCAAAACCATTCGGGAAAAGTGGCTGACCGTGACGGCGGAGGAAGCGGCCTACGACCGCACGTTGACTGCGCCTGCGTTGAGCGCGTTGATTGACGTGGTAAATGCTTTTGAACAGGCATTTTCCGACGCCAAACGCGCGCGCAATGCTGCGGATTTTAACGATTTGGAGCATTTCGCCGTGTGCCTGCTGTATGACGGGGGAGAGCCTTCCGCGCTTGCGCGCGCACTCAGTCAACAGTATGCGGAGATAGCGGTGGACGAATATCAGGACACCAACGCCGTGCAGGACGCGATTTTCCGCGCGCTGTCTCAGGAGGAGCATAATCTGTTTCTGGTCGGTGACGTGAAGCAGAGCATTTACGGATTCCGTCTGGCAGACCCGTCCATTTTCCTGCAAAAGTATCATGCCTTTGCCGATGCGGATGAGGTGCAGGACGATGCGCCGCGCCGTGTGGTGCTCGGGCAGAACTTCCGCTCGCGCGCGGCGGTACTGGATGCGTGCAATTATCTGTTTTCTGCTGTGATGGGCGAGACAGTCGGCGATTTGCAGTACACTGACCGCGAAGCGCTGCACCTTGGCATGGACTATCCGGACGCGGGACATGCGCGCTACAAAACCGAGGTGCTGCTGCTGGATGCGGCAGGTCTGGGGGAGGATGAGGATGCGCCGGATAAAACCTCGCTGGAAGCGCGTCTGGTCGCGTCCCGCATCCGTGCGCTGCTGGATGAAGGCTTCCCGGTGTTGGACAAGGAGACGGGCGCGCTGCGGCCGGTCACACCGGGAGATATCGTCATTCTGCTGCGCTCACCGGGGCCGCGTGCGCAGGTGTTTATCGCGGCGCTCGAGCAGGCGGGGCTGACCGCCAGCGCGGAAGAGCGGGGCGGATTGCTGGGAACAGCAGAAGTAGGCACCATGGTGTCGCTGCTGGCGGTCATTGATAACCCGCGGCAGGATGTGGACCTCATCGGCGTGCTGCGTTCGCCGCTGTTCGGATTTACCGAACAGGAGCTGGCCGACATTCGACTGACCGACCGACGCATCAGTTTTTACGATGCACTGGTTGCCTCGCGTGGGCAGTTTGATAAGGTCGAGCTGTTTTTGCAGCAGCTGGACGATTTGCGAACCTTCGCGTGCGACCAGCCGGTATACCGTCTGCTGTGGGAGATTTACGACCGGACAGGCGCGCTCGGTTTGTATGGCGCGCTGCCAAACGGTGCGCAGCGGCAGAGTAATCTGCTGGCCTTTTTCGAGCGGGCGCGTGCCTTTGAATCGCAGGGCTATCGCGGCCTGTTCGCCTTTGTGCGCTTGCTGCGCGGCATGCAGGAAACAGGGGAGGACTTTCAGACGGTTGGTGCGGAGGTCACCGGCGGCGCGGTGCGTATTCTGTCCATCCACAAGTCCAAGGGACTGGAGTTCCCGGTGGTGATTGTTGCGGGCTGTGCCGGCCAGTTTAACGAGATTGACTTACGTGAGCCGGTGCTGGTTCATAAAGAGCTGGGTTTTGGTTCTAAGTGTCGTGATTTGGAGCGCGGCGTGCAGTATGACACGGTTGAGCGTACGGCAGTTGCGGTGCAGCAGCGACGCGAAATGGTCAGCGAAGAGCTGCGCGTGCTGTATGTCGCGTTGACGCGCGCGCGGGAAAAACTGATTATCACTGCGGCAAGCGGGACGCTGGAAAAATCGCTGCAAAAGTGGGCGCAGTGGGCGGCGCTCGACCAGCTGCCGCAGTATGCCATGGGCGCAGTGCGTGCGCCGCTGGCCTGGATTGTCGCGCCGCTGCTGCGGCATCCATCGTCGCGTTCCCTAAGGGAAAGCTACGGGCTGGAGGTGCCCGAGCATGGCACGGACTGTGATGCGTTTATTCTGCGGGTGTTCCAGCCGGATGAGATTGCCGAACCCGCGCTGCCCGAAGTGCTGCGCTTTGCCGAGGCAGATACGCAAGGCTACACCGTGCAGCCGTATTTGCAGTACCCCAATGCGTTTCTGTCCGAGCTGCCCAGCAAACTGACCGCGACCGGTTTGGGTCGCGGCTACCGCGCGGACGAGGCTGCCGAGCAGACTCCGCCGCCGCGCCGTGAGGTCAAGCTGCGCGCGCCACTGTTCGAGCAGGGACAGCGCCGCCTGACACCGGCTGAGGTCGGCACAGCACACCATTTGTTCATGCAGTTCTGCAGCTTCGACGCTGCTGCTGCACCGGGCGGCGTGGAGCGCGAACGGCAGCGGCTGGAAGAAGCCAGACTGCTGTCACCCGAGCAGGCAGCGGCAATCGACCCGAGAAAAATCGAGGCGTTTTTTGCATCTGACTTGTATCGCGGTCTGATGTCGGCGTATCCGGTGCGGCGGGAGTTTAAGTTTTCCGTGCTGGTGCCGGCGGCGCAGTATTTTCCGGTGGCGGCACAGGCGCCCGAGGAAAGGGTGCTGCTGCAAGGTGTTATCGATTGTCTGATTGACACGCCGGAGGGCTTTGTCATTCTGGATTTCAAAACCGACCGAGTGACCGAAGACGGTATTTCTGCTCGTGCGGCGCAGTACCGCGCACAGATGCAGGCCTATATGCTGGCAGTGCGCGAAATTTTTGCGCGGCCGGTTTGCCGGTGTGTCCTGTACTTCTTTCATAATGGCCTGAGTTGGGCGATGGAGGACAGTTAAGATTGTGTTAAAATCTTTGGCGTTCGGTTGACAGTGCGTAGGGAAAATGCTAACCTGATAGCGGAAAAAAGCAAGGGATACCGGCGACGGCCGGACGATTCCGCAAGCATGATTTCGCCCATAACATTCATTCCTCATTTCCAAAAGAAAGAACCGTGGTTTGACAACTGCGGTTCTTTCTTTTTGCGGTTTGCATAACGGGCAGTTGGTAAATAAACGCAAAATCTGTCACATGCCCGCTTTACTTTGTTCGGCAAAAAGGATATAATAAAAAGCAACATTAAATCCGGAAAAACAGGAATGAAGAAAAGGAGAAACAATATGGCATATTATTTCAGTGAACCTTCGCATACGTTCAACGAATATTTGCTTGTGCCGGGGTATTCCTCCGCAGAGTGCATCCCGGCGAATGTCAGCCTGCGCACTCCGATTGTCAAGTATCGCAAGGGCGAGCAATCCGCGCTGTATGCCAATATTCCGATGGTTTCCGCCATCATGCAGGCGGTTTCGGACGACCGCATGGCAATTGCATTGGCACAGGAGGGCGGCATCTCCTTTATTTATGGTTCGCAGACCATTGAAAGCGAAGCGGCGATGGTGGCCCGCGTCAAGAGCTACAAGGCGGGCTTTATCGTATCCGATTCCAATCTGCGCCCCGAGCAAACGCTCGCAGACGTTTTGGATCTGAAGGCAAAGACAGGTCACTCGACCATGGCGGTCACGGACGACGGCACGGCAAACGGCCGTCTGCTCGGTATTGTCACCAGCCGTGACTATCGTGTTTCCCGTATGGAGCGCGATGTGCCGGTGTCTGATTTTATGACGCCGTTTGATAAGCTGGTCACCGCGCCGGCGGACACCACCCTTAAGGTAGCAAACGACATCATCTGGGATCACAAGCTCAACTCGCTGCCGCTGGTGGACGAGGAGCAGCATCTGGTTTATATGGTGTTCCGCAAGGACTATGACAGCCACAAGGCCAACTCGCTGGAACTGCTTGACGAGCATAAGCGTTATGTGGTCGGCGCAGGCATCAATACCCGCGATTATGCCGAGCGCGTTCCGGCACTGGTGGAGGCCGGTGCAGACGTGCTGTGTATCGACTCTTCCGAAGGCTTTTCCGAGTGGCAGAGCCGCACGCTTGCGTGGGTTCGTGAAAACTACGGCGACAGCGTGAAGGTCGGCGCGGGCAATGTGGTCGACCGTGAGGGCTTCCGTTTCCTCGCGGACGCGGGTGCGGACTTTGTCAAGGTCGGTATCGGCGGCGGCTCCATCTGCATCACCCGTGAGCAGAAGGGTATTGGCCGCGGTCAGGCGACGGCGCTGATTGAAGTGGCTGCGGCGCGTGACGAATATTATCTGGAAACCGGTGTCTATGTGCCGATTTGCTCGGACGGCGGCATTGTGCATGACTATCACTGTACGTTGGCGCTTGCAATGGGCGCAGATTTCCTCATGCTCGGCCGCTATTTCTCGCGCTTTGATGAATCCCCGACCAATAAGGTCAATATCAATGGCAGCTATATGAAGGAATACTGGGGCGAGGGCTCGTCCCGTGCGCGCAACTGGCAGCGCTATGATATGGGCGGTGATAAAAAACTGTCCTTCGAGGAAGGCGTCGATTCCTATGTGCCGTATGCCGGCTCGCTCAAGGATAACCTTGGTCTGACGCTGAGCAAGGTCCGTTCGACCATGTGCAACTGCGGTTCGCTCTCTATTCCGGAGTTCCAGAAGAAGGCCAAAATTACGCTGGTATCTGCTACCTCGATTGTTGAGGGCGGCGCACACGACGTGCTGCTTAAGGAGACTTCCACAACCAGCAAGTAAGCAAAGCTGCGTCTGAAAAGATTGCCCCGCAGACTAACTGCGGGGCAATTCTTGTCGGAAAGGGGAATGTATATGGAGAGTGGAGTCCACGAGATGGTCGGCGCGGCGCTCCGCATGCTGCATGGGCTGGGTTATCGCGTGCGACGCAGCGGCGGCGTATTTTTGCGCTGGTGTGTATTCGCAGTGGTTATTGGTCTGGTAGTCGGCGCGGTGGGCGCGGCGTTCCATCTGGCGCTTGAGTGGGCAGGGGAAATGCGCGCGGCGTATTTCTGGCTGCTGTACCTGTTGCCGTTTGCGGGTGTGTTCATTGCGTTCTGGTACAAGCAGGCAGACATGCCGCTCGAGCGCGGTACGAATTTCATTTTGACCTCCGTGCGGGAAAATCATCCGGTGCGGCTGCGGCTGGCCCCCAGCATTTTTGTCACTTCGATTTTGACGCATCTGTGCGGCGGTTCGGCTGGCCGTGAAGGTGCGGCGATTCAGCTGGGCGGTGCGATTTCCGGCAATATAGGGCATTGGATGCGGCTGGACGATAAAGACAGCCGCACGATTACCATGTGCGGCATGGCGGCGGGCTTCGCTGCGCTGTTCGGCACGCCGCTGGCAGCGAGTGTTTTCGCCATGGAGGTCATCAGCGTGGGCGTGATGTATTATGCAGCGTTGTTCCCGTGCGTGCTGGCATCGGTGATTGCGCATTACGTGGCGCTTGCACTTGGCGGCGGGACGACTGCGTTTACGCTTTCCGGTGTGCCGCAGGAGGTCGAGCCTCTGCTGCTGGTTCAGCTGGTGCTGTTCGGCGTGGTCTGTGCGGTGCTGAGCGCTGTTGTATGCATCGTGTTCCATCGTATCGGACACCTTTTCAAAAAGTACATACCCAATCAATATTTGTGCATTGCCGTGGGCGGTCTGGTGGTTGTGCTGGTATCCTTGCTGCTCGGCACGAGGGATTACAACGGCGCGGGCATGGAGGTTATCGAGCGTGCGGTCGCGGGTGAGGCGGGGTATGCGGCGTTTTTCATCAAGCTGGTGCTGACTGCGGTCACCATCGGCGTGGGCTATAAGGGCGGTGAAATTGTACCGGTGCTGTTCATCGGAGCGACGTTCGGTGCGGCTTACGGCGGCTTTTTCGGGCTTGCGCCTTCGTTTGCGGCGGGGCTTGGCATGACAGCGGTGTTCTGTGGCGTGACTAACTCGCCCTTAACCTCGATTTTGCTGGCGTTTGAACTGTTCGGCGGCCAGAGTCTTGCATTGTTTGCGCTGGTGATTTCGATTTCCTATATGCTCAGCGGCTATTACGGCCTGTACAGCGAGCAAAAGATTCTGTATTCCAAAATGCGGCCGCAGTTTATCGACCGCAAGACCAAATAACATAGTTTCCGGGAGGAAAAAACATGCACGAATTTAAGGGTGCGATATTTGATATGGACGGCACGCTGCTCGATTCCATGCCGGTGTGGAAACGGTTGACGCAAGGGTATCTGGCGGAGTTCGGGCTGACGATTACAGACGAGGAGTATGCGGCGTGTGAAGGTTTTTCTCAGCCGCAGGTCGCACAGTATTTTGCCGACCGCTATCCGGAGCTGCCCGGCGGCGCGGCGGGACTGATGGAGGGAATGGACCGGCTGATTACCACGCGCTACGAGACGATTGCCAAGCCGAAGGATGGCGTAATCGAATTTCTCGACGGACTGCGCCGTCGCGGAATAAAAATGGCGATTGCGACGCTTACAGCGCGCCGTCACGCGGAAAAGGCGCTGCGTGACCGAAATATGATGGAATATTTTTCGTTTATGCTGACCATTGAGGATGTGGGCATTTCCAAGTATCAGCCGGACATTTATTTGAAAAGCGCGGAAAAATTGGGGCTTGCGCCTGCCGACTGTATCGTGTTTGAGGATGCGCCCTATGCATGCGCCACGGCCAAGCGTGCAGGGTTTCGTGTCTGCGGTATGGTGGAGCCTGCCTATGCGGCGGGGGAAAGCGAACTGCGTTCGGTCAGTGATTTTGTAGTGGAACAGTCATATGGCGAATTACGCGGAAAACTGTAACAAAGGGCTTGCAATCTCGTTTTTTATCTCGTACACTATATAACAAGAGTGAAAAAGCGGCTGCGCCGGACATGTTCCGGTGCGGCTTCATTTTGGCTGGGGGGAATGAATTTTGGAAGAACAAAATAAGATGGGTACGGCGCGCATGGGACCGCTGATTTTCTCTATGGCATTGCCGGCGATGATCTCGATGATTATCAACGCGCTGTATAACATCGTGGACAGCATCTTCGTTGCGCAGTACTCGCAGAGTGCGCTGGCTGCGGTTTCGCTGGTCTTTCCGCTGCAAACGCTGGTTGTGGCAATTGGCGTCGGCACCGGCGTGGGCGTCAACTCGCTGATTGCACGTCGTCTGGGTGAAAAGCGCCGTCTGCATGCAAATTCGGCGGCAGAGCACGGCATCGCATTGTCCGTGATTGGCGGCATCGTGTTTTTGGTATTGGGCTTTGGCTTGTCAGGTGTGTTTGTGCGCGCGTTCGGCGCGGCAGAGGATGTCACTGTTCAGGCGATTCAGTACTCGCATATTGCGGTTGGCCTGAGTATCTTCGTTATGATTTCGATGATGTGCGAAAAGCTGCAGCAGTCGACCGGCAACATGATCATCCCGATGTGTCAGGGGCTGACAGGTGCAATCATCAATATCATTCTGGACCCGCTGATGATTTTCGGTATCGGCCCGTTCCCGGAGATGGGTGTGCGCGGTGCGGCACTGGCAACTGTTATCGGACAGATTTTCGGTATGCTAATCGGACTGTGGGGCGTATTTGTCCATCAGAAGATCCTGCAGGTGAATATGCGGGAATTTAAGTGGCGCATCCAGACGGTCAAGGATATTTACCGTGTCGGCTTGCCGGGCATTGTTATGCAGAGCGTGGTATCCGTGATGACGGCGGGCATGAATGCAATTTTGATTGGTTTTTCGCAGACGGCAGTCAATGTGCTGGCGGTCTATTTCAAATTGCAGACCTTTGTGTTTATGCCTGTATTTGGTCTGAACCAAGGTGCGCTGCCGGTTATGGGCTACAACTACGGCGCGCGCAACAAAAAACGCCTGTTTGGTGCGTATAAAATTACACTTACCGCAGCGGTGGTCATCATGATAATCGGCCTTATTCTGTTCCAGATTTTTGCGGAGCAGATGCTGATGATGTTTGTCGATCGCACGGATGCAGCCGCGGTGCAGGAAATGATTGCGGTCGGCGTTCCGGCGCTTAAAATAATCAGCCTGTCCTTCCTTGGCGCAGCTTTCGGTATCATCAATTCCACGCTGTTCCAGGCGACGGCTCGCGGTATGAACAGCCTGATCGTATCGGTTTGCCGTCAGCTCGTTATCATTCTGCCGGCAGCATGGCTGCTCGGTCAGTGGAAGGGGCTGGATGCCATTTGGTATTCGTTCCCGATTGCGGAACTGGCTGCATTTTTCATTTCGTATGTGCTGTTGTGGCGTGAGTACACCACAGAATTACGGTATCTTGGTGCTGAAAAGGAGAAAAACGTATGAAACGCATTGCAAGCTTTGAAGTTAATCATGATAAGCTCAAACCGGGTATGTATACCTCCCGCATTGACGGAGATGTGACAACCTATGATATTCGTATGGTGTATCCGAACGCGGGCACCTATATCCAGCCGGCGGCCGGACACACGTTCGAGCATCTGTTTGCTACCTACGCGCGCAACTCGCGCTTTGCCGATCATATCATCTATTGCGGTCCGATGGGCTGCCAGACCGGATTTTATTTTCTGGTGCGCGATTTGGCTCCGGCGGATGCGATTGACCTTGTGCGCGAGACGATGGACTTCATTGCGTCCTATGAGGGGGAGATTCCGGGCGCAAGCCGTATCGAATGCGGCAACTATCTGCTGCACGATTTGGCAGGTGCCAAGGCGCTGACAGCGTCCATGATTCCGGTGCTGAAAGACTGGAAGGAAGAAAATTTAGTATATGAAAAATAATGCTTGCATTTTGCCGTATAATATGGTATCATATCCTTACGACTGCAAGAGAAATTTTGTGATTTCCCGTGGAAAGAGGTGAAACAACATGAAACAGGGCATCCATCCCGAGTACAAGCAGACCACGATCCGCTGTGCCTGCGGCAATGTCATTGAGACCGGCTCCACTAAGGAGAATATCGTCGTTGACGTTTGCTCCAAGTGCCACCCCTTCTTCACGGGCAAGCAGAAGCTGGTAGACACCGGCGGACGTGTTGATCGCTTCAAGAAGCGTTTCAATCTGGACAAGTAAGAGGAAGCCATCGAAACGGTTGCTGACGAAGCGCGTTTCGGTGGCTTTTCTGTTTTCAAACCCGCCTGCACACATGCGGGCATGCCCCTGAGAGGGGAGGAATGAACACGATGACCGAACTGGAAAACAAAACACAGGCCGAGCGCGCGGTGCTGGTCGGGCTGTCCTGTCCGTCCTTTACTGCGCAGCAGGATGCAGACGAGCGCACGATGGACGAACTGCGCGCGCTGGCTGAGACTGCGGGGGCGGAGGCGGTTGCGATGACCTTGCAGCGCCGTCCCGCACCGGATGCCCGCACCTTCATCGGTGAGGGCAAGGCAGAAGAGGTGCGGCAGCTTGCGGAGGCGAATGAAGCCACACTCGTGCTGTTTGACAACGAACTGTCGCCGTCGCAGACGCGCAACCTTGAGGAACTGACCAAATGCACCGTGCTTGACCGCTCGGCGCTCATTTTGGATATTTTCGCGCAGCGCGCCCGCACGGGCGAGGGCAAGTTACAAGTAGAGCTTGCGCAGTATCAGTATATTCTGCCGCGTCTGGCCGGCATGTGGACGCATCTAGTGCGTCAGACTGCGGGCGGCGGCAAAAGCCCGATTGGTACGCGCGGCCCGGGCGAAACGCAGCTTGAAACCGACCGCCGTCACATCCGTAAGCGTATTGATAAGCTCAAGGCGGAATTGGAACAGGTACGGCAGGTACGTGCGGTGCAGCGTCGTCAGCGCAAAAAGACCGAGATGCCGTTGGTCGCCATCGTGGGCTATACCAACGCGGGCAAGTCCACCTTGCTCAACCAGCTGACCGGCGCGGGTATTGAGGCCAACGACCGTTTGTTTGATACGCTCGACCCGACCACGCGCAAAAAGCGCATTTCGGATACGCAGGAAATCCTGCTGAGCGATACGGTTGGCTTTATCCGCAAGCTGCCGCATCATCTGGTCAGTGCGTTCAAAGCAACGCTTGAGGAGCTGGCCTATGCCGACCTGCTGCTGCATGTCGTGGACGTGTCGGACGAGGATTGGCGCATACAGGCGGAGACCGTCGAGGGCGTTATCGCACAGCTGGGCGCGCAGGAAATCCCGCGCCTGATGGTTTACAACAAGGCGGATAAGTGTGCTCCGGAGTCTCTGCCGTTCTTCCGCCCGGATGAGGGTGTTGCCATTTCGGCCAAGACCGGCGAGGGCATGGATGCGCTGCTGGCGGCCATTGAGCACGCGCTCGGACGCGGAAAGCATCGCGTCAAGCTGCTGATTCCGTATGCGGACGGCGCCGTGCTGGACATGCTGCACCGGGAGGCACAGATGGAATCGACAGAGTACGCTGCGGAAGGCACGCTGGTCGAGGCGATTGTGGACGATAAGACTTACGGCCGTGTGGCGGACTATCTGGTCGAGGAATAACGCGCAAACAAAGGTGCGCAAAAACGGGGATACACAATGGAAAAGGACTATTTTGTACCCTTTGCCGCGTATGGCGAGGACAAATTTGAAGAAAAGCGCTCCAAGTTCACCGGGCGGTTGTGGCGCGTGGAGACGGCTGAGGAGGCGGTTTCGCGTATTAAGGAAATGCGCGAAACCTATTGGGACGCAACGCATAATTGCTACGCCTACATTCTGCGTGAGGGCAATGTCATGCGCTATTCGGATGACGGCGAGCCGCAGGGTACGGCGGGCATGCCTATTCTGGACGTGCTCCGGCACGAACAGCTGGAAAACTGTCTGTGTGTGGTGACGCGTTATTTCGGCGGCGTACTGCTGGGTACCGGCGGGTTGGTGCGCGCTTATACCAAGGGCGCGCAAATTGCGGTCGCGGCGGCGGGCGTGCAGCGTATGAGCCTGTTTTCGGTCGCGCTGATTGCGTGTCCATATAATTTGTACGAAATGGTGCTGCATCTGCTGCCGGACTACGATTGCGCCGCTGAACAGACCGATTTCGGGGCGGATGTGACACTGACCGTAACTTTGCCTGCAGGTGGGGAGGAGCGGCTTAATGCGGCGCTGGCCGAAGCAACCGCAGGACAGGTGTATGCTGAGGTGATGGAGACGCGCTTTATGGGCAGGCGTGTAAAATAAAGTGAAAAAAATTGCCCTGAAAAAAAGGATTTTGACGATGGAGTCGGTATAAATCAAATAGACGAATTTTTTGATGCCAGCAGGCAGGGAGGTGCGTGCCGTATGACAATCCGGGAACAGCAGGAGCAACGGGAGCACCTGACGCTTGCGCCGTGGGCCACCTTTGCGGATGGTTCGCAGGGACGGCAGCGCGAAATGGAGCCGTGCGCCTATCGCACCTGCTTTCAGCGGGACCGCGACCGTATTATTCACTCCAAGGCGTTTCGGCGGCTCAGCCATAAAACGCAGGTGTTTATCTCTCCGGAGGGCGACCACTATCGCGCCCGCCTGACGCATACGCTGGAGGTGTCGCAGATTGCGCGTACAATTGCGCGCGCGCTGCGGCTCAACGAGGATTTAACCGAGGCGATTGCGCTGGGACATGATTTGGGTCACACGCCGTTTGGCCATGCGGGCGAGCGCGCGCTGGCCGAGGTATGTCCATTCGGGTTTCGACACAATGAGCAGAGCCTGCGCATGGTCGATTTGATTGAGGACCTGAATTTGACGCAGGAGGTGCGCGACGGCATCATCTGTCATACGGGTGCGAAAAAGGCGGACACGCCCGAGGGGCGTATCATCCACTATGCCGACCGCATTGCCTATATCAACCATGATATTGACGATGCGATGCGCGGTGGTCTCATTACAAACACGGATATCCCGCAGTATCTGCGCCGCCGTCTGGGCGACAGCCACGGCAAGCGCATTGACACTATGGTCACTGCGATGATTGAATACGGCACAGCGCATCAGGAAATCGGTATGGACGAGCAGGTGCATGACGATATGATGGAACTGCGTCAGTTTATGTTTGACCATGTGTATCACGGTACTGAGGCCCAGCGCGAGGAAATGCGCGCTAAGACTATGCTGCGCGGCCTGTATGAATATTTTGTAGTCCATCCGGACGAGTTGCCGGGGGATTATTTTGTGCTGATGACACGCGGCGAACCGCTGGAGCGCGTCGTGTGCGACTATATCGCGTGCATGACCGACCGATACTCGATTTCGGTTTACACAAAATTATTTATTCCGAAAAGCTGGAATAAGATTGAAGGATAAAAAATCCGGCTATCCTACAAAGGAGGTGGGCGAATGGCGTTTGACCGTGTGTTTCTGGATGAATTATCCGCACGAAACGATATTGTGGATGTCGTATCCCAGTACGTTCAGCTGAAAAAAAGCGGTGCAAACTATTTTGGCCTTTGCCCCTTCCATAATGAAAAAACACCGTCCTTTTCGGTTTCGCCCGATAAGCAGATTTTCCATTGCTTCGGCTGCGGTGCGGGCGGCGGAGTGATTACCTTCACCATGAAAGCCGAAGGGTTGGAATTTCCCGATGCGGTGCGTTATCTGGCGGCGCGTGCGGGCATGCAGGTGCCTGAGCAGGGCGAGGCCGACCGGCAGGCAGCCCGCCACCGCGACCGGCTATACGCTTTGTGTAAAGACGCGGCGCGGTTTTACTATGATACACTGTGGCAGCCGGAAAACCGCGTGGCACAGCAGTATTTTCTTGGGCGCGGCTTGCACCGGCGCACGATGAACCGATTTGGGCTGGGGTATGCGCCCGACTCGTTCCATGCACTGCTCGACGCGATGACCGCGAAGGGCTATACGCGGGAGGAAATGCTGGACGCGGGACTGCTCAGCCGCAGCGAAAAGGGGCGTGTGTACGACCGCTTCCGTGGGCGCGTGATGTTTCCCATCATTGACGTGCGTGGCAATGTGATTGCGTTCGGCGGGCGCGTGCTGGATGATTCCAAGCCCAAATATCTCAACTCGCCCGAAACGCCGATTTTTCATAAGAGCCGCAATCTGTTCGCGCTCAACCTGTCCAAGACTACGAAAAACGGGTATTTTATCCTCGCAGAAGGCTATATGGACGTGATTGCGCTGCATCAGGCCGGATTTGACTGCGCGGTGGCCTCGCTTGGCACTTCGCTGACCGAGGAGCAGGCGCGTATCATCGCCCGCCACACCGACCGCATTGTGATTTCCTACGACGCGGACGGGGCAGGGCAGGCGGCGGCACAGCGCGCGATTGACATTTTGAAAAAATGTGATTTGCAGGTCAAGGTGCTTAAAATTCCGGGCGCGAAAGACCCGGATGAGTTCATTAAGGCCAAAGGGGCAGATGCGTTCCGCGCGCTCATCGAGCGCAGCGAGGACCACAATGCTTACCGACTGGAGCAAATCGCAGCGAAATACGATTTGGAGGATGACGAAGCGCGCGTGCTGTTCCTGCGGGACGCGGCGCGTATGCTCGCCGGCATCGAAAGCAGCATCGAGCGAGAAGTATACGCGGGGCGCGCGGCCAAGATGGCGGGCGTGACTGCCGAAGCGATGAATGTCGAGGTGCGACGCGAGCTGAACATCCGCCGCAAGAGACAGAAAGCCGCCGAACGGCGCGAGATTCGCTCACCGATCGGTATGGCACAGCCCAAGGACCGCACGCTTGCCTATGCAGATGTCAAATCCGCCAAGGCGGAGGAAAACGTGCTTCGCCTCCTGTTTTACGATCAGAAGCTGGCAACGGGACTGGAAAAAGAATTGCCGCCGGCGTGGTTTTCCGCGCCTGTGCTGCGTAAGATATATGAGCGCGTGCTCGCGCTCGACCGGGAAGGCCAGATGGTGGATATCCTGTCCTTCGAGGGGTGGCTGGAGGCAAATGAAATGAGCCTGCTTTCCGCTATTCTCGATCAGGGCATCCCACCGGGCGAACACCGGCAGGAAATGCAGGAATACATAAACACGATACGAATGCAGCGCGTCAGAGACGGTACGATTACCGAAGCAGGCGAGGACCCGCTGCTGACCTTTGGACGAATAAAAAAACAAAACGCGGGAGGACAAACGATATGACGACAACGGGCAATGCAAACGCACCGGAGCATGCAGTGGACCAGCAGCAGGTGCTCAAGGACCTGCTGGCGCTGGGAAAAAAGAATGGACGGCTGACGCTCAAGGAGATTGCGGATGCGCTGAGCCAGCTGGATATGGAAAGCGACGACATCGATAAGCTGTATGAAACGCTCGAAACCATGGGAATAGAGGTCGAAACCGAAGGCGTGCTGGAAAAGGCGCTGGGTGACGACGACGATGAAGTGTTTGAGCCGGACAGCGTGGAGGAGGTTCCGGAAGAGGAGCTGATAGACACCTCCGCTATGGCGGAAACCTTTGCCATTGACGACCCGGTGCGTATGTACCTGAAGGAGATTGGCAAGGTGGATTTGCTCTCGCCGGAGGAAGAGGTGACGCTGGCTGAGCAGATGCAGAAGGGCAACGAGGCAGAAGCCCGCATTGCGGCGGAGGGTGACACCATCCCGGCGGAGGAGCGTGCACAGCTGGACCGCGATGTGAAAATCGGCGAAAAGGCGAAAAAGCGTCTGGCCGAAGCAAACCTCCGTTTGGTGGTTTCAATTGCCAAGCGATATGTCGGCCGCGGCATGCTGTTCCTTGATTTGATTCAGGAGGGTAACCTTGGTCTGATTAAGGCGGTCGAAAAGTTCGATTCGACCAAGGGCTTTAAGTTCTCAACCTATGCGACCTGGTGGATTCGTCAGGCGATTACGCGCGCAATTGCTGATCAGGCGCGTACTATCCGCATTCCGGTACACATGGTGGAGACCATCAACAAGGTTATCCGTGTTTCGCGTCAGCTGCTGCAGGAGCTGGGCCATGATCCCAGTCCGGAGGAGATTGCCAAAGAGATGAGCATGCCGGTCGACCGTGTGCGTGATATTCTCAAGATTGCGCAGGAGCCGGTGTCGCTTGAGACCCCGATTGGTGAGGAGGAGGATTCGCACCTCGGGGATTTCATTCCGGATGATGATGCGCCCGAACCGGCCGAAGCAGCATCCTTCATGCTGCTCAAGGAGCAGTTGGTCGAGGTACTCAAGACGCTCACTCCGCGCGAGGAAAAGGTGCTGCGCCTGCGCTTCGGTATTGAGGACGGACACACCCGCACGCTGGAGGAAGTCGGTAAGGAGTTCAACGTCACGCGCGAGCGTATTCGCCAGATTGAGGCAAAGGCGCTGCGCAAGCTGCGTCATCCGTCGCGCTCGAAAAAGCTCAAGGATTTTCTGAACTAATCATAAAAAAGCAAGCGCCCCCCAAAAGTCAGACCATATCCAACCGGAAAATGGTTCGGCTTTTGGGGGGCGCTTTGTGTGAAGAAAAGGGATTGATTTTAAGCGATTACGATGCGGCCTGTATCGGCTGATTCGCGGGCCAGCAGAGCAAGACGGCTGTCCTCCAGCGATTCGGACAGGTCAAGCAGACCCAAGCCATGGCCCTCCAGTGTGTGGATGAAATCTTCAAAAATCATGGGGGGATGCTGAAGCGGCACCGGCTGGGAGCCGTCGTTTTTGTCGTTAATGAGGTAAACTGCATCGCCGCGCACCTCGATGATGCCGTGCGTACCCGCGGCACGTACGCGGTCATCCCCATGAGTTGCTGCGTGGGCCGGACGAAGATAGTCGGCACTGACCTGTGCGCATACGTCGTTTTCCATTGTCATCATCAGCTGTGCCGTCACTTCCAGGTCCTCATATCCCTGATTAGCAGCTGTTGCGTGATGAGCAAATATGCTCTTTGCGGCATGCGGATATAAATAACGGATGAAATCGATGCCATGAATGGCCACCCATGGAATCAATCCGCCATGCTGCGCACGATGACGGAAAAAGGGTGCGCGCTGGCCGAGCCGATAGGATTTTTGCGCGGTGAGCAAACGAATTTCTCCAATGGCATCTGCATCGACCAGCTGCTTTGCGGTGTAGAACCAGGGGTCATAGCGCGCAGTCTGCATGGCCCACAGCAAAGCAGGAGAAGCGGCAGCCGCCTGCTGCACGCGTGTCAGGCCATCCAAAGTTAATGCCAGCGGCTTGTCACAGTAGACATGGATACCGCGCGCAAGCGCCTGACGGGTCATGGCCTCATGATCGCAAAACATACCGTCTACGACCAGAACATCCGGCTGAACAACGTCAATCATCGTCAGGTAGTCAGGATATTCCGTTGGTGACAGACCGAGTTTCGCAAAATCATCCAGCACTTCCGTCATGGGTTCGCCGGTCCATGTGCGGCACCAGCCTGCAATTTCCACTTGCGGCAAACGGGGGAGGGCGCGGGTGACGGTGGCTGCATGGCCGGAGTTTCCTGCAATACAAATACGAATCATGTGTGTATCTCCTCTTTTTTGCAGAATCGTTCGCCGGAAAAAGCATGATACCCTTCCAGCTGAATGTTGGTCGGGCGATGCGCCCAGTCAAAGCCTAACGCGGAAGGCAGTTTCCCGGTCTGGAAGCAGGTCCAGGCATCGTCGGCTAAGCCGCGCATAAACACACCGGGTTCCGGAGTGGAAACGCGCTCCATGCGGTCTGCGGGCAGCGGATAGACATCGGCCTGATCGAAAATAGCATTGCACATGGTCAGATGCGGCAGAACGGTATCCGGCGTACAGGGTACATCCACGCTGGGATCAGCTGCAACCGCTATCATGGTGCGCAGCTTCTGTGCGACGTGATATTCGCCTAAGGCGGCTCCATAGTTTTTGGTGCTGCCGTCATCAAAGGTGGCAATAATTTCAGCGGAATCATCGTTGCCCGAGGCAGTGACAACCGCATGCTCAAACGTATATTGCAGAATTGGGTCTACGTTGCGGTCGCCTGAGTGGGTCAGAGCTAGGAAGAAGTCACAGCCGGACGCGAATTTACCCGAAACGAATGCGGTATCAAAGGTTTCAATCCCTTTGCCGTTGTACAATTCAACAGCCAGAGTTTGCGGCATGGCCGCAGTGTCAAAGCGGTCGCCCAGCACAAAACAGGTGTTATGCAGATAGTGCGCGGTGGCGTTGGTCAGGATGGAATCCAATACCCAATGGCCCTGTGCGTCCCGAATATGGCCGCGCCAAGGACTGTTGTAATAGCTATCATAGCGCTGCCAGGAGACATAGGTGCGCAGGGCTTTAGGCGCGCCCAGCAGACCGGCTTGTATGTCGCGTTTGAGGTTCTGGATGGGATCACAGAAGGACATTTGAAATCCAACTCCCAGCTTGCGGCCGGAAGCAGATACCGCGGCGCGAATGTCCAGTGCATCCTGCAAAATAGGAGCAAGTGGTTTTTCGCACAACACATGTGCGCCGTGCCGGAGCGCCAGCAGGCATTGCTCCTTGTGCAGATGAATAGGGCTGGCGATGAGCACCAGATCGGCGGAACTGGCAGCAAAAAATTCTTCCGGGGTACGGTACATCGGTACCCCCTGAGCGGTCAGCTGGGTGTAGCGAGGTATCTTTTCGTAAAACGGGTCGATTGCCGCCACCAGTCGATAGCTTTCCGGATCGACAAAGCGTTCGAGCAGCCCCAGACAGTAGTCCCCGTATCCGCCTGCGCCGATGATTGCCAGATTGATGGTTTTCATATGCGTCCTCATCCTTTTTTCAAATTCTGCTCCAAAGAGCAGCGTGATTTTCTGATTTTCATTGTATCGCAGCCGCGTCCCGACTGGTGGGATGCAGTTGCGCAATAATATGTAAAATATGCTATATTTGTTCACGCTCCCGATAGCGCAGCGGGGTGTATCCGGTTTCCCGGCGAAAGGTGCGGATAAAGTTGTTGACATCGGAAAAGCCAGCGTGGAACGCGACTTCACTGACAGGAAAATCCGAGTGGATGAGCAGGTCTTTGGCTGCGGCCAGACGGGCCTGTACCAAATACTGCTTGGGGCTGTATCCCGTCAGGCTCTTGAAGCAGTGGGTCAGATAGCAGGGAGTTAAAAAGACACGTTCTGCCAGATCGCTGACTCGGATGGGCTCGGCATAGTGTGTATCGATGTAATGCTGGACGGCAAACACTGCGGTCTTGCTGGCCTGTGAGGTGGCGTCAAACAGCGCAGGACGCAGTCGGCACAGCAGAATGAGCAGCTCGGAAATCAGGCTCATGTGCATGACGCCCGCAAGCGAGTCCTGTATATGCTGCTCTTCCAGCAGTCGCCGGAAAATCAACTCAAAGCGTTCCATATGGTCGGATACGTCATATCGGTGGCAGAAACCCTGCGGACGGCTGCGCAGAGGCATGAGCAGTCGTCGGTCGGTAATCAATCGCTCGGTCATATCCGGGTCTAAAATCACATAGTAGCGTTCATAAACCGGCGTGCGCAGTTCAAGAGAGTGTTCTTCAAATCGTCCGATAACAAAAACCGAACCCGGTCCACCGTCATAGGCTGCGTCGCCAATATGAATGCGAATGTGCCCTTCCCGAATGAACAAAAGCTCATAGGCGTTATGGAAGTGAATGCGGATGGATGTGTCGCTGTCTTTGAAACAGCATTCCTGCATCACAACGTTCTGCTCCATGAGAAAACCTCCTGATATCGCAAAATTTACATATTATCACACAACTTGATATGACTTTCTATCTGTCGGCTATTATATCATAACATTACAGTTGCTGCGCAGAAAAGCCTGAATTTAGTCAAAAAATTCTCTGTGTGTAAAGACGGCAGCGCAAGAAGAGTGAGAAGGAGGATTTATATATGGAGCATGAAAAGTTCCATTATAAGACGAAAAAGGAGCTGATTGAGAAACTAGAGGAGCTGGAAGTACATCTGCCTCTGTCGGACAACATCGATGTATTAAAGCGGCCGGTGTCAATTGGTGCAAAGACCGCAGCAAATTCTATTGCGATTCAGCCGATGGAGGGCTGCGACGGAACGGCGGATGGCAGCCCGGATAAACTAACCTTGCGCAGATATGACCGATTCGCAAAAAGCGGCGCAGGGCTGATTTGGGCCGAAGCGGTGGCGGTTCTTCCCGAAGCCCGCGCCAATCCGCGCCAGTTATGGATTCACGAAGAGAATTTGTCGGACTTCCAAAAATTTGTGGCCGATATCAAGCAAACCTGCATGCGGGAAAACGGCTTTGAGCCGATTGTGATTATGCAGGCGACCCATTCAGGGCGCTACTCCAAGCCGGAAGGTGTGCCGGCGCCGCTGATTGCGTACAACAACCCGATTTTTGAAGGGGAACAGACAATCGCGTCCGACCGCATCGTATCCGATGACTACTTGTTTGCGCTCGAAGAGAAGTTTGCCGATGCAGCCCGTTTGGCCGAGCGGGCAGGCTTTGACGGCGTGGATATCAAGTGCTGCCACCGTTACCTGAACAGTGAACTGCTGTCGGCGTATACGCGCAAAGGCGCTTTTGGCGGCAGTCTGGAAAACCGAACCCGGCTGCTGCGTCATGGTGTCAAAAACGCGATGGATGCAACCGGAAAGGACTTTATTGTCACTTCGCGTCTGAATGTCTACGACGGTTTCCCGCATCCTTACGGTTTTGGCGTGCGTCCGGATGCAGGGGTGGAAGTCGATCTGACAGAGCCGCTCGAGCTGGTCGGCCGCCTGCATAACGAACTGGGAATGCAGCTGCTCGATGTGACCATCGGCAACCCATATTTTAATCCGCACGTCAATCGGCCGTATGATAATGGTCCGTATGTTCCAAAGGAGCATCCGCTCGAAGGCGTGGCTCGCATGTATCACTGTGTCAGCACGGTACAGAAGGCGTATCCCGATTTGAAGGTGATTTCGTCCGGCCTGAGCTATTTGCGTCAGTATGCAGGCAATCTGGCTGCGGGCGCGGTGGAAGAGGGCGGCTGTACCATTGCGGGATTTGGCCGTGAGGCGTTTGCTTATCCGCAGTTCGCCCATGACCTGCTGCACACCGGCAAAATGGACGAGCGGAAGTGCTGCATTGCATGCGGCAAGTGCACTGAGCTGATGCGTGCAGGTTCCACTGCGGGCTGCGTCATTCGTGACCCGGAATATCTGCCGATTTATCAGCGTGATGTGCAGGGTAAGCAGTAAAGGGGGCAACTTACATGCAGAAAATCGCACTGGTGACCGGCTCGCGTCGTGGTATCGGCCTAGGTATCGCCCGCGCACTGGGCAAGGAAGGCTATTTTGTTGTGGTTTCCGCGACTGCCGCACAGGATGACGCAGTCATAGAGAAATTGCAGGCAGAGGGTGTGGATTGCATCTACCTTCCGTGCAACATTGCGGAGCGCAAGGACCGGGAGCGCATTTTGGAGGATGTCTGTGAGCGATACGGACGATTGGACGTTTTGGTCAACAATGCGGGCGTTGCACCGGCTGTGCGTTTGGACTTGCTGGAAACCACCGAGGAGAGCTTTGACCGTCTGATGCAGATAAATCTCAAGGGGACATTCTTCATGTGTCAGCTGGCAGCACGCAAGATGATTGAATTGCAGAAAAAGGAACTGCCGGATTATGTTCCCCGCATTGTGAATATCTCTTCGATGTCGGCTTACACCTCGTCCACCAGCCGCGGCGAATACTGCATCTCCAAGGCAGGCATCTCCATGACGACCAAGCTGTTTGCCGATCGGCTGGCGGAGTACGGGATTCCGGTCTTTGAGGTGCGTCCGGGTATCATCCAAACCGATATGACCGCAGGCGTGACCGAAAAATATCAGAAGCTCATTGCAGAAGGCATTACGCCAATCAAGCGGTTTGGTCAGCCGAAGGATGTAGCGGACTGTGTCTGTGCGGCGGTCAGTGGATTATTGGACTTTGCAACCGGGCAGGTGCTCAATGCTGACGGCGGGTTTCACATCCGCCGCTTGTAAGGGGACTGCGGTATGATAAAGACTTCGATTGGCTGTGCAGGGCAGACCATGCCGGTTTATGCGCTGGATACGCTGGTGGTCGGCACGGGATGTGCGGGGCTGAACGCGGCTGATTGGCTGTATGATCTTGGCCGAACCGATCTTGCAATTGTGACAGAGGGCATTCAGATGGGCACCTCGCGTAACACAGGCAGTGACAAGCAGACCTATTACAAGTTGTCTCTGGCCTCAGACGGTGCGGATTCCGTGCAGGAAATGGCGGAAACGTTGTTTTCCGGCGGCAGCGTCAACGGCGATACCGCTTTGGCCGAGGCAGCGGGTTCGGTGCGCAGCTTTATGAAGCTGGTAAATCTGGGCGTGCCGTTTCCAACCAATGAATACGGCGAGTATGTGGGGTATAAGACCGATCACGATCCGCGGCAGCGCGCGACCTCGGCCGGACCGTTGACCTCACGCTTTATGACCGAGGCGTTGGAGCGCAGCGTGCAGCGCAAGGGGATTCGAATTTTCAATCATATGCAGGCTGTGCGGTTGCTGGTGGAAGACGGCAAGGTGTTTGGCCTGCTGGCACTCGATTTGACCCGTCCCGGACCGGATGGCTGGACGCTGTTTGCCTGCGAACACATCCTTTTGGCGACGGGCGGACCGGCGGGCGTGTACGATGCTTCGGTTTATCCATACGGACATGTGGGAATGACCGGCATGGCGCTGGAAGCCGGGGCCAAGCTGGTCAATCTACAGGAATGGCAGTACGGCTTGGCTTCAACCGATTTCCGTTGGAACGTGTCGGGCACTTATCAACAGGTGTTGCCGCGGTATATTTCGGTGGACGCGGACGGAAACGAGCGGGAATTCCTGCTAGATTACTTTGATACGCCGTCGCAGGCACTGGACGCGGTTTTCCTCAAGGGATATCAGTGGCCGTTTGACGTGCGCAAGGTGAATGGTTCCTCCCGGATTGATTTAATTATCCATCACGAAACCGTTGATTTGGGACGTCGGGTGTATATGGATTTTCGCACCGACCCGACCGGACTGGATTTTTCTGTACTTTCGGAAGAAACCTTTCAATATCTCAAAAATTCGGGTGCGCTTCTGCCGACCCCAATTGCAAGACTGGCACAGATGAATCCGGATGCAATCGAGCTGTATCGTGCGCATGGGATTGATTTGAAAACCCAGCCGCTTCGGGTTGCGGTTTGCGCCCAGCATAATAACGGCGGCGTTGCAGTGGATGTCAACTGGCAGACCAATATTCAGGGGCTGTACGCGGTGGGAGAATGTGCGGGCACGTTTGGCGTGTATCGTCCGGGCGGTTCCGCGCTCAACGCCTGTCAGGTAGGCTCGATGCGTGCGGCCGAGCACATTGCCTATACGACAAAACCACAGCGGTTTTGCATGGAACAGCTGGAACGACAGGTAGAACGTGTGCTGACCGGCTGGCTGACCGAGGTGATGGCTTGTCTGGGGCATTGTGACGAAAGGAGCACTTCCTACACCATACGGCGGGAGATGCAGCAGCGGATGAGTGCGCAGGCGGCGCATATTCGAGATTTGACCGCGTTGGAAACGCTGGAAACGACGCTGGACACTGTTTTGCAGAGCTTTTTTACCGATTATAAGCTGGTGGCAGCGGGCGGTTTAGCCCAGATGCTGCGTACCCGGGATGTGCTTTTGAGCCAACGCGCTATAGTATCTGCCATGCGGCTTGCTGCCGGAGAGTGGGGCAGCCGCGGCTCAGGACTGGTGCTGGACCCGGATGGCACAGACTGTGGCGGCGGTCTGACCGGCTACCGCTATCGAGTGCCGCAATCCGCCGGCATGGACAAACAGCTCATCACCGAAATGAAAGCGGATGGGGTTTTCTCTTCCTTTGCGCCCATCCGTCCCATTCCGGTGCGTGACGACTGGTTTGAAAATGTCTGGAGCGGCTATCGTGCGCGAACGGGCAGGGGAGGTGCATCCAATCAGTCGGACAGACCGAGCTGTTCAGTGTGAAGTTTTTTAAACTGATTGGGACTGACACCATACCATTTGCGAAAGGCGCGGTAGAATCCGGTATGGTCGCTGAAGCCGCAGCTTTCCCAGACCTTGGCGACCGGAACACCGGCCAAGATGCTGTTTTTTCCCGCAAGCAAGCGCATCTGAATAACATATTGATAGTAGGAAATATGCATATTTTGCTTAAATAAATGGGAAATATGATATTTATTGGTGTAAAAAACCGCTGCGAGCTTGTCCAGCGACAGGTCGCCGTTTAAATTGTTCTGCACATAATGCAGGATATCGGTCAGCAGCGACACATGCACGCCGCCTTGCACTTGTTCGGTTTCGGCAGCAAGCGCTCGATTGTACAGGGTCAGGATGTGCATGATGACCGAGATACCCTCTGTTCGGTAGCACAGTGAGCGCTCGTGATAGGAGGTAAACAAGGTCACAAAGCTGCCGCGCAGCGTGATGACAGAAGCCTCGTCCCCTCGGAACAGATAGCGTCCCTGAATGTCCTGTTGGAGAAAATAACCGCAGTCAGCGTCCTGACGGATGAGGCGGCTGAGCGCATTGGCCGATATCCACACGACATAACGCTCATACGGAATGTCAAAGTCATGAAACACCGGATTATGCAGCACATTCGGCGGAATAATCAGAAGGTCACCGGGGTGCAGATGGAACTGTTGGTCGTCAACGATATAATCCACGTGTCCGCCTGAAAAAAAATACATCTCGTAAAACTCGTGGTAGTGCGGCTCCACGTCATGGTAGTCGTTGTCCACTGCATGCTCGACTTCAAAGTCATGCTCGGTCATGTAGTGCTTGAACAGCCAGGACTGTCGCTCTCGGTCATTTTTTCTCATCGCGGAACATCCTTTCCACCTTTGGTTATGTTCGACAAAAAACGGGAATTTGGTTTGGGCAAATTTGCTATTCGCTGTATAATAAAAGCAAGAATCACAATATTTAAACCAAAAAAAATCATTTATTTTGAAAAAGATTGTTTTTATAATGGTAGCACAAAGCACGAACAGAGGCAAGTCGTTGCGGAAAGACTTTGCCGGAACCGTGCATCTGCATACCGGCATGCAAGAGGCGTTCCGACGGGAACGCGGAGAACAAACAGGATTGCACAGAAAGAAGGAGGTATTTTCCTCATGAAAAGCATGATGAAACGATTGGTGGCAGGCGCTGTCGCAGCAGCAGCGCTGACCGCTTTGACAGGATGCAGCGGCGGAAGTCAGGACCCCAAACATCTGCTGATAGCGCACGGTCACGGCGATTGGCATCCGGTCAACATTGGTCTGGAGAAGTTCGCCGAAGAGATGGAGGCGGAGACCGATTACACGTTTGACATTTATCCCAACGGTCAGCTGGGAGATGACAGCGCGATGATTCAGCTGGTCAAGGCCGGCGTTATGGACGTTGCCAAGGTCAGTGCAAGTGCGCTGGAGCAGTTCAATTCGGCTTATTCCATTTTCTCTCTGCCTTATGTATTCCAGTCTACAGAGCATTATTTTAACGTCATGAACAATTCCGAAGCGGTGCAGGAGATTTTTAACTCCACCCGTGAGGACGGCTTTATCGCGATTGGCTGGTTTGATTCGGGCTCCCGCTCGATTTACACCACCAAGGATGGTCCGGTAGAATCTCCCGATGATTTGCACGGCTTGAAAATCCGTACCCAAAGCTCGCCGACATCGGTTGCCATGATTAACGCGATGGGCGGCTCGGCTACGCCGATGTCCTCGGGTGAGGTTTATACCTCCTTGCAGCAGGGCATCATCGACGGTGCGGAGAACAATGAGACCGTTCTGGTAGACGACGGCCACGGTGAGGTTTGCAAGTCCTACACCTATACCCAGCATCAGTACGTACCCGATATTGTCATCATGTCGGTCGAAACGTTCGATTCCATGAGCAAGGAAGACCAGCAGAAGGTCTATGATGCCATGGCGGACGCATGGGAAGCGCACGAGCAGGAATGGCTGCAAATCGTAGAACGTAATAAGGAAGGCGCGAAAGAAATGGGCGTCCAGTTCTATGAGATTGATAAGACCCCCTTTATTGAGGCATGTAAGCCTCTGCAGGAAGAATTCTGCGCAGAGAGCGAGGATAATGCCCGCTACTTTGCGGATTTCCAGAGCTACCTGAAGTAAGGAGGAAGAGAAATGAGAAAAGTCATTGACAAAATCATCGAAGTGCTCTGCACTTTGATTATGGGGTATATGGTTCTGGCCGTTTGCTGGCAGGTCATCACCCGTTTTATTCTCAAAAATCCGTCTACGCTGACGGAGGAGATTCTTCGCTATTTGCTGGTGTGGACGACAATGGTCGGCGGCGCATACGCTTACGGCCGCCACAAGCACCTCTCCATCAATATTCTGAGCAAAAAACTGCCGTTTGTCGGTCAGAAGATTTTGGATATCGCGGTGCAGGCCGTGGTGATTGCGTTCAGCATCATTGTTATGATTGTCGGTGATCTGCGTTTGGTAGAAACCACTTCCAATCAGATTTCCGCGGCATTGCATCTGCCGATGCCGTTTGTATACGCCAGCATTCTGGTCGGCGGTATTCTGATCATTTTCTATGCGTTGATTTTTATTGCGGAAGACCTGAAGGCCATTGCAGAGCACCGTGCGGATGCACCGGTTGCCGAACAGAAGTAAGAGAGGAGAGAAACAAACATGAGTGTAGTACATATCGGCCTGCTGCTGTTGGCCAGCTTTTTCCTGCTGCTCGCCTTGAGCGTTCCGGTTTCGATCAGTCTGATCGTTTCCTCTCTGATTACCGTTTCCACCATGCTGCCGCTTGACCTTGGCACCTTTGTTGCCTGCCAGAAAATGGTCTCCGGTGTTGACAGCTTCTCGCTGCTCGCCGTACCGTTCTTTATCCTGACCGGTGTCCTGATGAATACCGGCGGTATTGCGCACAGACTAATCAACCTGGCAAAAGTCTTGGTTGGCCGTATTCCCGGCGGTCTTGCGCATACGAATATCGTTGGCAATACCATGTTCGGCGCGCTGTCCGGTTCGGCTGTTGCCGCGTCTATTGCCGTTGGCGGCGTCATGCTGCCGATGGAGGAGGAAGCGGGTTATGACAAAAAGTTTGCAGCAGCGGCAAACGTTGCTTCTGCGCCGACCGGCCTTATCATCCCGCCTTCCGGCATTCTCATCATTTACGCGGTTCTGTCCGGTTCCTCGGTTGTCGGTATGATTATGTCCGGCTATGTACCCGGTATCCTGTGGTGCCTGGCCTGTATGGCGGTTGCTTACATCATTGCAAAGAAGAACAAGTATCCGACCAGCGAGCGCGTTCCCGCTAAGGTTCTGTTCCAGTACTTTGTCGATGCAATCCCCAGCATTTTCCTGATTGTAATTATCATTGGCGGCATTTGCTCCGGTATTTTCACCGCCACCGAGTCTGCGGCTGTTGCAGTTGTTTATACGCTGTTCCTCGCAATGGTAGTTTATAAGAGCATCAAGCTGTCCGACCTGCCGGGCATTCTGCGCGATGCCTGCGAAACCACTGCGGTCATCATGTTCCTGATTGCAGCGTCTGCGGTTATGAGCTTTGTTCTGTCTTTCACCGGCCTGCCGACCGCAATCGGCGAAGCGCTGCTGAGTGTTTCGGACAACAAGTATGTTATTTTGCTGCTCATCAACCTTCTGCTTTTGGTTGCCGGTATGTTCATGGATATCACCCCGGCCGTACTGATTTTCGCTCCCATTTTCCTGCCGGTTGTCACCAGCTTTGGCATGGACCCCATTCACTTTGGTATTATGATGGTCATGAACCTGGGCGTCGGTAATATCACCCCGCCGGTCGGCTCATCGCTGTTCTCGGGCTGTCAGGTATCGGGAATTGATATGGAGGATATGATTAAGCCGTTGATGCCGTTCTATGCGGCGATTTTCATAGCCCTGATGCTGGTTGCTTATGTGCCGTGGTTCTCTATGGTCATTCCCAACATGGTTATGGGCTAATCAAACAGCACCCCTTTCTTTCGGCCGGTGTGGCCCGGCCATACTCCCCACGACAGATGCGGGGCGGACAAATCTGTCCGCTCCGCGTTGGCGACTCTGCGGCATCTCTGCGCCCGCACCAGTCCGGGCCTGAGATGCACGACATGACACAAAAATCAATGCAAAGGAAGAAGCAAGATGATATATCACGTTCAGAATTTCGGTGCAAAGGCCGACGGCGTCACCAATGATGCTGCTGCAATTCAGGCAGCGATTGATGCCTGCTCTGCGGCGGGCGGCGGACGTGTTGTTCTGGAGAGCGGAAAGACCTATTATGCCAGCTCAATTGTTCTCAAACCCGGTGTAGATCTGCATTTGGAGCGCGGCAGCCTGCTCAAAGCGCACGAGGATATCCATACATATCTGCACCCGAACGAGGGACAGAAAGATGACGGCATTGAACACATCGGCACGCCGGTGACTCTTAAGCCGTCCTATGCGTTTATTTATGCAAAGGATGCGGACAACATTGCTATCTCAGGGCCGGGCACCATTGACGGAAATGCCTATGCCTTTGTAAAGCGCGTCAGCCCCTACTATGTCACCGGTGATTTTTATCCGCGGCCGACGCTGATCTACGTAGAGCACTGCAACCATATTTCTTTTACTGAGGTTGTTTTGCAAAACGCACCGTTCTGGACGCTGCATCCGGCAGGTTGTGACGACGTGCTGATTTCTCAGATTCGGATTTTAAACGATTTGGATGTAGCCAACTCTGACGGCATTGACCCCGACCATTCGACGAATGTGCGCATCATTGGCTGCCATGTGACCTGCGCCGATGACTGTATCTGCCTGAAATCCTCGGCAGGCAATATGGAGTACGGTCCGACCAAGAATGTGATTATTTCAAACTGCACGCTGATTTCCACCTCGGCTGCACTGAAAATCGGAACCGAGGGAACGGGGAACTTTGAGAATGTTCTGGTGGATAACTGTATCATCTCGGGTTCTAACCGCGGTATTTCCATCCAAATCCGAGACGGCGGCAACGTCAGCAATGTATCGTTTTCCAATATCATCATCGAAACCCGACGCTTTGCCGACTGCTGGTGGGGTTGTGCAGAGCCGATTACCATTACCACCCATGACCGTGACGAACATACCAAGTCCGGCCACATTTCCAATATTCGCTTTTCCAACATCACCTGTGACAGCGAAAACGGCGTCTTTTTCTCGGGCAGCGTAGGAAACGAGATTGAGGATGTCTGGATGGAGAAGGTGCAGGTTACCATGCGTGCAAAGACCAAGTGGCCGCGCGGCCTGTATGACCTGCGGCCGGGTTTGAATCGCGGTGGTTCCGGCAGCGACTCCACCACGGTTTCGGCGGCTGAAGGGCTGTGTGCAGGTATTGAGAAAATGGCGTCTCCCGGCTTCTTTTTGCGCGATGTGAAGGGGGTTACCCTGCGCGATTGCCGTGTTCGCTTTGAGGGCGATGATTTATCCGATTTTGGCGAAGCCCTGCGCACCGAGCGCTGCACCGAGGTATCGGTCGAGAACTTCCGCGGTAAGGCGGCCCGTCCAGGTTTGGCCGATCAGGTAATCGAGTAAGGGGAAGCCTTTGTGCAGATGGGGAGAGGCCGTGCTGGTGCCTGCATCTTCTGGACATGGATTTCCGATATAACAATCAAAGGAGGCTCTTCATTAGGAAGAGCCTCCTTTGGTTATTTTTAATTGGTATGACTGGTGCGTAAGCCGGGTTCTGTCGTGGACGGTCATCTATCTGGGACGCACGTTGCCGCGCGCCTCAAGCCGCCAGTCGGGACGGTCGGGCAAACCATGATCCCTGTCGGCGTTGCTGCGGATAGAGTTTACAGGCCCCCCGTGTCACCACGGGGCGCGGTGAGCTCTTACCTCGCCTTTCCACCCTTACCTCGTCGAGCCAAGCTCCATATCACTCGCTTTGCCAAAATGGCAAAGCTCGTCCATTTTGCTGTCTCTCCTCTCCCCGCAAAAACGGGTGTTTTTGTAGGGGCCCCAATATAGGGGATGAGGCGGTATATCTCTGTTGCACTATTCCTGGGGTCGCCCCCGGCGGACGTTATCCGTTATCCTTGCCCTGTGCAGCCCGGACTTTCCTCATGCCGTCAGGCACGCGACCGTCTGCACCAGTCACGACATCCAGTATACCGCAAAAATACGCCCCCGTCAAACCGGACTTGCAAAATAGACGAAAATCCTGTATACTGTAACCTGTGAAAAAGGCGGTGTACGCATATTATGACAGCTTTAGAACAATATTTTGGCGGCCTGTCGGATAAGCGGGTCGGGGTTATCGGCGCCGGGGTGAGCAATATGCCGCTCATTCGGATGCTGCGTGCAGCAGGCGTGCGGGTAACCGTGCATGACAAAAAGGACCCGACCGAACTGGGCGACGGCTACGCCACACTGGCCACGCTGGGCGTGGATTTTGTGCTGGGGGAGCATTATCTGGATGCATTGGATGAGGATGTGATTTTCCGCACGCCGGGCGTGCATCCACGGTTTTTGCAAAAAGCGTGTGAGCGCGGATCGGAAATTACCAGTGAGATGGAACTGTTTTTCGCGGTTTGTCCCTGCCCGATTATCGGCATCACGGGTTCGGACGGCAAAACAACCACCACGACGCTCGTCAGTGAAATTTTGAAGCACGCGGGCTATACCGTGCATCTGGGCGGCAATATCGGAACGCCCTTGCTGCCGCGGGTCAGTGAAATGAAGCCGGAGGACCTTGCGGTCGTGGAGCTTTCCTCCTTCCAGCTGATGGGGATGAAGCATTCGCCCCATGTGGCGGCAATTACCAACCTGACGCCCAACCATCTGGATTACCATAAGGATTTCGACGAATATGTACAGGCCAAGACGGCAATTTATCGCAGCCAGACGGAGGATGACCGTCTGGTGCTCAATCTGGATGATGAGGTCACACGCACGCTGCATGCTTCGGGCAACCTGTTCTGCACCAGCAAAAAGCAGGAGCTTGCCAACGGTGTGTTTCTCAAGGATGACATCATCTATATTGCGGAAGGCGGTGTGCGGCGCGAGTTGATGCCGGCAGCGGATATCCGCATTCCCGGTGCGCACAATGTTTACAACATGATGATGGCCGCAGCGATTGTGCAGGGCTATGCCTCGGATGACGATATTCGGGCAGTGGCAACCACTTTCGGCGGTGTGGAGCATCGCATTGAGTTTGTGCGCGAGAAGGATGGCGTAAAGTATTACAACGATTCGATTGCGTCCAGCCCGACGCGCACCATTGCAGGACTGGAGTCCTTCCAGCAGAAGGTGATTCTGATTGCGGGTGGCTATGACAAGCATATCCCGTATGATGTGCTCGGCGAGCCGATTTGCGAACATGTCAAGCTGCTACTGGTTACCGGCGCGACCGCGCCGAAAATCCGCGATTGTGTGCTGGCGGTAGAAGGGGAGCATCCGACCATCCTCGAGGTCGAGAATCTCGAAACCGCGGTACGTGAAGCGGCGGCGCGTGCCGAAGAGGGCGATGTGGTCATCATGAGCCCTGCAAGCGCGTCGTTTGACCGCTTTAAGAATTTTATGGAGCGTGGCAAGCTGTTCAAATCGCTGGTCAATGCGCTGTAATGGAATCAATAAAAATCAGGCCTTCGGCGATTGCCGAAGGCCTGATTTTATATTTTGCCGGAAGTGAACGCATGCCGGACGCATAGGAGCGTCAAAATAGCCGTTACGGCTTCCACTGCGGGGAAAGCAGCCCACACGCCGGTGACACCGAATAAAGCCGCCAGCGCAAACAAAATGGGCGGAATGGCGGCCACACCTCGTACCAGTGAAATGGCAAAGCCGATGGCGGTTTGGTCGGAGGCGCTGAAAAATGCAGCCGATACGATATTCAGCCCTGCACACCAGAAGCCGAGAAAGTAAATACGCAAGCCGGGGACCGCATAACCCATCAACACCGGGTCGCCGGCACTGTTGAACGCTGCAGAAATCGGGACGGCACAGGTGCATACCAGCACATATATTACGGTCGCAATGCCCAATGCGGTGATGATGCCGTAGCGGTACAGGCGGCGTAGGGCGGCATGGTCGCCTTCACCGCTGCTGCAGCTGACCAGCGGCTGCATGCCGGTACTCAGTCCTTGAAAGATGGCGATGGCGACGAGTGCCAGATTGGCAATAATGCCGTAGGCGGCAACGCCGGTATTTCCCGTCAAGCGCAGCAGAATGAGATTAAACAGCAGCAGCACCACACCTGAGGAGGCTTCGCCAATCAGGGAGGACAGGCCGGGCGCACACAACGCGGGCAGTGCGCGGACCTGTGGGCGTAGACGCAGCAGATGGAAGTCGCGCGATGGATTGCGCAGATGGCCGATTTGCAGCAGGATGCTGATGATGGGGGAGACGCCGGTAGCAAGCGCCGCGCCGAACATCCCCATGCCGAGCGGGAAGATAAATAGATAGTCAAACACGATATTGGACAGGCTGCCGATGACCATGCCGCGCATGGCGCGTCCCGGGTCGCCATCGTTGCGCACAAAGGCAAGCAGCACATTGTTCATGACGAAAAAGGGTGAAAAACTCAGCAGCGTGCGCAGATATACGCTGGTCAGTGGAAAGGTTTCCGGGTCTGCGCCCAGCAGACGGGCAAGCGGTGCCGCGCCGAATATACCGAGCAGCAGGAACAGCACGCCGATGCCAAGGCCGAGGTAAACCGCATGTGTAAACGCACGGTCGGCGCCGTGCGTATCTTTCTGCGCGCGGCAGATGGAAAACTGCGTCGCGCCGCCCACGCCGGTCATCAGTCCCAGTCCGTTGAGCAGATTGAACGCAGGAATTGCGATATTGAGCGCGGCAAGGCCGAGCGCGCCCGTACCGAGGGAAACAAAAAAGGTATCGGCAAGAATGTAGCAGGAAATGCCAATCATACCGAGCATATTAAGCGACGTATAGCGGCAGAATGTACGCAGATTTGCAGTTTTGTTCATAGGCTTCCTCCTAAGACAGAAAAGAGCGTCAACCTTTCCATCTTCAAAGGCCTACGATGGAAAGAATGACGCTCAAATTTTTATCCGGCGATAAAAACTCGGGTGGATGCACTTTGCGAATTTCAGTATAGCATGGGGAAAAAAGTCTGTCAAGCGGGAAGAAAAACCGCCCCGCACCGGTTAAAGTGCAGGGCGGAGCAAAAGAAATTCTGCTTAGAACAGCGCCAGAATCTTGGCGATTTCGCCGCGGGTGATTTTGCCCAGCGGTTGCAGCGTGTTGTCCTTATAGCCGCCGATAATACCGGCGGAAACACAGGTTTTGACCTGTTCCAGCGCCCAGGAGGGAACCGAGGACGCATCCGAGTAGGTCAGTGCAGCAGCTGCATAGCCGCGCGGCAGACAGCGTCCAATGACGGTCATGACCTCGGCGCGGGTCATATCCGCATCCGGAGAGAAGTACAGCTCACCGCCATTGTTCGAGCCTTGCATAATGCCCGCCTGCGAGACGGCGTAGACAGCGCCGCGTGCCCAGCTCGGGATGTCGGCGTCGTCGGCAAATTCGGTTTGGCCGGTGTAGGACGTGTCCAGACCGAGCAGGCGCGCCATCGTGACGGCAAACTCCTTGCGCGTCAGGTTGCGGTCGGGGTTAAAGTAGGTTTTGCCGTCGCTGCCGGATTCGCCCTTCATAATGCCGTTTTGATTGAGCAGAGAGGCGTAACCGCGCGCCCAGTGGTCAGCGGTGTCGGCAAAAACGTTTTTCGCGCTGCCGGCGGTAATCGTAGCCGAGACGCGCGCGCGGTTGCCCGCATCGTCTGAAACGTCAATTGTGACGCAGTGCGTGCCTTCGCTCAGCGCGCCGGTGGTGACCGACAGGGTCGAGCCGCTCATGCTGGCCTTGCCGGAAACTGTTTTACCGTCTACCTTTACCACAATGTTGGAGGCGCGCGCCGGATATTTGCCGTTTTCCATCGTGGCCTTGCCGGTGAGGGTAGCCGATGCGCCGGCATCGACCGTCACCGAAGTGTTGTTCAGTGAAACGGACGGTGCATCCGTATTCGTTACGGCATGGTCAGCGGAGACAACAATCTGGTCCAGATAAAGCGCGCTTTCCGCAGCGCCCGCGCCGCTGCGCTCCATGCGGATGCCGGTCAGTGTTTGCGCGCCGTCCGGAATGGAGGCGGTCAGCTGCTTCCAGCTGCTGGTGGTTGCGGCGGAGAGGGGAGCGGTCAGCTCATTGCCCTCTGCATCGGCAAAGACGGCAGTCAGCGTGCTCTGCGTGTTTTCGCCGCGCGCCCAGAGCGTCAGATAGGACATAGCGGAAACGTCGGTCTGCGGTACGGAAACGGTCGCAGTCATCACCTTGCTGCCGTCATAGGCAGCCTTGAGCGAGCCGGTGCCGCGGGCAACCTGCGTATAATCGGTCACAGTGGACAGGGTTACGCCGTCGGTTGCCGTGCAGGGTTGGCTGCTTTCAAAATCAGCAACGGTTTTGGCATCCTGCGGGTCTCCCATGCCGACGCTGACCGGAATGGATTTGCTGGTGTTGCCGTAGGAGCAGGTGAGCGTGCCGCTGGCCATGCTGCCGCCTGCGGTGAACACACCGTTTTCATCGACAGTACCCACACCACCGGATACACTCCAGGTAAACGAGGTATCAACAGAAGCCATCTTCTGGCCGAGGTGGTAGGCAATACCATCGACGTTGATGCTCTGACCCGGCTTAAGGGAAATGGAGCTGATATCCTTGCCGTCGTTCTGCAGCGTGATGGACTGAATATCGCCGGTGATGCACACCATCATTGAGCCTTCCACTACGCCGTTTGAACCGGTGATGGTGGTGCTGCCGGTGGTCATACCGGCGGTGAAGGTCTGGTTGCCCACTGTGCCCAAGTCGCCGGATACGGTGTAGGTCAGGTCGGTCGGCGCTTCGGCCGGTCCGTAGGATGCGTCTGCGCCCTTGACGGAGAACCATGTTGATGCACCCGGCATGACATAGCGGTAACTCGGCGTGAGGACCGCATGGGCGGTGATGCCATCAGCCGGGACGTTGCTGATAAAGAAAATGTAGTTGGCGCAGGAACGCTGCGAGCCGTCCGATGGGCTGGTGATGAGCGAGGTTGTGCTTTCGCCCGGCTGACGCAGCGCCATGGCGGAAGAGCCGCCGCCATCCAAACAGATGGCGCGCACGCAGCCCAGCGCAAGCAGCTCGTTGCCAAGCTCTTCTGCGGTCAGACCTACGCTGTGCGAGGACTGGTCGCCATCAATTTCGTAGAGTACAACCGTGCCGTCCGCCTTCACGCCGACCGCACTGCGCGCGCGCCGCGAAGAAGCAGCATCAATTCCTGAGGTCGTGACCGTGCTGTTGTCAATCAGCAGCTTGCCGCCGACCGCATATTCGACTTCAGCCCAGTTGCTGTCGCTCGCGCCCACCCAGAGCGTCACTTCTTCTCCAACAGGGAAGTCCACCCAGGAGGGAACGTTTGCACCGTCCGACTTGGTCAGCACCATCTGGTTGTCCGCAATGGTCAGCGGGCTGCTGCCCGTTCCCTTGCTGACTACCTTGAGCTTAATCGAGTGGTTGACCGTCACCGGCGTGTCATCCACACGTTCCAGTACAATATAGGTTCCTTTGGCAGAAAAGTGCGTGGAATCGTCATAGTTGCGGTCGAGCAGATAGGCGCCCGCGGTGGTGCGTGTTTTGTTGAAGTACGAAACGGAAACCGTGCCGGATGCACCGGATATCGACATATTCATGGTCGGACGGCCCATGACTGCGGTGCCGTCCGCTTTGAAGCCGACCGCATACTGCCATGCATCGGATGAAATCAGTTCGCCTTCATCTATGACCAGACCGATTGGAATACCGCTGGACATGACAAAAAAGTCCGCATTGGTGCCGCCGATTACGGTTTTTCCCTGACTTTCCAGATACTTAACGGCGTTTGTGATGGTTGCCTGACTGCCGTAGAGCTGCTCGTCGGCATAAACCATAATGGGGGAGACGCCGGTATTAGGCGTATAGGTCAGGAAATTGGCCTTTTGCAGACCGGCTGTGTTCTTGCCTTCCGAGCGGGTATATTGCAGTCCTTGGCCAACCGGATAGGAATACGAGAACGAATTGGTAAAGGCTGCGCCGGCGGCTGCGGAAACCAGCTGCACGACGGCAAGAGAGGCTGCCAGCAGGCGGATGGGATGTTTTACAAAATGTTTCATAGTCCTCCTCGATTTCTCACAATGGTGAAAACGATTGCTGTGCCGCAGTTACGGCGTTATCAGATGCTCTTGACGAGCTTTTCCAGCACTTCGGAAATTTTTGGGCTGCGCACGGAAACATCCGACACACGATGGTAGATGCCCTTGCGCGCATTGTACAGACGACGGGTTTCGGCCTGCTTATCCGGTTTGTCCAGAAGCGGACGGGAGGTGGAATAGGACAGGTTTTTGACAATGCGGTAGTAGGGCGTATCCAGATGAATCAGCAGGCCGGACTGCTTGACCGCCTCTACATTTTCCTGTCGCAGCACCGCGCCGCCGCCCAGCGAAAGCACGATGCCGTCGCGCTGGGACAACTCGCGGATATAAGCGCTTTCGCGTTCACGAAAATAGGCTTCTCCGTGTTCTGCAAAGATTTCCGAGATTTTTTTGCCCTCCTGTGCCTCCAGATACTGGTCGGCGTCGACGAATTCCAATCCCGTCAGGCGGGCGAGCTTGCGGCCGACTGTGGTTTTGCCGCTGCCCATAAAGCCGCACAGCACGATATTTTGCTTGCCGTGCTTTTCGTGCAGCCGCTTGACCGCCATTTTTCCGTAGGTGCGGCGAAGGATGGTCTCGCAGGCCTGCGGTGCAAACTGCACGCCCGACCAGATGGTCTGTGCGTGGGCGGCCTGCATGACCAGCATGAACAGTCCGTCGCGCACGCGGGTCTTTTTGGGATTGGCCAGCTTCATCGTTGCCGTGACGGGTGGGTTGTAAATCGCGTCAAACACATATTCGGTTTTGTGCGGCAGATAGTGCAGGGGAGCGACATTTTCCTTGGGATACATGCCCACCGGTGTAGAATTGAGGACAATTTGAATATCGCGCGGGATGTGCCGGCGGTTAAATACGGAAACATGTGCGCCGGGCACGGCGTCGCACAGCTGTTTTTGCAGCGCCGCGGCCTTTTCCATATTGCGTCCCGTGATGGTCAGGTATGCCCCTTGCGTGATGCAGTGATACGCCATGACCGCGGCGGCGCCGCCATAGCCGAGCAGCAGCACTTTTTTGCCGCGTAGTTTGACGCCGTCGCGCGAAAGCGATTCCGCAAAACCCAGAATATCCGTGTTGTATCCGACCGCGCGCCCGTCGCGGAAGGCAACCGTGTTGACCGAATGCAGGTCGCGTGCGGCAGTATCGACTTCATCGAGCAGGTCGATAACCGCTTTTTTATGCGGGATGGTGCAGTTGATGCCCTTGAGTTTATGCTTTGCCAGCTCAAACGCTTCGGGTAGGTTTTCGGGCGGCACGGCTACGCCGATGTAATCCGCGTCCTGTCCGGAGGCTTCAAACAGCTGCGCGTGCAGCTCCGGACTCATCGTATGGCCGAGCGGCCAGCCAAACAGAGCATAGGTCGCTTTATTCGGCTCAAAGGCGCGGAATTCCTCCATAGTCAGCAGCATGACTCAGCCCCCCAATGCTTCGAGCGTATCAAAAAAGTCGGGGTAGGAGATGGAAACGACCTCCGGGTCGTTGATACGGCTGGAAGTCTGCGCGCCAAGCGCGAGCACGGCAAGGCTCATGGCAATGCGGTGGTCCTTGTAGGTTTCAAACGAAGCACCGCACGGCGTTTTGCCGCCGTGGATAATCATGCCGTCATCGGTTTCTTCCACGTCTACGCCAGCGCGCGTCAGCTCGGTGACCATTGCGGCGATGCGGTTGGATTCCTTGACCTTAAGCTCCTGCGCGTCGCGGATGACGGTTTCGCCCTCTGCAAACGCGGCCGCAACCGCAAGAACCGGCAGCTCGTCAATCAGACGAGGAATAATCGACCCGCCGATTTCAACGCCGTGCAGACGGCTGTGCCGCACGGTCAGGTCGCAGACCGGCTCGGCGTCGTCGCGGAAGTTAGACTCGGTGATGTCCGCGCCCATTTCGCGCAGCACGTCCAGAATGCCCGTGCGCGTGGGGTTGACGCCGACGTTTCGGATGGTCAGTTCGCTGCCCGGCACAATGGCGCCTGCAACCAGGAAGAACGCCGCAGACGAAATATCTCCCGGCACGGCAATATCAACCGCGTGCAGGTCCTCGGGCGGGTCCAGCGTAATCGTGTTGCCCTCGGTTTCGACTTCCACGCCCAGCGCACGGAACATGCGCTCGGTGTGGTCGCGCGAAGGGGCAGGCTCAATGACTGTTGTCTGTCCCTCGGCATACAATCCCGCGAGCAGAATCGCGCTCTTGAGCTGGGCGGATGCCACCGGCAGGCGGTACTCGATGCCGTGCAGCTCGCTGGGGTATAGCGTCAGCGGACAATAGTTGTCGTTTTTGCCTTCGATGGACGCGCCCATCTCGCGCAGCGGCTTAATGACGCGGCCCATCGGGCGCTTCTGGATGGAAGCGTCGCCGTTGAGTGTCGCGGTGAACGGCTGTCCGGCCAGAATGCCGCACAGCAGGCGGGTGGTGGTGCCGCTGTTGCCGGTGTCGAGCGTTTCCTCCGGCTCACACAGGCCGTGCAGGCCCACGCCCTCGACAATCACTTCCTTTTCCGTGATTTGAATTTCCACGCCCATCTTGCGGAAGCAGTCAATGGTGGACAGACAGTCCTCGCCCATCAGAAAGCCGGTAATATGGGTCGTGCCGTTTGCCAGCGCGCCCAGCATGACCGCGCGGTGCGAAATGGATTTGTCGCCCGGCACGGTGATTTCGCCGCGCAGCGGGCCGCAAGGTTGGATTTGCATTTGTTTACTCCTCCGTTGCATCGGAAACCGGATAGCTGCCGATGACTTTAATGTAGGGCAGCTCCTCATGGAGCTGATATAACAGCGACTGCACGGCATGGTCCTGCATATTGCCGGTGAAGTCTACATAGAACACATAGCACCACGGGCTGTCCTTGACCGGACGGGAATAGATGCCGGTCATGTCGATGCCGTAATGCGTAAAGACATCCAGCACGCGGCCGAGTGAACCGGCGACATTCGGAATGCGGAAGGCAATTTCGATGCGGTTGTCCTCGGGACGGCTGGTGAGCGTGCGGCTGACCGCAATAAAGCGCGTTTCGTTGTGCTTCAGGTCGTTGATGCCCTCGGCAAGAACGGTCAGGCCGTACCGCTCGGCGGCTTCGCGTGAGCAGATTGCCGCCAGATGCGGGTCGCCCTTTTTCTGGACGTTCTGCGCTGCCATCGCTGTGTTGGCAACCTCGATGGCCTCCAGACCGTGTTCGGTGATGAATGCGTGGCATTGGGGCAGAGCGTGTGGGTGCGAGCAGACGCTTTGGATATCGCTCATCTGCGCGCCCGGCACGGCGGCCAGACAGTGCGAGATTTTTTTGATGTACGATTTGTTGATGGACAGGTCGTAGGCAAGCAGCAGGTCATAAACCTCGCTGACCGTGCCTGCAGTCGTGTTCTCGACCGGTACAACGCCCACATCCGCAATGCCGTCGCGCACGGATTGAAATACCTGCTCCCATGTCGGCACATGCTGCGGCTCACAGTTCGGGAAGAGCGCGCGCGCCGCCAGTTCCTGATACGCACCGGGTACGCCCTGATAATAGACGGTTTGGGGGGCGAGTTCGTTCCCGGACGGATGCAGCGGGAAGCGATCGGGCTTCTGCCGCAGCACCTCGCTGTATTGATATTCACGACTGGCACGAATCATGCTTTGCAGAAGTGCGGTATATTTGAGGCAAAGCTCCTCACTCATGCCCTCGGTACGCTTGGCGATGATTTCGGCTTCACGGTCGGGTTTATAGATTTTGTCATCGGTTTCGACCTTGGTCTGTGCCACCTGAAGCGCAAGATCCATTCGTTCCAGAAAAAGCGCGCGGATTTGTTCATCGACGCGGTTGATATCCTGACGGATTTCGGAAAGATCACGCATAGCCGTTCGCCTCCCGCAAAAGATCTGCCAGCGCCACCGCACAGGCCGCTTCAATGACCGGCGCGGCACGTGTGACGATGCAGGGGTCGTGTCGCCCGTGGATGGACAGCGGCTCCACCTTGCCGGTCTGGATATTCAGGGTCTGCTGTGTGGCGGCAATGGATGGCGTGGGCTTGATACACGTCCGCACGATAAGCGGCATGCCATTGGTAATACCACCGTTGACGCCGCCGTTATTGTTGGTCTCGGTTTTGATGATATCGCCGTCTTGATACAGGGTGTCGTTTGCGTGCGAGCCGCGCAGCGCCGCAAAGGCAAAGCCTGCGCCGAATTCCACGCCCTTGACGGCCGGTACGGCAAACAGGATGGAGGACAGGCGGCTTTCCACCGTGTCCATCATCGGACTGCCGATGCCGGCGGGCAGGCCGACGGCCGCGCACTCAATCACGCCGCCGACCGAGTCCTGCGCCTCGCGCGCTTCTTCGATGGCGGCAAGCATGGCGTCCAGCGCGCGCGGATTGTTGACCGGATAGTCGGCTTCCCGCAGCGCATCGAGCTGGGAAACCGGGATATCCACATCATCAAACGGCATATCCTGAATCTGCGCGATGGACTGGATGTGTGAGCCGACCGTTACGCCGCGGGTTTTGAGCCACAGCTTGCACATTGCACCTGCAAACACCAACGGAGCGGTCAGACGACCGGAAAAATGACCGCCGCCGCGCGGGTCGTTGCAGCCGTGGTAGCGTATCATCCCGGTGTAATCCGCGTGGCCCGGGCGGGGCTGCGCGGCCAGAGCGGCATAGTCGCCGGAACGCTGATTGGTGTTCTGAATAACCGCACAGATGGGCGCGCCGGTCGTCTGTCCGTTCAACAAGCCGGATTGGATGAGCGGCGTGTCGGCCTCCTTGCGCTGGGTGGACTGTTTATTGCGTCCGGGCGCACGGCGCTCCATCTCGCGCAGGACAAAGGCTTCATCATATGGAACGCCTGCCGGAAAGCCATCGATTACCACGCCGATGCCGGCGCCGTGTGACTCGCCAAAAATGGAAATTTTGATGGCGTTGCCCCAAGTGGAACCCATCGGGCAAACCTCCTTACAGTTTGAGAATGTACTCGTGCAGCGTTTCCGACTCGATTGGCGTAATTTCCGCCCGGCCCGGCTCGCGCACAAGAATGAAGTTGACCGTGCTGCCGAATTTCTTTTTGTCCGACAGCAGCGCATGGAAAATGGCCTCGCGGTCGTGCGTCAGTTCGGTCGGCAAACCAAGCTGCTGCAAAAGCGCAATGAGCGGCGCGGACAAGTCGGCGTCGCCGCGCAGCGCAGCCAGCTGCATCGCGGCGACCATACCGATGGCTACTGCCTGCCCATGGGTCAGTTCGGTATAGTTTCCGAGCTTTTCCGCAGCGTGACCAATGGTATGCCCGAAATTGAGAATCATGCGCAGGCCGGTATCATGCTCGTCGATGGCGACCACATCGCGCTTGATTTTAACGCACTCGTAAATTACGTCCCCAATATGCGCTTTATAGTCCGGCTGCGATACCATTTCCAGAATCGCGGGATTGGCGATATAACCGTATTTGACAACCTCGGCCATGCCGTCGGCAAAGGTGGCATCCGGTAATGTAGCAAGCACATCCGGGTCAATCAGCACGAGCCGCGGCTGATAGAACGCGCCGACAAGGTTCTTGCCCTCGGCAAGGTCGACGCCCGTCTTGCCGCCGACCGAGGAATCCACCTGCGCTAGCAGGGTGGTCGGAATCTGGCACAGCGAGACGCCGCGCAGGAAGGTCGCGGCTGCAAAGCCGGTGATGTCTCCCACCACGCCGCCGCCAAGGGCGATGATGAGGTCCTTGCGCGTCATTCCGGCAGCCAGCAGGTCATGGTAGATACCCTCGACCGTGGAGAGCCGCTTGTGCTCTTCGCCCGCGGGAATGACGGTGGAGCTGACCGGCAGGTCAAACTGCTGCGTGAGCTTTTTCAGATAGAGCGGCGCGACCGTCGAGTCGGTCACAATATGTACGCGGGAAGGGGAGAAAACATCAAGCATCGCTTTGCCCGCGCGGTTCAGCAGGCCGTTTTCAATACAGATTTCGGACAGGCCGTTCGCGCCCGTCAGGTTGAGAGTCTGCACGGCAAAATCTCCTTTCACAAAACATATGCTTTTGCGCGCTGTCAGGCGCAAATCATACGGATATTATAAGTCTCTTCCTACCGCCTGCGCCACTGCACGCAGATTGTGCATGGTTTCGTGGAAGGAATCATAGGTCAGCGACTGCGCACCGTCCGACAGGGCATGCGCGGGGTCGTTGTGCACTTCAATCATCAGGCCGTCCGCGCCCGCAGCGACCGCTGCCTTTGCCAGCGGCTCGACCATCCAGTAGATACCGCCTGCGTGAGACGGGTCAACAACAACCGGCAGGTGGCTCATGCGCTTGAGCACGGGTACTGCCGAGATGTCCAGCGTGTTGCGGGTGTACTTCTCATAGGTGCGGATGCCGCGCTCACACAGGATGACCTGCTCGTTGCCGCCCGCCATAATGTATTCGGCGCTCATCAGGAATTCTTCCATCGTGTTGGCAAAGCCGCGCTTTAAGAGAATCGGCTTGTTGGTCTGACCAAGCTCTTTGAGCAGCTCAAAGTTCTGCATGTTGCGCGCGCCGACCTGGAAGCAGTCGCATTTGTCCATGAACAGGTCGATGTGCGCGGGGTTGGTGATTTCCGTGACAACCGGCAGACCGGTGACCTCATGCGCCTTGTGCAGCAGCTCCAGGCCTTCTGCCTTGAGGCCCTGGAACGAGTACGGGGAGGAACGCGGCTTCCACGCACCGCCGCGCAGCATGGTCGCGCCGTCCGCCTGCACATGCTTGGCCACGTCGATGATTTGCTCTTCGCTCTCGACCGAGCAGGGGCCGGCCATAACAACTAGTTTTTTGCCGCCGACCACAACGCCCGGCGCGATGGTCACTTCGGTATTGTCCGGATGGAATTTGCGGTTGGCCAGCTTGAACGGCTCCTGCACCTTGAGGATGTTCTCGACCTGCGGGTCGCGCAGCAGCGCGTCCTTATCCACCGCGCCCGTGTCGCCGACCAGGCCGATGACGATGGTGCCCGCGCCGTAAATCGGGTTTGCCTTGACGTTCCAGCGCTCAATGTGGCGGGACAGCTCCTCGACGTGCTCACGGGTCGTGCCTTGCTTCATAATGATAATCATAGTTTTTGTCTCTCCTTTGAAATGATGTGGGGTTGGTGTTTGTCCGGCGGAAAAAAGCACAAAAAAAGCCTTTCATCCACAAAGAGGGACGAAAGACAAACGGTTCCGCGGTACCACCCACATTCGGCATAGCGCTATGCCGCACTTTTTTCGGATACAAAAATATCCTATCCCTGTAACGGAGGAAGTCCGTCGGCGCCTACTGGAAATTGCGTTTCAGCGCCGCAGCTCAAGAGGGAACTTCATTGTACCGGCGTCTGCGTCCGTTTCCAGTCATGCCGGACACTCCCTGAAAGCCGCACTTGGAACAATTACTTTCCTCTGTCATCGCTTTGTGCAATATTTATACCTATTATATCCCCAACGGCGCAGCTTGTCAATGCCCGTTTTGTTACGGTTGTGTTGCAGGCATATTCGGGACAGGCCGGGCATAGAGTAGGACAGGTGATGCAAATGGAAGTAAAACAGGACGGAGTATTTTTGCAGGCAATCGGCTGCCTGCCTCCGCCGCGGGCGGCGGAACTGGCGTGGCTGGACGGGCAGCATCAGGTCGAGGAGGTTCGCCTGCGCGTGGGAAGACCGCCGGCTGTGCGCACAGCGGACGGCGAGCGGGAAACGGGCTTTGCACCGGTAACCGCGCAGGAGCTGCGGGAAACGCTCAGCAGGGCGGCGCGGTATTCGGTACATAGCTATGCGGAAAGCTTGCGGCACGGGTTTGTGACGATTGGCGGCGGTCACCGGTTGGGGCTGTGCGGCACGGTAGCCGAGGAAAATGGACAGGTGATTGGGGTGCGCGGGTTGTCGTCGGTCAATCTGCGTGTGGCGCGGCAGATGACAGAGGTGGACGAGATTATCCGGCCGTGGGTCGGTGCGGGTACGCCGCAAAGCGTTCTGCTGCTGTCGCCGCCCGGCTTCGGCAAGACAACGCTCCTGCGCGAATGGGTGCGGCTGGTATCGGATGCGGGGCATGCGGTCGCGGTGGCGGACGAGCGCGGAGAGATTGCCGCTCTGTCGGACGGTGCGCCGCAGTTTGCGGTCGGCAGATGCACGGATGTGCTGGAAAACTGCGCGAAACAGCAGGCGGCGCTCATGCTGCTTAAAACCATGTCGCCCGAGCTGATTGCTTTTGACGAAATCACCGCACCCGAGGATGTGGAGGCAGTTTCCCTGTGCGCGCACTGCGGTACGGCGGTGCTGGCCAGCGCGCATGCGGCGGATGTGGACGATTTGCACCGAAGGCCGCTGTATCGTGCGCTGCTGGAGCTGCATGTGTTCGAGCGAGCTGTAATCATCACACGGGAAGAAGGAAAACGACGCTATCGAATGGAGAAAATGGAGGGAAACCTATGCTCAAGCTAATGGGTTCGGTGATGATATTCGGCGCCTGTGCGGCGCTGGGGCTTTCCGCGCGGCAAGGGCTGCGGCGGCGCGTCACGGCAGCGGACGCGATGCTGCTGGCGCTGCATCTGATGAGCGGCGAAATCTCCGGTCGCCGCACGCCGGTACCCGAGATAGTCGGCCAGCTGGCCGAGAGCGAAAACAGGATCATCCGCACGGTTTTCGGTCATCTGCGGCGGCGCCTGCGGGAGGAAAACGGGCTGTCTCTGGGGTATTTGTGGCGTTCATCGCTGCGAGACTGCCGGGAACAGGTCGGACTGGGACAGCCTGAGTGCGAAATCCTGTCCGAAGCGGCGGCGTGGCTCGGTCGGTATGACGCTGCCGAGCAGGTCGCCGGTCTGGAGCAGATTGCGCGGCGTCTTGCGGCGGCGCGCGATACTGCGGCGGGAGAACTGCAAAACAAGGGAAATCTGTACCGCACCTGCGGCATTGCGCTGGGGATTCTGGTGGTGCTGGTGCTGATCTGAGGACGGAGGAACATATGGACGTTGATCTCATTTTCCGTATTGCGGCGGTCGGTATTCTGGTGGCGGTGCTCGGACAGCTGCTGACACGGTCGGGACGGGAGGAACAGGCGCTGATGACCACGCTGGCGGGGCTCATCGTCGTGCTGATGCTGATTGTGCAGGAAATCAGCCAGCTGTTTTCGATGATGAAAAGCGTATTCGGGTTTTGAACAGCCTGATTGCGGCCTGTGGGCTGGTGCTGCTGGTGCTGGTATTGTCAATGACGCTCAAAAAGGATGCGCCTGCAATCGCGTTCCTGCTGACGCTGACGGCGGGGGTACTCATCCTGCTGCGGGCCTTTGCACTGGTGGGCGGCACGATGCAGCGGTTTTCCGGTCTGCTGACACAGGGCGGCATTACGCAAAGCCTGTATCTGCCGGTGCTCAAAACCGTTGGTGTGGCGGTTGTAGTGCGCATTATGAGTGCGCTGTGCCGGGACAGCGGACAGTCCGCGCTTGCTGCAAAGCTTGAAATCATGGGCGCGATTCTGGCGCTTTCCATGTGTCTGCCGCTGCTCGAGCAGGTGCTCGAGCTGGTGGCGGACTGGACGATATGAAAGGGAACGGACAATGAAAAAGGTGTTTGCAGTGCTGCTCGTGCTGCTGGCATGCATCACGGCGGCGGCCGCGGCAGAAGGAGAGGGCGCGGCGCAGGGGGATGCCCTGCTTGGGGCCGTGCCGGGGGAGCAGCGCGCGTATCTGGATGGCATTGACATGGATACAGCGGACGAGCTGGGGGTTTCGTTTGCCCGTCTGCTGGAGAACACGGCACAGGACAGCCGCAGCGCGCTCAAAAACGCGCTGAGCGGACTGGTGCGGGTGGCGATTGTGGTGGTGCTGACCGCAGCCGGACGCGGTTTTTCCGCGGCAGCGGGCGGTGCGGCGGATGCGTGGATTGACATGGCGGGTGCGCTGGGATGTGCGGCGGTGCTGCTGCAGGATTTTACCGGCGTGCTCGCGCTGTGCCGCGAAACACTTTCGGAAATCAGTTTATTTTCCAGCACGCTGCAGCCGGTGCTGGCAACCGTTCTGTCGGCAGGCGGGAACGCCGCGACGGCGACCGCCTTGCAGGTGGCAACGATGGTGGTGTTCGATTTGGTCATCCGACTGATAAACGTGCTCTTGGTACCCGCGGCATGCGCATATCTTGCAGTCGTCGCTGTGGACGCGGCGACGGGCAACGGCATGCTGCACGGCATTGCGGACGGCATCAAGGGACTGACCTCGGGCGCGCTCAAGCTGATTTTAACCGTATTCACCGCCTATCTGACCATTGCGGGCGGAGTGTCGGGCAACGTGGACCGGATGGCGCTTAAGACAGCGAAATTCGCGGTTTCGGGTGCGGTGCCGGTGGTTGGCGGCGTCATTTCGGACGCGACCGAGACCGTCCTTTCGGGCGCGGCGCTGCTGCGCAGCTCGATAGGCGTGTTCGGCATGCTGTGCGTGACGGCGATTTGTCTGATTCCGTTTCTGCGTGTGGGTGCAAGCTACCTGTGCTATAAGGCGGGCGCGGCGGTTCTTTCCCCGCTTTGCTCGAACAGTCTGCGGCAGATGCTGGAGGGGGTGAGCACGGGCTTCGGCTTGCTGCTCGGCATGCTGAGCACCTGCTGTCTGATTCTGTACTTGGAGCTGGTTTATGTGGTTGCGATGGTGAAGCCGATATGAGTGAATTGTTTCATACCATTCTGCTGCGCGTGACGCTGGCGGGCGTCGCGTCCGCGGTGGCGCTGCGCGTGGTGGAAGGCGGCGCGCTGCGTGAGATTGTCAAGCTGGCGGCAGGGCTGCTGATGCTGCTGGCGCTGCTCCAGCCGCTGGCAGGGCTGCGCCTGACCGGTTGGGACGGTGTGCGGGACGGGGCGCTTGCGGGCATTGACGTAGATGCGATACAGGAGCAAAACGCACAGACGACGATGAGCACGGTCGCGGCCAGCATTGCGGACGCGCTCGAGAGCAGCGCGCAGGCCAAAGGCTTTGACTGTTCGGTACATGTGACAATGGAGAACGATGAAAACGGTATATTACAGGTGGGAAAGGTAACGGTGTACTATCAAAGTGCGGACGCGGCGCGGCTGGATGAGCTGAAAACGCTGGTGACCGAGGGCTGCGGTGTAGATGCGGACAGACAGGAGTGGGTGGCGCAATGAAGGAACAGTGGAAGGAGTGGCTGCGCGCGGCGCAGCAAAAGATAGTGCCGCTTGCGGTTAAATACCGCGCGGTTCTGATTGTGCTGCTGGCAGGGGTGTTGCTGCTCGCCTCAGGCGGACGCGGCGCGCAGGAGACCGCGGCATCGGCGGATGTGACGGAGGGGGAAGCCGCGTTTGACCTTGCCGCTTTTGAGCAGACGCTGTGCGATAAGCTGGCGGCAGTGGACGGCGTGGGACGGGTTCAGCTGATGCTGTCGCTCGAACAGAGCGGCGAAGCGGTTTATGCGGTCAACACCCGACAGACGACCGGCATGGACAGCAGCCAGAGTTATGAAAGTGATTTGACCATTCTCAGCGACGGCAGCTACGGAGAAAAACCCGTAACGGTCAAAAACCTGCTGCCGACGTTTCGCGGTGCGGTCGTTTTGTGCGACGGCGCGGATAATGCACAGGTGCGTCTGGCGGTGACGCAGGCGGTCAGTACAGTGTGCGGCATCGGGACGGACAAAGTTACGGTTCTGAAAATGTCCGATGCATCATAAAACATAGTAACCAAATACAGGAGGGCGAGCAGTGATGAAAAAAATCAAGAAACGCGGCGCGGTATACGGTGTGATCGCGCTGCTGCTATGCGCGGCGGTTTACTTAAACTGGAGTTATGTTGACGCGCCGGAGGAGCTGCTGGTGGCCGGACAGACCGGTGCAGATACAACAGGGGCGGACACCGACACGGCGGCAGGTGCGGAGGGGGAAGATTATTTCGCAACCTCCCGTCTGACACGCGAGCAGGCGCGGGATGAGGCAGTGAGCACGCTGCGCGAGCTGAGCGAGAGCGAGGATGCGGATCAGGCGGCCAAGGACGAGGCAGCCGCGCAGATTTCCGCGCTGGCGGATGATTCGGTTGCCGAGGCGAACATCGAAAGCCTGATTCGCGCCAAAGGGTATGCGGATGCAGTGGTGATGATTGGAGACAGCAGCGTCAACGTCGTGGTTGCGCCGCCGGACGGCGGCTTGCAGGCAACCGATGTGACGGTCATCAAAGATATCGTGGTCAGTGAAACCGGCATGACCGCGGGACAGGTCAAGATAGTGGAAGCAGAGTGAGCTGTCGGACACGTATTTTTGCTTTGCATTTTGCCAAAACTGTGCTATAATCCGTTTAAAGGAGAGTGAGCACTATGGCGGATCACAAGGAGTATTGGTCGACCGAGAGCGATCAGGGTTCCATTCGGATTTCCGAGGACGTTGTCGCATCTATCGCGGCGCTGGCCACTTCGGAAACCGCAGGAGTGAGTGGTTTGTATTCCACTTTAACCAGTGACATCGTTGGCTTTTTGAGTAAAAAGAACCTTTCCAAGGGCGTCCGCATTGAAATCGGCGAGGAGGGAACGGTCAAAATCGAGATCGGTTTTCTTGCGCTGTTCGGTCACAACATCTGTGAGGTGGCAAAGCAGGTGCAGGAGAATGTGCGGTCTTCGGTCGAATCCATGACCGGCCTGAAGGTCACCGAGGTCAATGTGCATGTCGGCGGTGTGACGTTTGCACCCGCCCCGGCAGTTGAGGAACAGCCTGCGGAGCAGGAATAAGAACGGCATCAAAACGGCAGGGCGTGTCGCCCTGTCGTTTTCTTTTGTTCCGGCGTGCCTTTTCGGGAATAGCACCTTGCAACTTTGGCGAAAATAGGATAAAATAAGGCGTAACCGAAAAATGGGAGGAAACTGCCGCTGTGAGTGTGATGAGCAGAACGAAAGCAAGAGAAATTGCGCTGCACCTGATTTTTGAAATGGGGTTCCAGCAGTTTGAGGACGAAAATTTGGAAGAGCGGCTGGATGAGTCCATCATGGCCTCAATCAGCGGCGATATTGCGCTGTATGCGGGCAAACTGTCCGAAGCGCAGACCGAGTACATCCGCGCGGTGGTAAAGGGTGTGGCCGCACGCCAGCAGGAGCTGGATGAGACGATTGCAGCCTTCTCCAAGGGCTGGAAAATCAGCCGCATGTCGCGCATGACTGTGGCGGTGCTGCGCCTTGCCATTTATGAGATGCGCTATGTGGAAGATGTGCCGGTGGGCGCGGCTATCAATGAAGCGGTCGAGTTGGCCAAGGTATACGACACGGACGAGGCCGCGGCGTTCATCAATGGCGTACTTGGATCGGTAGCGCGTGCCGCACAACCCGATGCGCCGGCGCCGGCGGAGAATGCCGATGCCTGAGCGTTTTCTGGGGATTGATACCTCAAACTACCGCACGTCTGCTGCGGTATTTGACGCTGAAAACGGCGCGTGGTACAATGAGGGCAGCCTGCTGACTGTGCCGGAGGGCGCAATCGGCCTGCGCCAGTCGGATGCGCTGTTTCAGCATACCGTGCATCTGCATGAGAAAATTGAGGCCCTGCCGCAGGGCGAGGTGCGCGCCATCGGCGTAAGCACCCGCCCGCGCGCGGTCGAGGGCTCGTACATGCCGTGCTTTTTGGCGGGTCAGAGCGTCGCGCGCAGCGCGGCGCATTTGCTATCTGTGCCCCTTTTTCCTGTATCGCACCAGCAGGGGCATATCGCGGCGGCGGCGCTCTCCGCCGGGCGGCTCAATCTGCTGGACGAGCCGTTTCTCGCATGGCATCTGTCGGGCGGGACGAGTGAGCTGCTGTATGTGACGCCGGGGGCGGACGGCCTGCCGGACTGTACTTGCATCGGCGGCACGACCGACCTCGCAGCGGGACAGCTCATCGACCGTGCGGGCGCGCTGCTGGGGTTGCCGTTTCCGTCGGGCGCGGCGCTCGATGCGCTGGCGATGGATGCAGAACCGGAAAAGGGCTATCGCCCCAAGGTGACGGACTGTCGGTTTTCGCTGTCCGGTATGCAAAATCAGGTGGAAAACAAGCACAAGACTGCAAAACCGACGCAGATGGCGCGGTTTACGCTCGAAACAGTGGCCAATGCGGTTGTCAAAGCGACCGAGCAGGCGCTTTTGCAGTATGACTGCCCGGTTTTGTGTGCGGGCGGTGTGATGGCAAGCCGCGTGCTGCGCACGCGCATGAAGCAGGCGTTCGAGGGACGGGTTTGGTTTGCCGAGCCGGTGCTGTCGGGCGATAATGCGGTCGGCGTGGCGGTGCTTGCCGCGCGGCTTTATGAAAGGAACAAAACGTGAGTACGATTTATTCGGTCACACAACTCAATAACGAAATCAAGGAACTGCTCGACACCGTGCCGGGCTACCGCAATCTGCTGGTGCAGGGCGAAATCTCCAATTACAAGGCGCACTCCTCGGGACATCACTATATGAGCCTAAAGGACGAGGGCGCGTCCATCAACGCGGTGATGTTCCGTTCGGACGCGATGCGTCTGAAATTCCGGCTGGAAAACGGCATGAAGGTCATCGTGCGGGCGCGCGTCAGCTCATTCCCGCGCACGGGGCAGGTGCAGCTGTATATTTCCGAGGTAATCCCAGACGGCGCGGGTGCACTCAACCTTGCCTTTGAGCAGCTGAAGAAAAAATTGCAGGCCGAAGGCTTGTTTGACCCAATGTATAAGAAGCCCATTCCGCGCATGCCGCGCAAAATTGCGCTCGTCACCTCACCGACCGGCGCGGCGGTGCGCGATATGATTCGTATTCTGGGCCGCCGCTGGCCGCTGGCTGCGGTCACGCTCTATCCCGCGCAGGTGCAGGGACAGGGGGCGGCGGACAGCATCGCGCGGGCGATTGGACTTGCCAATGCGATTGGCGAGGCGGACGTCATTCTGTGCGGACGCGGCGGCGGGTCGATGGAGGACCTGTGGGCGTTTAACGAGGAGGCGGTCGCGCGGGCGATTTTTGCATCTGAAATTCCGGTGATTTCGGCGGTCGGCCATGAGCCGGATGTGACCATTGCGGACTTTGTCGCCGACCTGCGCGCGCCTACACCTTCAGGCGCGGCCGAGCTTGCTGTGCCCGACCGCGCAGAATATGCGTTGAGTCTGCGCACGCTGGACACACGGCTGCACGCGGCGGCGCACAAACAGATACAGCACAAGCAGCGCACGCTGGAGGCTTTGCAGCAGCGGCTGGAAACGCGCAATCCCATTCGGTATATCGAAGAAAAGCGCGTGATGCTCGACCGGACGGCCGACCGATTGTTCGCGGCATTCCCGGCGTATCTCGCGCGCGAGGAACAGAAGCTGACGCTGCTGCGCCGCCGTTTGCTCGCGGCAGGACGGGACGGTGTGCAGCGCCGCCGTTTGCGGTTTACAAGGACGGTGGCCACGCTGGATGCAATCAGTCCGCTGCGCGTGCTGGCGCGCGGCTATGCGGTGGCGAATAAAGGCGTGCGTGGCGCAGTCATCACGGATGCGTCGATGCTGAAAACAGGCGATATGCTGCATATTCGATTTGCCAAAGGCGCGGCGAGATGCCGCGTGACCGATATTGAGGAGGAACAGAACGATGGCGGAAAAGACATTTGAAAGCCAGATGGAGCGGCTCGAGGAAATCGTCCGCCTGCTGGAAAAGGGAGAAGCGCCGCTCGGGGACAGCATCAAGCTGTTTGAGGAAGGAACCAAGTTGTCTGCGGCGCTGGGCAAGATGCTGGACAAGGCGGAGCAGAAGGTCACGGTCATGCAGGAAAATATGCAGGGCGAGCTGACCGAGCAGCCGTTTGACGCGGAGGAGGCAGGCAAATGACGTTTGCAGAGCAACTGGAAGCGGATATCGCGGTCATTGAGCCTGCACTGGAAAAATACCTGTCCCGCGAAACGGGCGAGGGATATGACCGCATTTTTGAAGCCGCGAAATATTCGGCGATGGCGGGCGGCAAGCGTCTGCGTCCGGTGATTGTGCTGGCGTTCTGCCGCCTGTGCGGCGGAGATACGCAAAAGGCGCTGCCATTTGCGTGTGCGCTCGAGATGATTCACACCTATTCGCTTATCCATGACGACTTGCCGTGCATGGATAACGATGATTTGCGCCGCGGCCGTCCAACCTGCCATAAGGCGTTTGGCGAGGCGACCGCCGTACTCGCAGGCGATGGGCTGCTGACTGCTGCGTTTGAGACTGCGGCCTCGGCTGAGGGCGTATCCGCAGAGACGGTGCTCACCTGTATCCGAATTCTGGGACAGGCGGCAGGCATGAACGGCATGATTGGCGGTCAGGTGCTCGACATGGGCGCAGAGCATCGAAAGATTTCTCTGGACGAGCTGCGCCTGCTGCAAAGCCTCAAGACCGGCTGTCTGCTGCGCGCGGCGTGTGAGCTTGGCTGCGTTGCGGCGGGGAAAAACGACGCACAGACGCTTGAAATGGCGCGCAGCTACGGTGATAAGCTCGGCCTTGCGTTCCAGATTCGGGACGATATGCTGGATATCGAGGGCGACACCGCAACGCTTGGCAAGACGGTCGGCAAAGATGAAAAGAGCGAAAAATCTACCTTTCCGTCGCTGCTGGGCATGGAGGAGTGCCGCAGGCTCGTTGCAAGCCTGACCGACGAGGCGGTGCAGGCGGTATCCGGACAGCCGGAGAGCGCATTTCTCGTCGAATTGGCGCGCAGTTTGACCAATCGGACGAATTAAACGCTGTTTTTTACGCGGTTTTCTTGAATCCGATGGATTTATGTGATAGAATAACAAATAAGTGACGTAGTATCCTAGTCAGCGCATACGATTCCCAGGACGGGCCTAAAAATCCGTAGAAGGGCATATCGATGAAGTCTCTGGTGTTTGCTTCTTACGCCCAGTTTGGGGTGGATGCTGGAGGTTAAGGCTTGCGGGCGCGCTTCAATGGCATGAAGTACCGACCCTCTCGCCGTGGAGACCCGTGACTGTCGGACACCTATAGCATCCCTTTCGGGGTTGATGGATGTCCAACGGCACGGGATGAAACCTGTATTGCGGTGCGGCGGAAGCTGCGCGGAATACGCCGGCCATTGCGGCCGGAAGCCCGCGCGGTGCCCAAAACGCTGTGTGCAGTGTAGCCTGCCTTGCGTGGCCATGGTGGATATCGTATCCGCCCGCGGTTTCCCGGCCAGGAACGCCGCGGGAATTGACGGTTGAAACCATGTCTGCAAAAGAGGCTAAGAATCGTGTTGCCTGCAGTGGAAATCACCTAGGCTATTCAGCAATGAGGCAGGCAGAGGATTGCAGTGCGGACTCAGTGGCAATTCGGTCCCGGTGATGGTAACATCCCGGCACGGACTATAATGGGAAACCCCCACGACGGCGACGCGTGGCAGTCCGCGGGGAAAGCCAACCGAACCTCAAGCCGCAAGATTAACTCGGCCTGCCGTCACTTCTATTTTGATGAAACAACCGAAGGGTTTTGTAAATAAGGAGTATTTTTTTTGGAAGCATCCGATAAACCGAAAAAAAAGAACCAGCCGCCGCAAAAGCCGCGGCTCATCAACACCAAATGGGTGGCGACCATTATGCCGGTCAGCTTTGTGCTGTCGGTTGTGATGAGTTATATGTCGAATGAAGCGCTCAATAGCGCGGGTACAATTTTGTCCTTTGTGGTGCTGTTTTTCTTTATCGCATTGGGCATAGTATTTGATATGATTGGCATTGCCGCCGCATCCGCGACCGAGAAAGAATTTCATTCGATGGCGGCGCATCGCGTGCGCGGCGCGAAGGAAGCGGTGTGGATGACCCGCAACGCGGAAAAGGTATCGAGTATCTGCAACGACGTGGTCGGCGATATCTGCGGCATTATTTCCGGTGCAACCGGTGCGCTGATTGTCGCCAATATCACGGCTGGAATGAACGGTGTGAAAGTGGTGTTGGTGTCGCTTTTGGTGACCGGTTTGATTTCTGCGATGACAATCGGCGGCAAAGCGGCCGGCAAAGGCGTGGCGATCGCGTTCAGCAGCCGGGTGCTGGCTATTTGCGGACGGGTGTTGTCCGTACTGCCGTTTTCGCTGGACAGCAAGAGATAGAAAAATGCTTCCTTGGTGGGAATGATGTTATGAAGAGATACGGGATTCTGGACAATATCACAAGCCCCGCAGACTTGCGCGGATTGTCTTATGACACCTTGGGGGTGCTGTGCGCCTCTTTGCGCGAGTTCATCGTCGATTCGGTTTCACGTACCGGCGGCCATCTGGCTTCCAACTTGGGCGTTGTCGAGCTGGCTGTCGCACTGGAGCGAGAGTTCGATTCCACACGTGACCGCATCATCTATGACGTGGGACACCAGAGCTATGTTCATAAAATTTTAACCGGCCGCCGTGACCGCTTTGATACATTGCGACAGTACGGCGGTCTTTCCGGTTTTATGAAGCCGGAGGAGAGCGTCACCGACCCCTGCGTGACCGGACATGCTTCGGATTCGGTATCGGTTGCGCTGGGCATGGCGCATGCTCGCACGCTTAAAAACCAGAAATACCATGTGGTTGCCGTTATCGGTGACGGTGCGCTGACAGGCGGCATGGCTTATGAGGCGCTCAGCAACGCGGGAACGTCGGGCGAACCGCTTCTGGTGGTGCTCAACGACAATAACATGTCGATTGCAAAGAATGTCGGCGGGCTGAGCCGGCATTTGTCGCGTCTGCGCGTCAGTCCGCGCTATCTGCATACCAAAGCAAGGGTGAAGGAGCGCTTGGCGCGGATTCCGGGCGGCGGCGCGGTATCGCGCGGTATTTCACGCATGAAAGCGCGTATGAAAAGGCTGCTGCTGCCGACCTCTCTGTTTGAGCAGATGGGATTTATCTATCTCGGGCCGGTGGATGGGCATGACTTAAAAAGCGTGTGTGAGCTGCTTGCACAGGCGAAGAAAATCAAAAAGCCGGTTTTACTGCATGTGATGACGCAAAAGGGCCGCGGTTATGCGCCCAGCGAGCGTGAACCGGAAAAGTATCATGGCGTTTCGCCGTTTGACCCGCTGACCGGTGCGTTCAAGGCGGCGAAGAAAGAGGATTTTTCCGCCTGTTTCGGGCGCGAAATGTGCGCTTTTGCGGAAAAGGATGCGCGTATTTGTGCGATTACGGCGGCGATGCCGTCTGGTACAGGATTGACACGCTTCGCCTCCCGCTTTCCGGATCGTTTTTTTGACGTTGGTATTGCGGAAGAGCATGCGGTGGCTATGGCGGCCGGCATGGCGGCACAGGGACTGGTGCCGGTGGTGGCGATGTACTCCACTTTCCTGCAGCGCGCATACGATCAGCTCGTGCATGATGTGGCGATTGAAGGGCTGCATGTGATATTCTGCGTGGACCGCGCAGGCATTGTCGGCGCGGACGGCGCAACACATAACGGCGTGCTGGACGTGGCGTTTTTGCGCTCGATACCGGGGATAAAGATATTCTGTCCGTCGAATTTTGCCGAGCTGCGCAGCATGATGTCGCATGCGCTCTATCATGAAAGCGGGCCGGTGGCCATCCGCTATCCGCGCGGCGGCGAGGGCGCTTTCCGAAAGGATACTGCGGGCGAGACGATTGCCTGTGTGCGGGAGGCGGCCGGTCATACCGTGACGCTGCTGACCCATGGCGTCATGATCAATGAAGCAATCGCCGCAGCGGACATTCTGGAGAGTAAGGGCGTACACGCGCAGATATACAAAGTCAATGAAATCGGAAACGGGCTGGCGGATGCGTTTCGTGAGCGGGAGCAAGAACTGTCCGGCTGGTGCGTGGTGGTCGAGGATGTTGTGGAAAGCGGCAGCCTGGGTGAATGGGTCGCTGCTCATCAGGGCGGCCGGGTAGACCGGCTGAACACCGGCGACCGGTTCCTGCCGCACGGCGGCGTAAACGAGCTGTATCGGCATTGCGGCATCGACGCGGAAGGCATCGCTTCGTTTGTCATCAAAAACCGAAAGGGAAAGGAAAACGACCTTGGCTAAAAAACGTTTGGATGTATTGCTGTTTGAAAAAGGGCTTTGTCCTTCGCGGGAGCGCGCAAAAACCGCGATTATGGAAGGTATTGTCTATATTGCGGGCCAGAAAGCCGGCAAAGCGGGCGATATGGTGGATGAAAACGCCGAGCTGGAAGTACGAGGCAACGAAAATGCCTTTGTCTCCCGCGGCGGCAAGAAAATCGAGAAGGCACTCGATTACTTTGCCATTGACCCGGCAGGACTGGTTGTAATGGACGTGGGTGCGTCCACCGGCGGGTTCACCGATTGCCTGCTGCGTCGCGGCGCGGTCAAGGTATATTCCATCGACGTCGGTTACGGGCAGCTTGCATGGAGTCTGCGGCAGGACCCGCGTGTCAAGTGCATGGAGCGCACCAATATCCGATATGTGACGCCGGATATGCTGGAGGAAACGCCGTCTCTGTGCGTAATTGACGTGTCGTTTATCTCGTTGCGGCTGGTGCTGCCGGTCGTTTCCGGCCTGCTGACCGAGGACGGTCGCGTGGCGTGTCTGATTAAACCGCAGTTTGAAGCGGGAAAGGGCAAGGTCGGCAAAAAAGGCGTGGTGCGTGAGCCGGAAATCCATCTGGAAGTTCTGGAACAGTTCGTAGAAAACGCGCATACGGCGGGTTTTGCCGTGCGCGACGTTACGTTCTCGCCCATCAAGGGGCCGGAGGGGAATATCGAGTTTTTGGGCTACTTATGGAAGCAGGGCGAGGATAGTGTGCCCGACCTGCGCGAGGTTGTGCGGCAGGCACATGAAGAATTGGATGGCTGAGACAGAAATGAAGCGCTTTTTTATCTATCCCAACATGCGAAAAGAGGGCGCATACGCTGTGCTGCCGCAGGTCTGTGACCAGCTGCAGCGAGAGGGCGTCCGTTTGATGCTGCCCATGCAGCTGCGGTCAGCCGCACTGGACCTAAGCGGTGTGGATTATATGGAAACCGGTTCTGCGGTACAGTTTGCTGATTTGGCGGTTGTGCTGGGCGGCGACGGGACGATGCTGCGTCTGGCGCGTGTGGCCGCGCAGCAGGAGTTGCCCATGCTGGGCATCAATGTCGGCCATGTCGGCTTCATGACCGAGCTGGAGCCGGGCGAGTTGGGCGAGATGGAAAAGCTCTTCAGCGGAGAGTATTCGATTGACAGCCGGATGATGCTGCATGTGGCCGTATTTCGTCAGGGGCGGGTGGTCTATGAAAATGACGCGCTCAATGATATCGTGCTGGCAAAAGGCACGGCGTTTCGCGTGGTGCGCGTGCGTATTTCGGCGGACGATGAGGATGTGACGCACTTTAATGGCGACGGTTTGATTGTCGCCACGCCGACCGGGTCGACCGCTTACGGTTTGTCCGCGGGCGGTCCGGTGATTGAGCCGAGTGCGGAAAATCTGGCTGTTATTCCGATTTGCGCGCATGCGCTTGCGGCAAAGGCGTTTGTGTTTGCACCGGAGCGGCGCATTGCACTTTCTGCGGCCTGTGAGGGCGGAAGCGAAGTGTTTCTCTCGGCGGACGGCGGACAGGGCTTTGCCATTCGGCCGGATGACCGGGTAGAGATTACGCGTTCGCCGCTGCGCACTCGTCTGGTGCGGCTGAAGGGAATCAGCTTCTATAAAATTTTGCAGAAAAAGCTCTGACAGGGGGCGCGAATATGAAATTTCAAAGACAGGCGAAAATACTTGAACTGATTGACCGGTTTGAGATAGAGACGCAGGAGGAGTTGACCGACCACCTGCGAGCATTCGGCTACAACACGACGCAGGCTACGGTTTCGCGTGACATCAAGGAGCTTCGGCTGATAAAGTCGCTTTCTGCCGAAACCGGCAAATATAAATATACTGCGGCGACCGGCGGGGCGGCGGACAGCTTCACCACTCGCCTGCGCAATATCTTTCGCGAATGCGTCACTGAGATTTCCGCTGCGCAGAACATGGTGGTCATCAAAACGCTGCCCGGACTGGGACAGGCGGCCGCGATGGCGATTGACGCGATGCGCGCCTCGGATGTAGTTGGCACGCTCGGCGGAGACGATACGGTGTTTGCCGTTATGCGCGACAACGAGAGCGCGGCGCGTTTTTGCCAGCAGGCACAGGACATTTTAAAGTAAGCAGAGGAGGAAGCGGCGATGCTGCAATTACTCCATATTGAAAATATCGCAGTGATTGAGCGGGCAGACATCGAGCTGGAGAATGGGTTGACCGTGCTGTCCGGCGAAACCGGCGCAGGCAAATCGATTGTCATTGACTCGATTGGCGCAATTCTCGGCAAGCGGGTCAGCCGCGATTTGGTGCGCGCGGGTGCACAGAAGGGCTTTGTCAGCGCGGTGTTCACCGACCTTTCGGCGGGGCTGGTCAGCCTGCTCGACGAGCTGGCCCTCACGGGCGACGAGCCGGATACGCTGCATTTGCAGCGGCAGATTACGGCGGATGGCAAGAGTACCTGTCGGGTGAATATGAAGCCGGTATCGGCTGCCGTACTGCGGCAGCTTGCGCCTTATCTGATTGATATTCACGGCCAGAACGACGGTCAGAAGCTGCTGGATGAACAGCATCATATTGACTATCTGGATGGATATGCGGGACTGGATGCGCTGCTGGCGCAGTATCGGCCCAAATATCAGGCGCTGCTTGCACTGCGGCGGGAGATCACTGCGCTTGAAACCGGTGAGCAGGAGCGCCTGCAGCGCATCGATATGCTCTCTTTTCACAAGGAGGAGATTGAGCAGGCGGCGCTGCAGCCCGACGAGGATGAAACGCTTGCCCAGCGCAAGGCGTATTTTGACCACGCGGGCAAGATTGCGGGTGCGCTGGAGCAGGTGCGGCTTGCGCTGAACGGAGACGATGAGGTCGGCGGCGCGTGCGCACTGCTCGACCAGGCAGCGGCGGCACTGGCCGGGCTGCATGAGGTATCCGAGGCGTTCGATGCGATGGCGGAACAAGCAGAGGAGCTGCGGCTGCTCGCGGCTGACCTGCGGGACAGCGTCACAAGCCGCAGCGACAATCTGGATTTTTCCTCGGCTGAGCGAGAATGGGTGGAGCAGCGGCTCGACCTGATTTATCGGCTTAAGCAGAAATACGGCGGCACATTAGAAGAGATTGCCGCCTACTATGAGCGAATCACCTCAGAGCTTGAGACGCTTGCCGATTCCGATAATCGACGGGAGGAGCTGCGCGAGCAATACCGCGCAGAGCTGACCGAGGCGAAACGGCTGGCCGGTCAGATTTCGGAGAAACGGCGGGCAGCGGCCACCCGTTTGGAAAAGGAAATCGTGCGGGAGCTGTCCGAGCTGGATATGGACAAGGTTAAAATGCGCGTAGCGGTGCACACAGGTGCGAAGCTGGCGGCGCATGGCTTTGACACGGTGACGTTTGAAATCTCGGTCAACCCCGGCGAACCGGAAAAACCCTTATCCAAGGTTGCGTCGGGCGGTGAGCTGAGCCGTATCATGCTGGCACTCAAAAACGTCTTGACGGCGGGCGAAGATGTTGGTATGCTGATTTTTGACGAGATAGATACCGGCGTTTCCGGCCATGCCGCACAGCAAATTGCGCGCAAGCTGTCCGCGATAGCGAAGAAAAAGCAGACGCTGTGCGTCACGCACCTGCCGCAGATTGCGGCGATGGGTGACCATCATCTGCGTATTTCCAAATCCGTGCGCGACGGACGCAGCTATACCGACGTTCGGCCGATGGATCGGGCGCAGCGCGTGGACGAGATTGCGCGGCTGCTGTCCGGTGAGCAGATTTCGGATGCGGCGCGCCGTAATGCCGAAGAGCTGCTGGAGTTGGCAGGGCAGGAGGGCTGAAGATGGTCATTATCGACGAGCGGTATAAGGAACGCGCCCCGTGAAAGGACGCACGGAGTAAACGGATGAAATAAACGAAATCAATGCGGGAGAAACTTACATGACACTTTACGAAGAACTCAAAGCGCGCGGGCTGATCGCGCAGGTGACCAATGAGGAAGAAATCAGCGAAATGATAAACAACGGCAAGGCCACCTTCTACATTGGCTTTGACCCGACGGCAGACAGCCTGCATGTCGGCCACTTTATGGCGCTGTGCCTGATGAAGCGCTTGCAGATGGCGGGCAACAAGCCGATCGCTCTCATTGGCGGCGGCACGGGTATGGTCGGCGACCCCTCCGGCCGCACGGACATGCGCTCGATGATGACGGTCGAGACCATCCAGCACAACTGTGACTGCTTCAAGAAGCAGATGGAGCGCTTTATCGACTTTGGCGAAGGCAAGGCCATGATGCTCAATAACGCCGACTGGCTGATGAAGCTCAATTATATCGAGCTGCTGCGCGAGGTTGGCGCATGCTTCTCTGTTAATAACATGCTGCGCGCGGAGTGCTATAAGCAGCGCATGGAGAAGGGCCTGAGCTTCCTCGAATTTAACTATATGATTATGCAGTCGTACGACTTCTACTACATGTTCCAGCACTACGGCTGCAACATGCAGTTCGGCGGCAACGACCAGTGGAGCAATATGCTCGGCGGCACTGAGCTTATCCGCCGCAAGCTGGGCAAGGATGCGCACGCCATGACCATTACGCTGCTGCTCAACTCCGAGGGCAAGAAAATGGGCAAGACTGCGGCAGGCGCAGTATGGCTCGACCCGAATAAGACCTCGCCCTACGACTTCTTCCAGTACTGGCGCAACGTGGACGATGCAGACGTACTCAAGTGCATCCGTATGCTGACCTTCCTGCCGCTCGAGCAGATTGAAGAGATGGATAGCTGGGAAGGCGCGCAGCTGAACAAGGCAAAGGAAATTCTCGCCTATGAGCTGACCGAGCTGGTGCACGGCAAGGAAGAGGCGGACAAGGCGATGGAAGCGGCTAAGAGTATTTTTGTCGGCGGTGGCGCGAGTGAAAACATGCCCACAACGACGCTGACCGATGCCGACTTTACCGATGGTCAGATTGGCGTGTTGACGCTGTTGGTCAAGTGCGGCCTTGCTGCCTCGAACGGCGAGGCGCGTAAGCTCGTGCAGGGCGGCGGTGTGTCTATTGACGGCGAAAAGATTGCCGACTTCAAGACGATGCTCGACAAGGACTTCTTTGCGCAGGAGCGCATGGTCAAAAAGGGCAAAAAAACCTTCCATAAGGTTATGTTGGGTTAAACTGAACCGGAATGCAAAGGCGCTGCGGCCGCAATGGCCGCAGCGCCTTACTGTTTGTATGACGGGGGATAATATATCAAAAAGCGGCGAAAGCCGGCCTTGCGCATTGTTTCGCGGTGTATTATAATGGTACAAGATTTTTTGTGATGAGGAGCACGGTATGAAGCGACTTTTTGCAGTATTTTTGCTGCTTTTTGGATTGACAGGCTGCGAAGGACGGCCGTCAAGCTACACGACGGACTTTTTTGCAATGGACACGTTTATGTCGGTTTCTGTGTATGGCAGTGATGAGGACAGCGCACAGCAGGCTGCCGTAGCTTGTGAGCAGGAGGTCAATGCACTGGAGCCTGCATTGTCCCGCACGCGGGAGGACAGCGACCTGTATCGCTTGAATCATGCCAACGGCGCCGCGTGTGAGGTCAGCGAGGATACTTATGCGGCAATTGAAGCGGCGGTGCAGTATGCTGAATGGACCGGAGGTGCGTTTGACCCCACCATGGCGCCGCTGACTGATTTGTGGGGCATCAATACGGAAAACGCGCATGTGCCGACGCAGGCGGAAATTGACGAGGCGCTGTCCCATGTGGGCTATGAGAACATCAAACTGATAGGAGACAATCAGGTGCAGTTGCTGGGTGGTGCGCAGCTCGATTTGGGCGGCATCGGCAAGGGCTTTGCAACCGACGCTGTGTTCGCATTGCTCACGCAGCAGCCGGAGGGGGCGGTCACCGGCGCACTGGTGCAGCTTGGCGGCAATATCGGCGCGTTCGGGGAGAATCCGGCACGCGACGGCGGCAACTGGGTGGTCGGTGTTGCCGACCCGGACAACAATGCGGAGTTTGTGGCAACGGCCGAGGTGCGGAATGCTTCGGTTGTCACTTCGGGCGACTATGAACGCTTTTTTGAGCAGGACGGCAAACGATATCATCATATTTTTGACCCCAAGACCGGCTATCCGGCGGATACCGGTTTGCGCAGTGTGACGGTGATAGACGAAAACTCCACCCGTGCAGACGCGCTGACAACCGCGCTGTTTGTCATGGGGCTGGACGATGGACTGGCGTTCTGCGCGGAAAACGACATCGCAGCGGTGTTTATTACTTCGGATAAGCAGATATATACCACAGATGCGGTTGCTTCGGCCTGCACCTATACCTTCCTCGGAGAGAAAAAGGGGTACACGGATGCGCGGTAGGCTCAAATGGGGGGACTTTGTCATCATCGGTATTGTGCTGCTGCTGGCAGCGGCGCTGACCGCGGTGCTTGCCGCAGGCACGCAGGGTGATCGGTTATATGCCGAAATCTGGCAGGATAATCAGCTGATCGAGCGTGTCGCACTGACTGATGATACCGACCGCACCATTGACTTGGACGGGCATAATGTGATTGTGCTGTCCGGTAAAAGCGCGCGCATGGAATCAGCGGACTGCCGCGATCAGGTTTGTGTGCGCACGGGTACGCTGACGCGGGCGGGACAGGTTGCGGTTTGTCTGCCCAATCGCGTGGTGCTGAAAATTGTGGGCGAGACGGGTGAGATTGATGCAATCGTGTCGTAACGGAAAGGACGAGAGACGATGAAAGCAAAAAGGCTGACACTTTGCGGTATGCTGACCGCGCTGGCGGTCGTGCTGTCGCTCGTCGAGCGTCTGTTTCCGCTCGATACGGTTGTCCCGGTGCCGGGGGTCAAGCTCGGCCTTGCCAATGTGGTGACGCTGTTCGCGCTCACGCGGCTGTCCGTGCGGGACGCGCTGGCGGTGCTGCTGTGCCGCGTGGCGCTGTCCAGTCTGCTCATGGGCAGCGTGACCGCATTTTTGTTTTCGCTGTTCGGCGGCCTGCTGTCGCTGGCAGCTATGTGGCTGCTGCTGCGCGCAGAGGGACGGTTCTGCTCGCTTTTAGGGGTGAGCGTCGCGGGCGCGGCGGCGCACAACATCGGGCAGATTATTGCGGCGGTGATTTGGATGCAGACCGGCGCGGTGGTGGCGTATCTGCCGTTTCTGCTGGTAATGAGTGTGCCGCTTGGTCTTGTGACCGGACTGACCTGCTCGGTTGTATTATCTCATATGCAAAAAATTGATTTTAACGTATAAAAAAGCGAAACACCTCCTATACTAACGGCAAATACACAAGGAGGAAATGCAATGAAAAGGCTTATCGCTTTGCTTGCCGCGCTGACGATGGTGTTTGCCTGCGGCTGCTCCAACACGGCGGACGAAACCAACCAGAACGGCACGGACAATAACGTGACCGAGGACCAGAACAATGACGGCGTGGTCGATAACGGCAATACCGTCGGCGACGACATTGAGAATGGTATGGACAATGTGGGTGATGCCGTGGAGAACGGCATGGATAATGCCGGAAATGCAATTGATAACGGCATGGACAAAGTCGGCGATGCGGTAACGGGCAACGATAAGGGAACGACAACCGGTACGGCGGATACCGGCGCGGACACCAATCCCAAAACAATCAATCCGTAAGGGAGCGGGGCTTGCAAAAGCGGCATGGCAAAATCGCCATGCCGCTTTGCCTTTGCAGCGCGCAGCTATGCCAAAAACCAAGGGCGCGGAAGCCGTCGATTGATGCGCTTTGCGCCTTGCACCGCGCGATGCGCTGTGATAAAATATTCCTATCATGGGCTAAAATGTCCATCAAGGAAGTTGGAGTGAACAAAATGGATTATAACCGTTTGGCGGAACTGCTGTTCCCGCATATCAATACTACGCCGGAGGAAATCGAGGCGCGCTATCCCAAACGCACGCTGCCGGAGGGCGCAAAGGTGACCCGTATGGGTCCCAGCCCCACGGGGTTTATGCATCTGGGTAACCTGTACGGCGCGCTGGTGGACGAGCGTCTGGCGCATCAGTCGGACGGCGTGTTCTATCTGCGTATCGAGGATACGGACAAAAAGCGTGAGGTCGAGGGCGGCGTGCGCACCATTATCGAGGTGTTCCGCGCATTCGGCCTGAATTTTGACGAGGGCGCAACGCTTGAGGGCGACAACGGTGCATACGGTCCGTACCGTCAGAGTCAGCGCGCGGAAATTTACCAGACCTTTGTCAAGAGTCTGGTGCAGCGCGGCATGGCCTATCCGTGCTTCTGCACGGAGGAGGAACTCGCAGCGGCGCACGCTCAGCAGGAGGCCAACAAGGAGAATTTCGGCTATTACGGCAAATATGCCGTCTGGCGTGACCGTCCGATGGAGGATATCGAAGCAGAACTCGCCAAGGGTACGCCCTATGTCGTGCGCTTCCGCTCGGAGGGCAGCATTGAGAATAAGATTCGGCACGAGGACCTTGTCAAGGGCAAGATGGAGGTTACCGAGAACGATCAGGATATCGTCATCCTCAAGTCGGACGGTATTCCGACCTATCACTTCGCGCATGTGGTGGACGACCATCTGATGGGTACGACCGTAGTCGTGCGCGGCGAGGAGTGGCTGGCAACCCTGCCGGTACATTTGCAGCTGTTCCGTGCGATGGGCTGGAAGGCCCCTAAGTACGCGCACACCGCTCAGCTGATGAAAATTGACCCGGAAACCGGCGGCAAGCGCAAGCTGTCTAAGCGCAAGGACCCCGAGCTTGCGCTGACCTTCTATGAGCAGGAGGGCTATCCGGTGCCGGCGGTGCTCGAGTACCTGATGACGCTGCTCAACTCCAACTTTGAGGAGTGGCGGCGTGCTAACCCCGATTTACCGATGAACGATTTCCCGTTCTCGACCAAGAAGATGAGCGGTTCGGGCGCGCTGTTTGACATTGAGAAGCTGCACGACGTTTCCAAGAACGTCATCTCGCGTATGTCGGCCGACACGGTATATGACTATATTGCGGCGTGGAGTGCGGAAAATGACAAGCCGTTCCACGACCTGATTACGCGCGACCCGGCCTTCTCCAAGGCATATCTCGCCATCGGACGCGGCGGCAAGAAGCCGCGTAAGGATTTGGCGCTCTGGTCGGATGCGAAGGGTTACATGGATTTTATGTTCGACGAGCTGTTCCAGCCGGACTACACCATGCCGGAGCGCGTGTCTGCCGAGGATGCCAAGGCGATTCTCGCGGATTTTGCGCAGATGTTTGACGAAAACGATACGCCGGATGGCTTCTTTGAAAAGATGAAGCAGATTGCGTCGGCACACGGCTATGCTGCGGATACCAAGGCATACAAGGCTGACCCGTCCGCGTACAAGGGCGCGGTAGGCGATGTTTCCATGGTGGTTCGTGTGGCGGTTGCTGGACGGCAGAACGCGCCTGATTTGCAGACGGTCATGGGCATTCTGGGCCGCGACAAGGTGCTGGAACGTTTGGAACGCTGCGTAAAGACGCTTTAATTCGGCTTTTGGGGGAAGAAAAACGCTATGATGGAAAATGTAAATAACTTTTTGACCGAAATCATTGATGAGGATATTGCAGCCGGGCTGAACGAGCGCATCCATACCCGTTTCCCGCCCGAGCCGAACGGCTATCTGCACATCGGTTCGGCCAAGGCAATCTTTATCAACTGGTCGATTGGCAAAAAGTATAACGGCCTGTTTAACCTGCGCTACGACGACACCAACCCGGTCAAGGAGGACACCGAGTATGTTGACTCCATCTGGGAGGACATCAAATGGCTGACCGGTGAGGAGCCGTCCGGCGGTGTGTTCTATGGCTCGGATTACTTTGAGACCTGCTATGAGTGCGCAGTTGCGCTCATCAAGGATGGCAAGGCCTATGTAGACGACCTGACGCAGGAGGAAATGCGCGCCTATCGCGGCACGCTGACTGAGCCGGGCAAGGAAAGCCCGTATCGGGGGCGTTCGGTGGAGGAGAATTTGCAGCTGTTTGCAGACATGCGTGCGGGTAAGTTCGAGGATGGCTCCAAGACGCTGCGTGCTAAAATTGACATGGCAAGTCCGAATATGAACTTGCGCGACCCCGCGATTTACCGCATCGTGCGCGCACATCACCATCGGCAGGGTGACAAGTGGTGCATTTATCCCTTATATGACTTTGCACATCCGATTCAGGATGCCATCGAGGGCATCACGCATTCGCTGTGCTCGATTGAATTTGAAAACCACCGTCCGCTGTACGAGTGGGTCGTGGATAACTGCCCTCTGCCGCATCATCCCAAGCAGCGCGAGTTTGCGCGTCTGAATGTGACGCACACGGTTATGTCCAAGCGTTATCTGCGCCAGCTGGTGTTTGAGAACCACGTCGAGGGTTGGGATGACCCGCGTATGCCTACGCTGTGCGCGCTGCGCCGCCGTGGCTACACGCCCAGCGCGATTCTGGATTTTGTGCAGCGTGCAGGCGTTGCCAAGGCGGATTCGCTGGTCGACATCAAGCTGCTGGAGCACTGCATCCGCGAGGAGCTGAACGAGACGGCACTTCGTCGCATGGCGGTCACCGAGCCGGTCAAGCTGGTCATCACCAATTATCCCGAGGACCAGTGCGAAGAGTTTGAGGTGCCCAACAATCCGCGCGACGAAGCCGCAGGGACGCGCAAGGTGCCGTTTACACGTGAGCTGTATATCGAGAAGAGCGACTTTGCCGAGGTTCCGCCTCCGAAGTTCCAGCGCCTCAAGCCGGAGGGTGAGGTGCGCCTGATGGGCGCCTATATCGTCCGCTGCAACGAGGTTGTCAAGGACGAAAACGGTGAAATTGTGGAGATTCGCTGCACGGCCGATTTGGAAACCGGCAACGGCATGCCCGCAGATGGCCGCAAGGTTAAGGGAACGATTCACTGGGTATCCGCTGCACATGCGCTGGATGCCGACCTGTACCTGTATGATAACCTGTTTACGCTGGAAAACGTGAACGATGTGCCGGAGGGAACGGATTATCTGGATTATCTCAATCCGGAATCGCTCAAGAAGCTGACGGGCTGCAAGTTGGAGCCGTCGCTGGGCGATGCCAAGGAGGGCGAACGCTTCCAGTTTGTCCGTATGGGCTACTACGTCAAGGATAGGGAAGATGGCCGCTTCAACCGTATCGTCACGCTCAAGGACAGCTTTGCCAAAACCCTGCAAAAGTAAGTTTTCCCTGAAATAGAAAAAGCCGCAGATGGAAACTCTGCGGCTTTTTTGTTTACCGTTTTGCTATCTGTATGTAGGGGATATGGTTGTGGCGGACTATTTCTCGTCTGTGAGCAGAAAGCCTTTCTCCTGCAGTCCTTGTATCACACGGTCGAGCGTGGCCTCATCCGGCGCACGCAGCGTGTGCAGATGGATGCCGCCGGTTAAGTCACATAACGGGCGTGCTGCAGGTTTTTTCAGCTTTTCGCAGAACATATCGGCATCATAGCGGGAAAAAATATGCAGCGGGGCGCAGATTTGCCCATAAACCGAATGTTCGACTGTTACATCAAGCAGTGCGCCGCCTAAATCAACTATGGTGTACAGTTCTTCCAACAGACGCTCATCGCCATGTCGGCACACAACACGCCGCTCCGTATGGATAGGGGTAGAGGCGGCGGTCTCCAAAATATAACCGCGCGGTGTGGCTAACACAGAAAGCCCACCGGCACGCAGCAGTGCAACATCTCCGACGATGATTTGCCGACTTACGCCGCATTGCGCAGCTAATGCGGTGGCGGAAAGCGGTTTTTGGGTCTGCATGAGCAGATGGGTGATTTTGATGCGCCGTTCAGCAGCGTTCATGATGCGGTCACTCCTTAGTATTCCTATCATAGCAAAAGAAAAAGGACTATGCAAGCATAGTCCTTGAAATTGACTTATCTCAGCCCAGCAGATAGATGTTTGCGTACTGCACGCCAAGCTCATATGCGCGGTCATGCGAAGAAACGAAAACGTCAATCTTGTTGTCCTTGATGGCTCCGCCAGTGTCCTCTGCAATGAATACGCCGTAACCTTCAATATAAACGCGGCTGCCCAGCGGAATTATCGACGAATCTACAGCAATCGTGCGGCCCTCGGTCGGAGTCGTACCGGAAGCAGTTTTTGCACCGGCAACGCCGTTGCAGAGCTCACAGGGGCAATAGAAGGTCAGCTTGTAGTTGCCCAGTGCCGTCGAATTATTTTTGATGGCGTCGGTTGCGAGAAGCGAGGAAGAGTAGGCAACCGTCTTGGCGGATACCGGCTCGGTCAGCAGATTGTTATTGGAGGACTGCTGCGACTGCGAAGAATTGGTGGTGGTGCTGGAAGCTGCCTGCTGTGCCGCTTCAGCTTTTGCTGCCGCCTCAGCCTTCGCCTTGGCTTCTGCTTCCGCCTTGGCCGCTGCTTCAGCCTTAGCCTTGGAAAGAGCCTGCTCAGCAGTGTTGATTTGGTCGGAGGTTAAAACCGTACCGACGGATGCATTCAGGTTGGAAGAGAGCATTGCAACTGGCTGATCGAGCGCTGCAGCGCTGATGGAAGCCATTGTGCCGACCGCCAGTGTCGCAGCAATCAGTTTGGATGCATGCTTTCGCAAAGAAAAGAACATGTGTTACACTCCTAATCGTCGTGAAAACCCGCTGAAACGCGGTATCGGCAAAAGCCGATTTGTTTTCTGGCTGTTACTGATTTGTTGTCGATCTGTTTCTGATCTGTAACCTATGATACTTTACAATCGCGTATTTGTCAAACGGTTTTTTATATTTTTGTTCAAATTGCATAATTGTTTTGCCGTGCAGATGGAAAATCTGTATAGCTGAATGAAAAATAAGGTTGAATTTTAGCATCCCAGATGAGTATGTGCACAAAGAACGGTTACAAAATGACATTTTTCGATGGCAGGTGGGGAAACACGAAAAACCATGAACCGTGTAGACCGGAGAAGTGGGGAACAGTTTCCAATCACGGATAATCAAATGCATGCTTGTGAATACTATTATATAATAAGTATATATAGATTGTCCAGAAGTAAATCGGACGGTCTGCATCCCGGTATCCGGCACTTGTAAAAAAACTTTACACGGTAAGAGGAATGTGGTATTATTAAAAATAAGTGTTTGCAGTCCGCTGGGGATGCGTTGCCGATATGGGGCGAGACCGGGCTGCAGCGCAGAGATAAAATAGTGCATAAGGGCAGACGAACGGGATGCAGGTCTGTCTTTGTAAAAGACGCAGGGAAATCCCTGGGTTGATGTTTTACAGGTATTAAACTGATGAATAAAGGAAAGTGATAAAACTGTTATGAAAGAAAAACTGAAGATTATACCGCTCGGTGGCCTCAATGAGATCGGTAAGAATATGACCGTGATCGAATATGGCAGCGATATTCTCGTTGTGGACTGTGGCGTTGCGTTTCCGGACGACGATATGCTGGGTGTGGATCTGGTCATCCCGGATACCACTTATCTCAAGCGCAACATCAACAAGCTGCGTGGCTATGTAATCACGCACGGTCATGAGGACCACATTGGCGCAATTCCGTATGTTCTGCGAGAGTGCAATGCACCGATTTATGCAACCCGGCTGACATGCGGCATTATTGAGACCAAACTGAGTGAGCACAAGATGCCGCAAAAGGTAAAGCTCAATCGTGTGCGCGCGGGCGACACGATTAAGCTGGGATGCTTTAAGGTGGAGTTCATTCACACCAACCATTCGATTGCGGATTCGGTAGCGTTGGCCATCACCACGCCGCTGGGTACGATTTTGCACACCGGCGACTTTAAAATCGATCTGACGCCGGTTTCGGGTGAGATGATTGATTTGGTGCGTATCGGTGAGCTGGGCAAAAAGGGTATCCTTGCGCTGATGAGCGACTCGACGAATGTGGAGCGTCCGGGCTATACCCCGAGTGAAAAAATCGTGGGCAAGTCGCTGGAGAAGTTCATCATGGAAAGCGACCAGCGTATCATTATCGCCACCTTTGCATCTAATGTATCGCGCTTGCAGCAGATTTTGGACATTGCAGCCAAGGCGGGACGCAAGGTTGCCGTATGCGGCCGCAGCATGGAGAAAATCTCCAAGGTGGCGGGAGAGCTTGGTTATCTCAGGGATACCGGTAAGGTAATGATTGATATTTCCGAAATCAAGCGCTATGCACGCAGTCAGCTGATTATTGTGTCCACCGGCTCACAGGGCGAGACCATGTCAGCACTGTATCGCATGGCCTACGGCAGCCATAAGCAGGTCGAGGTCAGTGCGGGCGACCGGATTTTGATTGCAGCTTCCGCCATCCCCGGAAATGAGAAGTCCATCAATAATATGGTTAATGAGCTGTATAAACAGGGCGCGGAAGTCATCTATGACCGCTCTGCCGCGATTCACGTATCCGGTCACGCCTGCCAGGAGGATTTGAAGCTCATGCTGGGCCTGTGCAAGCCGAAGTACTTCATTCCGGTGCACGGTGAATACCGTATGCTGATGCAGCATGCCGGTCTGGCGCGCGAAATGGGTGTCAATCCTAAGAACGTATTGATTACTGAAGTCGGCCGCCCGGTTGAAATCAGCGAAAACTCCGCTCGTCTGGGCAATCCCGTGCCGGCGGGTCGTCTGCTGGTTGACGGTTTGGGCATCGGTGATGTAGGCACTGCGGTGCTGCGCGACCGCAAGCACCTGTCCGAAGACGGTCTGCTGGTTGTTGTGGTGACGGTGGATGCGACAACAGGCGTTGTTATCGCCGGTCCGGATATCGTTTCCCGCGGCTTTGTTTACGTCAAGGAGGCGGAAGCGCTGATGGAAGAGCTGCGCAATATTTCGCAGATGGCACTCGACCGCTGTGCGGTGGAAAATCTGCGTGATTGGAACAGTCTCAAGTCGGCAATCAAGGGCGATGTGAGCGATTATCTGTTCAAAAAGACCAAGCGCAGCCCGATGGTGCTGCCAATCATCATGGAAATTTAAAGCAGAAAAGCAGCCGCTTTTGCGGCTGCTTTTTTTATTTTGTGCGGCTCGGCTTTGACGCTTGTCCGGGTATCTGTTATACTGACAATAAGCAGAAAAGGAGGCGCGGCATATGCAGGTAAATCGGGTGTGGGCAGTGTATTGGAGTGCGACCGGGACAACAAAGCGTGTTGTGACCCGGATTGCGGAAAGAGTGGCGCAGGCATTGGATGCTCCGGTTTCGGAGTATGATTTTACTTTGCCGGAGGCGCGGCAAGGGACGCCGGATTTTACGGCGGAGGATTTGGTCATCTTCGGCACGCCGACCTATGCGGGTCGAGTACCGAATGTGCTGCTGAAATATCTGGCCACCGTGCAGGGACACGGTGCGGCAGCAGTGCCGGTGGTCACATTCGGCAACCGCGCGTTTGATGATTCGCTGATTGAGCTGCGTGACATCCTTGCGGATAACGGCTTTGTGCCGTTCGCAGCGGCGGCCTTTGTGGGGGAACACTCATTTTCGAACACGCTTGCCGCAGGTCGTCCGGATGCAGATGATTTGACACTGGCCGCAGAATTTGCGGCGCAGATAGCTGAGCGCGTTGCGGAAGTATCTGCGGACACGCCGTCGATTGCGGTGCCGGGACGAGCGCGGGAGGAACGGGCGTACTACCAGCCGCGCGACCGCGCGGGCAAACCGGTGGACATTCGTAAGGTCAAGCCAAAGACAAGCGAAGCGTGTGACAATTGCGGTCTCTGTGCGAAAGTATGTCCCATGGGTTCGATTAACCCGGAAAATGTGCGGGACTTTACCGGTATCTGCATCAAGTGTGGCGCTTGTGTCAAAAAATGTCCCAAGAGTGCGAAATATTATGATGACGCGGGTTACTTATATCATAAAAGCGAACTTGAGGAGGGCTATCGCCGCCGCGCGGCGGTCAGTCTGTTCCTCTGAGCAGAGAAAAAGGCTGACGCGATTGCGTCAGCCTTTATACATGCCGATTTTCTGCAGGTCACCAATCATATCCAAGACAGTCATGCCGGCGATTTCCAGCCGCTGCGCTTCTCCCGGATGCGCTTGGGAAAACGTGTCCCAAGCGGTGACAATCGAATCCGTGCGCGGTACTTCAAAGCGCGCGAGCAGCTTTTCCATGCGGGCAATCTGCGGGCTGTAGATGGACAGCACTTTGTATTTCTGCACGAACAGCTCTTCTTCGGTCGCAAGCGAGCCGATGGCGAATGCAGAAAGACCGTCCTGCAGCAGCAGTTCGCCGTAGCCGTCGAGAATCATGGTCAACTGTTTTTTGGTCATGCCGTCCAGATACCAGACTTCATCCTGCTCCGCGTCCGGGTGGATGGCGAGAAACAGTGGTTCGGTCAGCGAAGCATAAAAGGCATGGATAAAATCGGATAGCTTTTCAAAGCTCAGATTGCAGATGATGGTGTCTCCATCCCGCTGATACTGCTCACGCAGCTTGTCCGGAAAAGGAACGGTGACGCCTGCGGCGGTTTGAAACATAAAGGGATACTCCTTACATTATATAATATAGTGTCGCACATTGTCAGAAACGGATGCTGATTTCTCCGCTGGAGAGCGTGCGGGTCTGTCCGTCCGCATCACGCACCAGCAAAAAGCCGTTGTCATCCAAGCCGATACAGTCGGCCTGATAGGTTTCTGTGGGACTGATGACTCGGATCGGCTTGCCTAGACAGCACAAGCGGCTGCGGTACAACTCAAGCAATGCATCCGCACGGTCCTGCTCCAATAGGGAATAGGCGCGCTCGAAATGGGTCAGCACAGCAGCCGCCAGCTCTGCACGGCGCGGCGTGCGCCCGAATTCGCTCAGCGCGCCCGCGACGGCACGCACATCCTCCGGCCACGCGGGATTGGGCCGCAGGTTGACGCCGATGCCGACCAGCAGCGAGCTGACCATACCGCTTTCGCCCTCGATGGTAGCTTCGGTCAGGATGCCGCTGAGCTTGCGCCCTTCATACAGCACATCGTTGACCCATTTGATTTCCGGGGAGAAACCAGCCGTCTGTGTCACCGCTTCTGCCACAGCGACAGCGGCGGCAATGGTGGCAAGCTGGATATGACTGATGGGCAGGGTAGGATGCAGCAGAATGGTCTGGTAAACGCCGGTTTCGGCGGGAGAGACAAAGGTGCGCCCAAGACGGCCGCGGCCGCCGGTCTGCTCCTCGGCCAGCAGGACAAAGCCATGCGGCCGGTCCAGATACCGCTCTTTGATAACGGTATTGGTGGAGCTTAAACTGGGAAGGACAACCATTTCGCGTCCCACAAAGCGGGTGTCGAGCAGCGCCTGTACACCGGCGGCAGTCAGGCTGTCATCCTCCGGCGCAAGCCGATAGCCCTCGCCTGGTACACCGTCAATTGCCATGCCGCAGCTGCGCAGCGCGGCAATCGCTTTGTGCACTGCGGCGCGCGATACACCGAGTTGCTGGGCAAGCTGTCCGCCGGACAACCGTTTGCCCCGCGCTTGTTCGAGTGCCTGTAATACCGCATCCTTGACCGACATGTGCTTTACGCCTCCTTGGTGAACAATAATTCTATTGTAAACGAAAGTGAGAAATAGTACAATAGCTTTGGAAAAAACTGCGGCTATAAGCGGAGGAAAAACGGTTGAAAAGTAGAAATGATATTTTAAATGCGCTGGGTGGAACGGGAGAAGAGCGGTTGCTTCTGGCCGGTCTGCTGGACAAGGAGCAGACCTGTGAGACGCGCGGCTATCTGACGCACACTAAGTTCCTCAGTATGAATGAGCGAGCACTGTGCACGGAGGCGGTGCGTCTTTGCGGTGCGACGGGTCACGCGCTGTTCTGGGGCGGATACGAGGATGCCGAACGCGGCATTTATCTGTTTTACCCGGATTATCTGGATGCGGAAAGTGCAAAACAGGCTGCTCCGCTGGCGCTGCTGCGCGCACATAAACGAAAAGAGGATACGCTCACCCATCGCGATTATCTGGGGGCGCTGATGGGGCTGCAAATCGACCGCGCGGTCGTGGGCGATATTCTGGTGCACGAGGAAGGGGCGGATATTCTTGTGCTGGAGGATATGGCGGAGTTTATTTTGCTGCACTTTGCCAAGGCGGGGCGCAAGCAGATTTCACTTACGCGCGAGCCGCTAGAAACGCTGAAATGCAAACCGGCGCAAGAAATACAGGGCAGCGGGTCGGTAGCTTCGCCGCGGCTGGACAGTGTGGCGGCGCTGGTGTTCGGCATGTCGCGCAAAAGCGCGCAGGAGCGCATTGAAAAAGGGCTGGTTTATGTCAATCATGCGCCTTGCTTGAAACCGGAACGGCTGATAGGCGAGGGGGATAAGCTCACGGTGCGCGGTATGGGCCGGGCCCGCATCGTCGCATTCGGAGGCACAAGCAGAAAAGGACGTCTGTTTTTGCAATTTGTCAAAAACATATGAAAAGAATGGTGGTTGTCAAGTTGAATTGGGTATGGTATACTATTGACAGCATCAATAAGGGGTTGTATGGATATGAAAAAACGGTTGTTATCCGCTTTGCTGTGTATGGTTATGCTGACGGCAATGCTTCCGTTTGCCTCAGCTGCATCTGATTTGGACGGGCACTGGGCAAAAACCTACATTGAATATCTGGATCGGGAAGGTGTCATCAATCCGAGCGCAACAACGGGGAAATATGAACCGAATCGTGATATGACGCGTGCGGAATTTATGCGATATATCAATCGTGCATTTCATTTTACGGAAACGGCGGCCATCTCTTATACCGATGTACCGAGAAACGCGTGGTATTACGACACGGTACAAATTGCTAAAAAATACGGATATATCAATGGCGTAGGAGATAACAAGATGGACCCTGAGGGCAAGGTGACGCGCGAACAGGCTGCGGTTATTGTCGGCCGCCTGTTCAAAGCAGATCCGGGTAATGTTTCGCCCTCTGACCTGCCGTTTACCGACCGCGACCAGATATCCGGATGGAGCGCGGGATATATCAAGGCAGCGGCCGATAAAGGTTTTCTGGCGGGATATTCGGACGGTTCGTTCCAGCCCAATCATGTGGTAACGCGCGGTGAGGTTGCAAAAATCCTGTACTATTACATGGGAACTTCGTTATCTGTTGCGGGCAAAGCGTATACAGGGGCTGATTTGAAAACCGATACTGCGAATGTTACCATTTCGGAAAGCTGTTCACTGTCCGATGCTACGATTCAGGGCGATTTGTACATCACGGAGGGACTGGGTTCTGATGCAGTCACCCTGAGTAATGTGACGGTCAAGGGTTCCGTTATCGTGTCCGGCGGTACGGTTACAATGATGAATACGTCGAGCGATCACATGATTGTTTCGTCACCGATGGGGCGCCTGCTGCAGGTTACTGCAACGGGCGCTACTCGCATCGGGAAGACGGAGGTGCAGTCGGCAGCAACGTTGTATGAAAAATCCCTGACCTCGGCAGAAGACAATGGCTTTTCAGGGGTTGAGGTGAACGGTGAGGGGCGAGTCTCTCTGACGCTTGATGCGAATGTCGAAGATCTTACGCTCACAGGGGAGTCCACGGTCAGCACCACGGCGGGTACAAAGATTTACCAGATGACGGTAGAACAGCCGAGCTCTGTGACCGGCTATGGCTCGGTCTATCAGGCAAATATTCAAGTGGATGGCGTGAGTTTTGCCAGCAGTGTCTCTGTATCCGGATATGCCATAGAAAAAGGTGTGTCGGCAACCATCGGCGGGAAAACAATGAGTGGTATCAGTACGGCAGGGGTCGTGCCGAAAAGCATTGCGGTAGATTTGGCAAATCCGTCCGCATTGGGAACGGATGTAATGGTCAACGTGCCCAATAACGTGACGGTGTCCTCCGTTTTTTGCAATGGGGCAGGTCTGAATGAATCTTCGGATTACACGAAAACCTCTTCCGGTATTGCGATTTCGTCCTCGTATCTGACGTCGCTTGCAAAGGGAAACTATACGCTGTCGCTCACGCTATCAAATGGCCAGCGGGAGAGTATTTCGCTTTCCGTTACCAATTCGGAGGAAGCGGCATCGGTACAAGCGGTTACCTTTGACCGATATTATCGTGCAAGCGGCTTTCAGGATGTGCGTGTGAAGCTGTCGGGCGTCTTCTCTGAAAGTGATATTCTGGGTGTGGTTTTGGGATTTTCTGAAATTGATTACGAATTCGATAACGTGAATCGTTCTCTGGTGCTGCGTCGCGGTGTGCTGGCACAGCTGCGGACAGGTACCTATACGGTTTCGGCAGACCTGAAGAACGGCGGTATCAGTACATTTAATTTGACGGTTACAGACTCCACTCCATCCGGTATGTATGCCTATGTTGCGGAGTATGATACATATGCACCGACAGAGCCGAGCTTTACGCTGCCGCTGAGCAGTTTGACCGTGAGCAGTGTGACGACGGTCTGGAATGGCGCTGACACAGAGCTGGAAGCCGGCACGGATTATACGACCTCTTCCAATGCCTTGGCGCTGACAAAATCAGGGCTTGAGAAATTCCGCCGGGATGGCAGTATGGTGGAGTTTACGGTGACCATGAGTGACGATTCGGTTTATACACTGGTGATTGACTATATTAAATGATTGCATCAAAAAAGACGACGCCTGCAAGCGCCGTCTTTTTTATATCCTGTTTTATCGTTCGCATTTCCAGAAGAAAGCAGAATAGGCAGGCAGCTCGCTGCCGCCGCCGAAGTCATGCAGCTTGCCGGAAATCAGGTCAACCGCCTGCCCGCATTTCGCATCAAAATGTGCAACATACGGTGCTTCGTCAATATTGACCGCAATCAGCACACGCTCATCCTCAAAGATGCGCTCCCAGATGCATTGTTTGTTGGTCAGCACGACCTGCTTGAAATCGCCGTAACACAGCGCCTTGCTTTCGCGGTGCGCTTTGGCAAGTGCCGCAATCCAATCAGTCAGGTCGTTCCACAACGGTTTTTCAAACGAAGGACGCAGCGCGTCATCTCCCTGATGCTTTTCTCCTGTCGCGCCCCATTCGCTGCCGTAATACACACAGGGGATGCCGGGCATGCCGAATTGCAGCGCATAGACGAGCGGCAGGTGCTTGGGGTTTTGCAAAATGGATGCAATACGGGTAACATCATGGTTGTCAACGAAATCCAACAGATGCTTGCCGCGGTACAGTGTCCAGTTTTCCGGGCCAAACTGACGCAACAGGGAATGGGTGATTTCAAAAAGGTTCAAGCTGTTCATCGAAGAGTACAGGCCCTTGTAACACTCGTAGTTGGTGCAGGAGTGCAGCATCTGGTCGCCGACAAACTGGTTGTAATCCCCGTGCAGCAGCTCGCCCACCAGGAAAAAGTCGCGTCCCAAGCTGTCGCAGAACGCGCGCAGCTGACGGATGAAGTCCTTGTCCAGACAATAGGCAACATCCAGCCGCAGGCCGTCAATGTCGAATTCCTCTACCCACAGACGGATACAGTCGAAAATGTGCTGCACAACCGCAGGGTTTTTCAGATTGAGCTTGACCAGCTCGTAATGGCCCTCCCAGCCCTCGTACCAGAAGCCGTCGTTATAATTGGAGTTTCCGTCAAAGGAGATGTGGAACCAGTCCTTGTAAGGCGAGTCCCATTTCTTTTCCTGCACGTCGCGGAAGGCCCAGAAGCCGCGGCCGACGTGGTTAAACACACCGTCGAGCACAACCTTGATACCGTTTTCATGCAGCGTTTCGCAGACAGCGGCAAAGTCCTTATTTGTGCCGAGGCGGCAGTCGATTTTACGGAAATCACGGGTATCATAACCGTGGCTGTCAGATTCGAAGATCGGGGAGAAATAGACGGCGTTGCAGCCAAGTTTCGAAATATGATCGGCCCAGTCCGCTACCTTACTGATGCGCGGGACGGTGATGCCGTCGTTGACGCGCGGCGCATCGCAGAAACCGATCGGATAAATTTGGTAGAAAACACTTTCATAAGCCCACATGGTAATTGCTCCTTTACAAATAGAGTCACTACCAGTATACTATGATTTGCCAAAAAAACAAGCGAAAGTGAAAATATTGGTTTTTATGCGGAAAAAACACTTGCAAAGCGCAAGGGATTGTGGTATTATATTTCGGTAACACGGGCATTCCTCTGCTTATTTGTAGGGAAAATAGGGCAAGAATGTCTAAGACGAAAGGATGACAGAAAGATGGATCTGGTCAAAGTATTGTCCGAGCAGCAGCTGAAGAGCGATCTGCCGGAGCTCAAGATCGGTGATACCGTTAAGGTACACGCGAAGATTAAGGAAGGCAACCGCGAGCGTATTCAGATTTTCGAGGGCATCATCATTGCCAAGAAGCACGCCGGTGTAAACCAGACGGTTACCGTTCGCCGTATTTCCTATGGCGTAGGCGTTGAGAAGACGTTCCCGGTACACTCCCCGAACGTAGCAAAGTTCGAGGTTGTGCGCAGCGGTAAGGTTCGCCGCGCCAAGCTGTACTATCTGCGCGGCCGCGTAGGTAAGGCTGCTAAGGTTGCCGAGAAGGTTTAATTTTTACAACCGAACAACAAAAACGGGGAGCTGATGCTCCCCGTTTTTGCCTATTCCGCGTTTTTGGTCTTGCGCAGATGGAAATATGCCGCTATAATAAAATAGTATGCTTATCTTTTTGGAGGAATTATCATGGAGCAAGCACAGACCGAAGAGAAAAAGAAAGCCGAGGGGCGTTTTTCCAGCGAACTGTTCAGCTGGGGAGAATCCCTCATGGTTGTGCTGATATTTTTTGTTGTTGTATTCACGTTCTTTGTGCGTCTCATTGGTGTAGACGGTACATCCATGTATCCGACTTTGCAGGATCACAGTATCATGCTGGTCAGCAATCTGGGGTATACACCGGAAAAAGGGGATATTGTCATTCTGCGTAAGGAAGGCTTTTGGCACGACCAGCCGATCGTCAAGCGTGTGATTGCAACCGGCGGCGATACGGTGGACATTGATCCGGTGACAGGTGACGTACTTGTCAACGGTGAGGTACTCGATGAGCCGTATATTTTGGAGAAAATCAATACACTTGAGCGCATGGGCGATTTGACTTATCCGCAGACCGTGCCGGAGGGCTGCATCTATGTGCTGGGTGATAACCGCAACGGTTCAACCGACAGCCGGTGGTCCAGCCTTGGCATGGTGGATGAGCGCTATGTTCTGGGACATGTGCTCAGCGTAGTATTTCCGTTCAGTGATTTTGGATCGGTAGCGTGATAAGATGAATATTCAATGGTATCCCGGCCATATGACAAAAACCCGTCGTCAGATGGCGGAATATATTAAGCAAGTAGATGCAGTGTGCGAGGTTGTAGACGCGCGCATCCCACAGGTGTCCCGCAATCCGGATATGGACGACATCGCCGCGGGAAAGCCGCGTCTGATGATTCTCAACCGGATTGATTTGGCAGACCCTTCGAAAACCGCCGTGTGGGCAAAGCATTTCCGCTCGCAGGGTATGGCGGTCATCGAAACCGACAGTCGCAAGGGGCAGGGAACGCAGGCGTTTGCAAACGCGGTGCGTACGCTGCTCGCGGATAAGATTGCCGGGTGGAATGAAAAAGGTCTGGTCGGTAAAGCGGTGCGCGTCATGGTCGTGGGTATCCCTAATGTGGGTAAATCGACCTTTATCAACCGTATTCTCGGCCGCAAGTCCGCCAAGGCGGCGGATAAGCCGGGTGTGACACGCGGCAGCCAGTGGTTCCGTGTGGAGAGCGGTATCGACCTGCTCGACACACCGGGCATCCTGTGGCCTAAGTTTGACGATGAGCGTGTCGGTATCCTGCTGGCATGCACGGGTGCGATTCGCGACGATATTCTGGATGTGGAGACGCTCGGCTGCAAGCTGATGGAGCTGCTTGCCGTACAGGCGCCGCAGGCGATAGCTGAGCGGTACGGTGTGACGCCGCCGGAGGAGAGCGATTTTCCGGGGTATGACATGCTGACGCAAGCCGGACAGCGGCGCGGTTTCCTGCTGCGCGGCGGTGAGATTGATACCGAGCGCATGGCGCGCATTCTGCTCGATGAGTTCCGCGGCGGTGTGCTGGGGCGCATCACGCTGGAAACGCCGGAGGATTATATGCAATGACGTGGGAATTTGAAGAGAAGGCGTGGAAGGCCGGCTATTCCGCAGTGTGTGGCGTCGACGAAGCCGGGCGCGGTCCGATTGCGGGTCCGGTGTGCGCGGCAGCGGTGATTCTGCCTGCCGGCATTGTCATTGAGGGCTTAAACGACTCCAAAAAGCTCAGCGAGAAAAAACGAGAGGCGCTGTTTGATGTAATTACTGAGAACGCAATTGCGTGGTCAGTATCGCTGGTCGATGAAAAGACAATCGACGAAATCAATATCCTGCAAGCGACGTATCGCGCCATGCAGCAGGCAGTCGAGGGGTTGCCGCAGCCGGCAGACTTTGTCTATGTGGACGGGAACCGCTCGGAGGGGTTGTCTTTGCCATATGAATGTGTCGTGTCCGGTGACGCATGCATTCCGAGTGTTGCCGCGGCCTCCATTGTCGCCAAAGTGACACGTGACCGGTTGATGCGTGATTTTGCCGCGCGTTATCCGGTTTACGGATTTGAAAAGCATAAAGGGTACGAGACACGCGCGCATGATGCGGCGCTGCTTGAACACGGTCCGTGTCCCATCCATCGGCGCACGTTTTTAAAGAAGTTTTACCAAAAACATCCCGAGGCGCCGCGATGAAGGGCGCATGGGGCGAGGATGCCGCACGTTCCTATCTGGAGCGCGAGGGCTACCGTACGGTGGAAACCAATTTTCGCACTCGCTTCGGAGAAATCGACATTATTGCGTCCCGCGGGGAATATATTGTGTTTGTCGAGGTCAAGACGCGCAAAAGCGACCGTTTCGCTGCGGCTCGCGAGGCTGTCACAGCTGCCAAGCAGCAGCGCATTACCGCTACAGCTGCGCTGTGGCTGCAGAAGCATCCGTCCCAGTTACAGCCACGTTTCGACGTGGTCGAGGTATACGGCGAGGAGGGAGCAACCGCCGCGCCGCGCATCTATCATCTGGAGAATGCGTTTGGAGGGTGAGAATGAAGCTGTTTGATCTGCACTGCGACACCCTGTATGAATGCTGTGAGACAGGCAAGCGCTTGCGGGAAAACGACCTGCATGTGAATTTTGCTGCGACGCAGCGCTATACACATTATGCGCAGTTTTTTGCTTTGTTCTGCGGCGCGCGTGCGCCGAGCGAAGCGCAGGCGTGTGGGCGGGATTGTCTGCTGGACACGCCGACGGACGAACGGCTGCGCCGCATGCTGCAAACGGCGGCACGCGAGTTTGCCGACAACGCCGACTGGCTGATGTTCTGCCGCTCAGCAGCGGATTTACAGGCGGCGTCAGACGCGGGCAAAGCGGCGGCGTTTCTGTCTATCGAGGGTGCAGAACTGCTGCCCGACCGGCCGGATGCGCTGGACGTCGCTTATGACGCGGGAGTGCGTTTGCTGACCCTCACGTGGAACTACCGCAGCCGCTTCGGGTGTTCGTCTGCGGTCAATCAGGAGGAAGGCTTAACGGATGACGGCGGGCAGTTGGTGCGGGACTGTGTTGATAAAGGCATCATCGTGGATGTGTCCCATTTGTCCGAGCGCGGGTTCTGGGATGTATGCGAGATAATAGACGGTCCGTTCGTCGCGTCGCACAGCGACAGCCGCGCACTGTGCCGCCATGCGCGCAACCTGACGGATGCGCAGTTTGCTGAGATAGTACGGCGAGGCGGTCTGGTGGGCATCAACCTGTATGCGCCGTTTCTGGTGCGGCAGGGCGGTGCGGTGCTGGATGATGTCATCGAGCATATTGAACACTTTCTCGGCATGAGCGGGGAGAAATGCATTGCGCTCGGCTGTGATTTTGACGGCTGTGACGAGCTTCCCGCAGGAATGGACGGTCTCAAGGACCTGTATCAGCTTGCCGACCGCATGCTTGCACGGGGCTATCGGCAAACGGTGGTCGACGATTTGTTTTATAACAATGCATATGCGTTTATACAAAAAATGCTGTAATATACCCATCAAAAACGGCGGAGGTTTGAATCAATGGAATATGTAAGCACAAGAGATAAGACGCGCAAGGTCTCCGCGGCCTACGCGATTGCAAACGGCATTGCGCCGGACGGCGGTCTGTACTGTCCGACGGAGTTCCCCGCGCTGACAGCGGAGGACTGGCACGCGCTGGCCAATCTGGATTACAAGGGCCGTTCGGCGCGCATTCTCGGCAAGTTCCTGACCGATTTTTCGGGCGAGGAGCTGGCACAGTATGCGGCAAAGGCTTATGCGGACAACAAATTCGGCGGCAAGGATACCGCGCCGGTGGTGACGCTGGCAGACGGCAAATATATGCTGGAGCTGTGGCATGGCCCGACCTGTGCGTTCAAGGATATGGCGCTGCAGATGCTGCCGCACCTGTTGACCGCTTCGCTGCGCAAGACCGGCGAGACGCGCACGGCCTGCATTCTGGTTGCGACTTCGGGCGATACCGGCAAGGCTGCACTCGATGGCTTCCACGACGTGGAAGGCACCAAAATTATGGTGTATTATCCGGTCGACGGTGTTTCACCCATGCAGAAGCTGCAAATGGTGACACAGGAGGGTGCAAACGTTGAGGTCGTTGCCATCCGCGGCAACTTTGACGACGCACAGAGCGCGGTCAAGCGTATCTTTACGGATGAGGAGACGCGTGCAAAGCTCGACCGTGAGGGCATGATGCTTTCCTCGGCAAACTCGATAAACTGGGGCCGTCTTGCGCCGCAGATTGCTTATTACATTTCGGCCTACTGCGATATGGTGAAATCCGGTGCGGTTAAGATGGGCGAGAAAATTAACGTGTGTGTGCCGACCGGTAATTTCGGCAATATTCTTGCGGCATACATTGCAAAGCACATGGGTCTGCCGGTGAATAAGTTTATTTGTGCGTCCAACCGCAACAATGTGCTGACCGACTTTTTTAAGAAAAACGGCGTATATGACAAAAACCGCGATTTCTATACCACTGCGTCGCCCTCGATGGATATTTTGATTTCGTCCAATCTGGAGCGTTTGCTGTTCTTTGCGTCCGACTTTGATGATAAGCTTGTTGCGGAGCTGATGCAGCGCCTGTCCACGGACGGCAGCTATCAGGCGCCGGAAGCGGTATTTGCGAAGATTGCCGCGGACTTCGATGCGGGTTGCTGCGACGATGAGCAGACCGCGGAGACGATTCGTGCGCTGTGGGAGCGTGAGCATTATCTGGCTGATACGCATACGGCGGTTGCGGTGCGTGTTTATGAGGACTATCGTGCGCGTACGTGCGACCAGACGCCGACCGTCATTGCGTCTACGGCCTCGCCGTTTAAGTTCTGCCGTTCGGTCATTGAAGCGCTGGGCGGTACGCTCGAAAAGGATGACGTGTCCCAGCTTGCCGTTCTGACTGAGTTGACCGGGGTTGCTGCGCCTGCACCGCTTGCTGCGCTGGCAGACAAGCAGCCGCGCTTTGACCGCGTAGTGGACAAGACGGAAATCCTGTCCACGGTCGACCTGCTCAAGGATCTGTAAGCATGGCGCTGTATACGCTGGCCGACCTGCATTTGGCGACGGGCGTGCAAAAGCCGATGGACATTTTCGGCGGACGATGGCAGGGATATACGGACAAAATCATCAAAAACTGGAATGCACTCATCGCGCCGGAGGATACCGTCGTGCTGGGCGGAGATATCTCGTGGGGCATCAGCCTTGCTGAAGCACAGGGGGATTTTGCGCTGCTGGAGTCGCTGCCCGGACGCAAACTCATCCTCAAAGGAAATCACGACCTCTGGTGGGAAACGGCAAAAAAGATGCACCGCTTTTTAGAGGAAAATGGGTTTTCTACGATTGATTTTCTGCATAATAATTGCTTTTTCTATGAAAAGACTGCATTGTGCGGTACACGCGGATGGCCCTTCGAGGAAGATTTTTCCGACCCCCATAATGAAAAGATATTTCGGCGCGAATTATTGCGTTTGGAAGCGTCTCTCAAATTGGGGGCCGCGCAGCAGCCTGAGGAAATCATCTGCTTTCTGCATTATCCGCCTCTGTACGCGAATTTTCGGTGCGGTCCGATGATTGAATTGATGCAGAAATACGGCGTTTCCCGCTGTATTTACGGCCATTTGCACTCGGAAAGCCTGCGCTGGGCGGTCGAGGGGATGCATGACGGAATCGAGTGGCGACTGGTTTCGGGCGATCATGTGGATTTTACCCCGGTTTTTTTGAAAAAGTAGAAAAAAGTATGGAAATCTACAGAATAATCTGGTAGAATGATTTAGATACAATAGAAGTATTGAAGTAAGGAGTTTGGCAACATGGAACTGAAAAACACGGAAAAGCAGGAGCACAGCGTCGTTGCGCTGACCATCGAAATCACCAAGGCGGAGTTTGAGGCTGCCAAGGACAAGGCGTTTAAGAAGACCGGCAAGAATATCACAGTTCCGGGCTTCCGCAAGGGCAAGGCGCCCCGCAAGATGATCGAAAAGCTGTATGGCGAAGGCGTGTTCTTTGAAGAGGCTTTCAATATCATATATCCCGAAGCTATGGAAATGGCTGTTGAGAAGTCCGGCATCAAGCCGGTTGGCCGTGCGGATGTCGATCTGGGCGACCCGGCGGAAGAGGGCGGCCTGACCATCATCGCCAAGGTACCGGTTGAGCCGGAGGTTGAACTGGGCGAGTACAAGGGCATTGAGGTTGAGAAGGAAACCGTCAAGGTTCTGGCTGCGGACGTGAAGGCTGAGCTGAACCGTCTGGCGCAGCGCAATGCACGCACCGAGACCGTTGACCGCAAGGCAAAGAAGAACGATACCGTTGATATCGACTTCGAGGGCTTTGTAGATGGCGTTGCCTTTGAGGGCGGCAAGGCGGAGCATCATGCGCTGACTTTGGGTTCGGGTTCGTTCATTCCGGGCTTTGAGGATCAGCTGATTGGCTGCAAGGCGGGCGACGAGAAGGACGTTACTGTTACCTTCCCGGAGGACTACCACGCTAAGGAGCTGGCCGGTAAGGAAGCCGTGTTTAAGTGCAAGGTACACAAGGTAGAGGAAAACATTCTGCCGGAGCTGGACGACGAGTTCGCAAAGGACGTTTCCGAGACCTGCGAGACGCTGGATGACCTGAAGAAGGAGATTTCCGATCGGCTGAAGAAGGAGCGTCAGGAAGCGGCAGACCATGCCTTTGAGGAAAAGGTGCTCGACGCTGTAATCGAGAACCTGAAGGCGGATATTCCGCAGGCTATGATCGAGGGTCAAATCGACTCCATCGTTCAGGATTTCCGCTATCGTGTGCAGATGCAGGGCATGACGCTGGAGCAGTACCTGACCATGACCGGTACTGAGATGGGTGCATTCCGCGCAATGTTTCAGGCGCAGGCGGAGCGTCAGGTGAAGATTCGTCTGGCACTCGAAAAGGTTGCAGAGTTGGAGTCCATCGCAGTTTCCGACAAGGAAATGGAAGAGGAATATGCTAAGATGGCGGAGCAGTATAAGATGGATGTGGAGAAGGTCAAGTCCATCGTATCTGCCGAGGCGCTGAGCGACGATTTGAAGATTTCCAACGCGCTGGAGTTCATCAAGAAGCATGCCAAGGCGAAGAAGGCATCTTCTAAGAAGAAGGCGGACGAAGAGGCAGCTGAAGAGACTGCGGAGTAATCCGTTTTCCGCGCGCATGCGCAGTAAAACAGAAACCGGCCGCTATGCGGCTGGTTTCATAAAAAGCGCGAGCGTTGCCCGCGCTTTTTATACAAAGGTCAAAGATGGTTTCTGTCTGTATGGGAATCTGATTTGGCTGCAATAGTCCTTCCGGCATTGCCGGTAAGGGCGTCGCTCGATGGAAACAGTGGTTTTCATCGAATTCTCGAAAGGAGTTTTCCAAGTGAGTTTAGTCCCAATGGTCATCGAACAGACCGGCCGCGGCGAGCGTTCGTTCGATATTTATTCCCGTCTGCTCAACGACCGCATTGTGATGCTGTGCGAGGAGGTCAACGATACGACCGCTTCGCTGGTTGTGGCGCAGCTTCTGTATCTGGAAGCACAGGACCCGGATAAGGATATTTCTCTGTATATCAACAGCCCGGGCGGTTCGGTTACGGCAGGTATGGCGATTTATGATACGATGAATTATATCAAGTGTGATGTATCGACCATCTGCATCGGTATGGCGGCATCTATGGGTGCGTTTTTGCTGTCCTCGGGCGCAAAGGGAAAGCGATATGCGCTGCCCAATGCGGAAATTATGATTCATCAGCCGTCCGCCGGTACGCAGGGACAGATTACCGATATGGCCATCCATCTCAAGCGTCTTGAGATTATCAAGAAGCGTATGAATAAAATTTTATCGGAAAACACCGGCAAGCCGATCGAGGTGGTCACTGCGGACTGCGAGCGTGATAACTTCATGTCCGCAGAGGAAGCAGTGGAATACGGCCTGATTGACAAGGTGTTCGATAAGCATTGATAAGTGTAGGGTAGAGGTGCCAAATGCCGAATTTTGATGATGATAAGACGCTGAAATGTTCGTTTTGCGGAAAACCGCAGGGACGTGTCCGCAAATTGATCGCAGGCCCCGGCGTATATATCTGCGATGAGTGCATCGGCGTATGCACCAGCATTCTGGAGGATGAACTGGATTTCGCACCGGAGGATCGTGCGGAGCAGACGGCGATTGAGCCGGAAAAACTGCCCACGCCGCAGGAACTCAAGGCGGTGCTGGATGAATATGTCATCGGACAGGAGCGTGCGAAGATTGCGCTTTCGGTTGCGGTGTACAATCACTATAAACGCATTTATCATCCGGAAACCGATGTGGAATTGCAGAAATCCAATATTCTGATGCTTGGTCCGTCCGGTTCGGGTAAGACGCTGCTGGCGCAGACACTGGCAAAGACGTTGCAGGTGCCTTTCGCAATTGCGGACGCCACTACGCTGACGGAAGCCGGCTATGTCGGTGAAGATGTGGAAAATATTCTGCTGCGCCTGATTCAGGCAGCCGACTTTGATGTTGAGCTGGCGGAGCATGGTATTATCTATGTCGATGAGATTGACAAGATTGCCCGCAAGAGCGAAAATCCCTCTATTACACGCGACGTATCGGGTGAGGGCGTGCAGCAGGCACTGCTCAAGATGCTGGAGGGTACGACGGCCAATGTGCCGCCGCAGGGCGGTCGCAAGCATCCGCATCAGGAATTTATCCAAATTGATACCACTAATATTCTGTTTATCTGCGGCGGTGCGTTCGACGGTATTGAAGGTATCATCCAGAAGCGAATCGGAAAACAGGGCATGGGCTTTGGCTCTGAGGTGAAGAGCCAGCAGGAGGATCAGACCGATCATCTGCTTGCCCAGATTGAGCCGCATGATCTGATGAAGTACGGGCTGATTCCTGAACTGATTGGCCGTCTGCCAGCTGTGGTTTCGCTGGATACGCTGGATGAAAAAGCCTTGGTCCGTATTTTGCAGGAGCCGAAAAACGCGCTGGTTAAACAGTATCAGACGTTGCTGGCCATGGACGGCGTGATGCTGGAGTTTGCACCGGATGCGCTCGAAGAGGTCGCAAAGACCGCTCTTGCCCGTAAAACGGGCGCACGTGGCCTTCGCGGTGTGCTGGAAAGTGTGATGACGGATATTATGTTCCGCATTCCGTCCGACACAAGTGTCAACCGTGTGGTTATCACACGGGAAACTGTGACGGGTGAAGGTGAGCCGCTCATTGAACATGGCGGGCGCGCAGCGCTTCCTTCCGAGGCTTCGTCCTCGAAAAAAGGAGAAAAACGCTCAAAACCAACAAAAAGCGCATAAAACAGCAAAAAAACGTGGGGGAACCGCTGGTTTCACCCGCGTTTTTTGTCTATTACTGTTTGTGGATGCTTTACAAACCGAGAAAAATATACTATACTGACTCTATCTAATTATTTTTCCGCGTGTGAGGAGAGAACTATGATAGTAACAACCGAGGCGGAGTTCAAGCGGCTGCCGGTGCTGCCGTTGCGCGGCCTAACCGCCTTTCCTAATATGATTATTCATTTCGACGTTGGGCGCCTGATGTCGATTCGTGCGCTGGAAGCGTCGATGAAAAGTGGACAGATGATTTTTCTAACGGCGCAGCGTGAACTGAAAACCGACGTGCCGTCACCGGGCGATTTATATCAAACCGGAACAATATGCATGGTGCGGCAGATTTTACGGTTGCCGGGCGATAATATTCGTGTGCTTGTCGAGGGTCGCACCCGCGCGCTGGCGCATCAGTTTACAGCGCCGGAAAAGAAGGATGACTGCATTTTTGCCGACGTTGAGGAGCTGAGTGATTACGTCATCGGTGTGACCGAACGGCGTGCACAGGCGCTTGTGCGTACGGCACAGGAGCGGTTTGCAGAGTATGCGCAGAATGCCGGCCGTATTTCGCAGGATGTGGAGATGACGGTTGCGGAGGGCGGCGAGCCGGGGTGGCTGGCGGATTATATCGCGCAGAACCTGTCGGTCGAAGTTGAAGCAAAGCAGGAGATTCTGGAGGAGCTGAATGTCACGCGCCGTCTGGCGATGGTGATTCGACTGCTGGGCGAGGAAACCGAAATTCTCAAGATTGAGAATGAAATTCAGGACGAACTGAAAACGCAGATTGACAAAAATCAGCGGGAATATTATCTGCGCGAACAAATCAAAGTGATTCAGAGCGAGCTGGGTGAGCAGGATACGGCCGCTGAGGCGGAGGCCTATCGGAAACGTGTGCTTGATCTGCATCTGCCGCAGGAGTGTGAGGACAAGCTCATCCATGAAGTGGACCGCTTCGCTAAACTGAGCGGTTCCAGCGCGGAGCAGGGTGTCGTGCGCACCTATCTGGATACCGTGCTGGAGCTGCCTTGGAATAAAAAGAGCGAGGAACGGTTGGACTTGGGCGAAGCGCAGGCAATTCTGGACCGTGACCACTACGGTTTAAAGAAGGTCAAGGAGCGCATTATGGAGTTTCTGGCGGTCAAGATGCTTGCGCCTGAGCTGCGGGGGCAGGTGCTTTGTCTGGTAGGTCCGCCGGGCGTGGGCAAGACTTCGATTGCTAAATCCATTGCGGAGGCAATGGGGCGTAACTATGCGCGCATGAGCTTGGGCGGCGTGCGGGATGAAGCGGATATTCGTGGCCATCGCAAGACCTATATCGGAGCGATGCCCGGGCGTATTATGGATGCGCTGCGTCGTGCGGGTACGTCCAATCCGTTGCTTTTGCTGGATGAAATTGATAAGATGGGCAACGATTTTCGGGGTGATCCCGCCGCGGCTATGCTGGAGGTATTGGATACCGAGCAGAATGTTGCATTCCGTGACCATTATGTCGAATTACCATTTGACCTGTCAGATGTGCTGTTCCTGACTACGGCAAATGATCTGTCCACTGTGCCGCGTCCGCTGCTGGACCGTATGGAGGTTATTGAACTGTCCTCATATACGGAGGAGGAGAAGCGGCAGATAGCGCTGCATCATCTGCTTCCCAAACAGATGGAAAAGCATGGGCTGCATAAGGGCCAGCTTGTGATTTCCGAGAAGATGCTGGGACTGGTCATTTCGCGGTACACGCGCGAAGCGGGTGTACGCCGTTTGGAACAGTTATTGGCGAAAATCTGCCGAAAGGCGGCCAAGCATATCACGGACGGCGGGCGGCGTTTGACGGTATCGGAGAAGAATTTGGAGGACCTGCTGGGTGTTGCACGATACAAGGACGATGTCGTGACCAAAAAGGACGAGGTAGGCATTGTCAACGGTCTTGCATGGACGAGTGTCGGCGGTGAAATGCTGGAGGTAGAAGTCGCTGTTGTTCCCGGCACGGGTAAGATTGAGGTGACCGGTAATCTGGGTACAGTGATGCAGGAAAGCGCTAAGGCGGCGGTGACGTTTGTTCGTTCACGTGCAAATGAGCTTTCCATTGACCCGATGTTCTATAAGGACAACGACCTGCATATCCATTTCCCGGAAGCGGCGGTGCCGAAAGACGGCCCCTCTGCAGGCGTGACCATCACAACGGCGCTGGTGTCTGCTTTGACCGAAGCACCGGTGCGTCACGACGTAGCGATGACCGGTGAGGTTACGCTGCGCGGACGTGTTCTGCCGATTGGCGGCTTGCGGGAAAAAACCATGGCCGCTTATCGCGCGGGTATCCGTACGGTCGTTATTCCGAAGGATAACGAGTCGGATTTGCAGGACATTGAACCGGTGGTGCGGGAGAAGCTGAAGTTTGTCACAGCTGCGCACATGGATACGGTGATGGAAACCGCAATCGATTTTACGCGCCGGCCGCGCAAAAGAAAGAAAACATCGCGTAATCCGGTGACGCGGCAGTCCGATACGACGGCAACGGCGGTGATGCAATGATGGATAAACAAAAACCGGCGCTTAATCTGCATAATGTAGATTTTTTGCGTTCAGCAGTCAAAGAGAGCGATTTTCCGAAGGATGCGCTGCCGCAGATTGTTTTCGCGGGAAAATCCAATGTCGGAAAGAGCTCGGTAATCAATAAGCTGCTCAATCGTAAAAACTTTGCCAGAGTCAGTGCGCAGCCCGGAAAAACGATACACATCAACTACTTTTTGATTGACCGGAAAATGTATCTGGTCGATTTGCCGGGCTATGGTTATGCGCGTGTATCCAAAGCTGAGCAGCAGCGCTGGGGCGCGTTGATGGAATCCTATTTTGCGATGGACCTGCTCACGCTGGGCGTGCAAATTGTGGATATCCGGCACAAACCGACACGGGACGATGTAACCATGGCGGAATGGTTTCGCGCATCCGAAAAGCCTTGGGTTGTGATTGCAAATAAGCTTGATAAAATCAAAAAAAGTCAGCTGGAGGGAAATCTGGCGGAGATTCGTCAGACACTTTTGCTGCCGGAGGAAGTGCCGGTTATTCCGTTTTCGGCCGAAAAGGGAAATGGCCGGGATGAAGTGCTAGCCCTCATGTTTGACCACGTTGGAAAGGGAGCGGTCGAGTGATGGATTTTTTGCGCCGTTTTATGGCGGGAAGATACGGAAGCGATCAACTGAATAATGCATTGCTTCTGCTTGGCTTGGTGCTGATTGTTGTGGAATGGATCAGCAGATGGAGATGGGTTAGCATCTTCGTTCTCGCACTGCTGATTTTGTGTTATTTCCGTATGTTCTCGCGCAATATTCAGGCTCGCTATGCGGAGAACCAGTGGTTTCTGCGGCGATGGGGGCCGGTTTCCAATCGGCTGCGCAATATGCTCGCGCGTTTTCGGGATAGAAAAACACATCGATATTTCAAGTGCCCGCAGTGTAAGCAGCGGCTGCGTGTGCCGCGCGGCAGAGGGAAAATCAATATCACTTGCCCGCATTGTCATCACCAGTTTATCCGAAAAAGCTGAAAAGTAATGGACTGTAGATTTTACCTGATAAAGTACTAGAAGATACTTGCTTTTTTTCAAAAAAAAAGTATAATAGAATTACAAATACGAGCAGGGGGCGATTCCAATGACCGTAGATCAGTTGATTGGTAAAATCTATAGCAAGCTTAGCAAAGCGGATATTGCTGGAACGCAGGGAAAAGTAGCGGTTCAGTTCAATCTGACCGGTAAAGTTACGGGCGTTTTTTACATCGAGATTCTCAATGGTGTGTTGTCTGTTATGCCCTATGAGTATATTGACCGTGACGCTTGCGTTTCCGGTAGCTTGACAAATATGGAAAAAATCCTCAATGGTAAGCTGATTCCTCAGGTTGCGCTTGCAGAAGGGAAAATTACAGTTGAGGGAAATGTAGATAAGGTTATGGTACTTGCCGAATTGATGAAACAGGCATAAGTGGAATCGACATAAGTGAAATGATATGCCGCCCGTTGGTAAAAACGGGCGGCATTGTTTTGTGTTCCGGTAAAAGAGACGCGCATAATTCTTGGTTAGCGCGTGTGTTTATGGGTGCATGAAAGCAGAGCATAGACCTACGATATGGTGTAGAATAAAAGCATCATGCAGTCCAACGCCGAGTTCATGTAAAACAGACGGGAGATTAAGCGGGCAACATATCAGCGGTTTGCAGTTCTACTGCAATGTCATGGAACATCTTGTTGCGAAAAAGCAAAAAAATAGTAAAAAGCTGTTGACAAAAGGCGCATGGGGTAGTATACTATTCAAGCTGCTTCGGTGAG
>NZ_CAXTXI010000013.1:0-107432 GCF_964248325.1 Agathobaculum sp. Marseille-P7918 | reverse complement strand
GACGGTATCGCCGGTTCCGTCTGGATTGTGCTTTTCCTTTCCTCTTTTGATTACCTCTAATTAGCCATGACCTGCTTGATGCCCTGACTCTTGGAGGCAGGGTTGTCCTGGCCGTAACCTTCCAGAAGGTTGATGCCGCCCCACACGCACAGGCCGCCGCCCAGGGCAATGACCAAAGTCTGCAAAACGTCGATAGCACTGGTAAAAAAGCTCATATTCATAGTTCCTTTCGTTCAGTTGAATTGTTTGGTTGAAGGTCGGTGGCTTTCAATTCGTACAGATCGAAAGGCTCATCCGGCTTTACGATGGCCGGTCTGCGTTTCATGTACCGTTCAATATCAAAGGTGTTTTTCTTGTCGGCGTCGGCAAGGTACTTGTAGCGGGGATGCTTGGTTATATCAAACTTGTCGCTGAAAAACGGCCGCACCCCTCGAAGCTGCAAAATGCACTTGCCTCCGTCCATCACTGCGATTTCGTCCTGAGTCATCAGCTCCTTTCCTAATTTCTGATAGTTGAGGCCGTGGGAAACCTGACTGCCCCGGTTCTCGGATTGATTGAAGCTGTCGATGGTCTCCTTGCCCAGCAGCTCCGAGATTTCTTTCAGGGTGGATTTCTCCTTGCCTCCCAAAAACAAGGTGGTGTCGCAGTTGCCCACAATGGTATCTGCGGCGTCCTTGTAGATGGTCTTTAACTGGCTTTGGGACTGCAAAATAATAGAAGCCGAGATTTCCCGGCTCCGGATGGTGGCAATCAGCTTGTCGAAGTTGGGTATCTGCCCGATGTTGGCGAACTCGTCCAGAAGGCACCGTACATGGACGGGCAGCCTGCCGCCGTAGACGTCGTCCGCCTTGTCACAAAGGAGATTGAATAGCTGGCTTTGCAGCATAGCGATGACGAAGTTGAAGGTGGTGTCCGTGTCGCTCATAATGAGGAACAGCGCCGTTTTCCGGTCGCCCAGGGTATCCAGCTCCAGTTCGTCGTCCGACATGATCTCCCGCAGCTCCGCAATATCGAAGGGGGCAAGGCGGGCGCCGCAGCTAATCAGGATGGATTTCAGGGTCTTGCCGGCGGCCAGCTTGAATTTGCGGTACTGCTTCACGGCGAAGTGGTCAGGGTGCTCCTTCTCCAGTTTGGCAAAGAGCAGGTCAACGGGGCTTTGAAATTCCTCGTCGTCCTCTCTGGCCTCCGATGCGTTGATGAGCTCCAGCAGAGTGAGGAAGTTTCGCTCCTCCGGCTCCGCCTCGTACCAGATGTACCCGATCAGGGCGCAGTACAAAAGCCGCTCGGCCTTCACCCAAAAATCTTCCGAGGATTTTTCTCCGTCGCCTTTCGTGTTGGCAATGATGACATTGACCAGTTTGAGGATGTCTTTCTCCGACCGGATATAGGCGAAGGGGTTGTATTTCATGCTCTTTTTGAAGTTGATGGTGTTGAGGACCTTGATGCGATACGGCTCATAGATGACCTTCCCGCGGGCATCCCGCAGGGGTTTTCCGTTCTCGTCCAGCTTGGGGCCACCCCGGCGCAGCATGGTTCCCACCTCGGACAAAAGCTGCCCTTTGGGATCGGTGACCACATAGCTGCTGTGCATCTGCATCAGGGAGGGTTTGACGAAAAACCGGGTCTTGCCGCTGCCGCTGCCGCCGATAACCAGGATGTTTTTGTTCCGGGCGTACTTGGGATTTTTCGGGCGGCTGGACATGGTGAGCTTTTCCGTCTGGGTCAGAGGAATGTTCCAGTCGGGGACCGGATCGACATAGGGGGCAATATCCGCCGCTGTGCCCCACCGGGCGCTGCCGTACTCAATGCCCTTGCGATATTTCTTTGTATTCTTGCTCTTGGCATACACCGCCAGCCGAACAATGACCGCCCCGGCGATGCCCACCAGCAGGTCCAGCGGATGCAGGCTGGGCAGCCCAGAAGAAAACGCCTCCGTAAAGCCCTGGCTCAAATGCAGGAACTTTTCAGAGGCGTCAAGGCCGGGCGCAAGGCGCACCGCCTGGCAGAGCTTTTCAAAGAGATACACAAACAGCAGATACGGGAGGTTGGGGAGCAGCTTTTTCTTCCAGTCAACCGTCATAATTCCACACCCCGGTCTTTGGTCTTGACCTTCTCCCGCTGGCGGTGCTGGGCTTTGGACTGCTGCTTTGCCTGCTCCAGCTCCTTGCGGATGGAGGGCTTTTTCTCTTTCTCCAGGTTCTTTGCGGAAAACTCCCGGAAGGCCGCCGTGATGACATCGGCATCCCGACCCTTGAAGAACACCAGGTAGCGGGGTATCTCGCCGCTGGTATCCTTTTTCAGCGCGAAGTCAATGCCGTACTTCTTGGCGGTGGCAGAAAAGGCTCGGATGTTCTGGTCGGTGATCTCGATGTTGGAAACACCGGTGTTGTGCTTCATAAGCTGCCGGAGGGTCTGTTTTCCGTGGTGCAGCTTGGTCTTGTGGCCGGTCACTCCTTTCTGCATCTCGTCCAACACTTTTTTCATGGCCTGTTGCAGCATACCGGCGGAGAGTTTGGCGGCCTCCACACAGAGGGCAACGGTGCGCTGGGTGACTTCTTCCTGCATGAGTGATTACCTCCTTTCTCCGCTGCCGTACAGGTCGTGGTTCACCAGGGACGCATAGTAGCTGTCGATGGTGGCCGGGGCGTTATACAGGGCAGCCAGCAAATATTTCTTGATGTTGCGGACATATGTGGTGTTCTCCCGCATACGGTCCAACACGTACTCGATATGGGAACTGTTCAGCTTCAGGAACCGGGATTTGACCACCTCCGCCGGATAGTCGTCCCCGGCAATGCGGATTGTCTCCCTGCGGGAACAGACGGTATCCACCATGAGCTCCACCAACTCATTCAGTATATCCCGATCCAGCCGGTCATCCCGGCATAGATAGTCATACTCGATATTCTCCAAAATCAGTTCCCGATAGCTCTCTCGCTCCCGCATCCAGTCCTGTCCGGTCCGTTTGGCCCCTGCGGGGGTTTGGGGGCTTGATTGGATAGGATTTGATCCTTCCGTACTTGATGAATCAGTATTTGATATTTGGTTACTTGATTCTTTAGTATTTAATTGTGCGGGTTTTTCCTGTTCAGGTTTTCCCAAGACAGGAGAATCCAAGACTGGTTTTACCTGAACTGGATTTTCCCGTTCAGGTTTTCCCGGCTTAGGTTCCGGCGGTCTGGGCTGCTCCAAGATCGTGTACTCGATGCTGCCAAGCCGCCCGTTGGCGTTACGGACTCTTTCACGGATAATGTACCCCGCATCCTCCAGCTCCCGGACCGTAGCACAAATGCTGTCCACTCCATCCCGGCATATCCGGGCAAGGCCTTTGGTGGTGTAGTCCCAATCCTCCGGCAAAGACAGCATGAGGGACAGTAGCCCCTTCGCTTTCAGCGACAGCGCCGTGTTCCGCAGATGATGGTTTGCCATCACCGTGTAGTCGCGGGTTTTCTCAATGCGAAATACCGCCATAATCTCACCTCCCTCCGGCGGTCTGGAAAAGTGTTCGTTTGCGGGGAAAAGATGACCTCTGTATCCAACGGATACCCGAAGGACAAATCACCTGCGCCTGCTTTCCAACAGGCAGCACAGGAAGAAAATAGAGGGATTTTCGCCCCTAATTGGCACACTAAATTTTAGGCGTAAAAAAGGGCGGCTGCCTTAAAACAGTCGCCCTAATGTGGGGGGATATACAAGATATTTTTCTGTTCGGATGCCTGAAAACCATTGATATTACTGGGTTTTTCAAAAAGTTCTGTATCGCCACTCGTACCAATCTAAGTTGACAGACCGCCAAGAGGCTGGCCTGTCAATTTTTTATGTTCCAGAGGTCATACCATACGTTTAAGCCGCAACAGTATCGCTGCGGCTATTTTATTTGTATGACAAAGGAGCGAAATACGCTTTTTCTATGCGTATTCTGGATTTATTTTCTATTTACTATACGCGCAACAGGTTGCTATAATGGAAAAACCACGATTTGTTCCCTACAATCACCTAACGGAACTCGCAAAGATAACAGCAATCAGAAATGGAGCAAACATGATGAAACACAAATTGCGACGAGGTATGTCAGCTTTACTGGCAACGATCTTACTAGGGCAATGTGCCCCGGCAGCTCTGGCTGCTCCAGAGGATACGACGGTGGGAGAAGCCATCGCCATCACCGAGGAGATATTCCCCGATGCGGCTTTCCGGGAATGGCTGGAAAATCCAAACCATATCAACGGATACGGTGCAGATGGTGTACTAACGGTGGGGGAGTTGGCTGACATCCGCTCCATTGATGTAACGAATCAGAATCTGACGACGCTGCAAGGTATAGAAGTCTTTTCTGCACTGGAATCCCTGAATTGTAAAAACAATGTTCTGACTGCGCTGGATGTCAGTCAGAACACCGGGCTGAAGTATCTGCACTGCGCCTTTAATCGGATTTCATCGCTGGATGTATCCGGATTAAAAGAGCTGATCTCGCTCAACTGTGAGAGCAATGGCATGACGAAGCTGGATCTGACGGGTTGTTCTGCGCTAGAGATTATCTATTGCCGCAATAACAATCTCCCTGTTGTGGATTTTTCCACCAACACTAAGCTGAAATTTATTGAAACCTTTGATAATAAACTGACTGACGTGGATTTGTCCATGCTGTCGGCGTTGGAGTTTGTCCATCTCGATCATAACCGCCTGACCCATTTGGATCTAAGCCATAATACCAATCTCAGCCCCATCGGCAGCGGTTTTGTCGCACGCAACAACTGGCTGGAGACACTCACGCTGCCAGTCAGCAGCTCACTTGTGGTAGAGGCTTCGGTCTATGACGAGCAGGACCCTAAGCCGGGCTATGAGCGCACAGCGTGGTATCTGGATGCGGATTTTACACAGCCGGTACCAGATGAACTGCCTGCAAATGGACAAACACTGTATGTTAAATGGCTGCCGAATGATTACACTATCTATTTTTCAGCTAACGGCGGAAGCGGATCGATGCCCTCTCAGGCCGCAGTATGGGATACCGAACTGATTTTGCCGAATAATGGGTTTTCCCGTTTGGGCTACCAGTTTACCGGCTGGAAAAACACGTTTGGAGACGGAAAAATCTATCCCGCGCAGGAGACGGTCAAAAATCTTGGCGGAGAGATACAGGGGGATCGCGTTACGCTGTATGCCCAATGGAAGCCTATCCAGTACCACATTGCCTTTGCCGAAAATGGCGGCAGCGGACAGATGGATACCATCACTGCCGCTTATGATCAGGTGCAGAATTTGCCGGATTGCACCTTCACCGCGCCGGAAGGCATGGAATTCGCTGGCTGGTCGTTGACGCAAGGCGGAGCCGTGCGGTACAAGAATCAAGCCTCCGTCCGTAATCTGACGGCACAGGAGGACGACATGGTTACGCTGTATGCAGTCTGGCGTGAGCCGGCAGTCAATCAGTACTTGCAGCAACTAGATCAGGCGTTTTTCGCCTATGTACCGACCAACTACACAGCGCAGGATTGGGCAGAACTGGCAGCTCGATATGAAGCGGCGCGAACGCAGCTGGCGGCCGCAGATGAGGAACAGTTGGGAACACTCCTTTCGCAGGCTAAAAGTGAGATGGCTCAAGTTTCGACACTAACCAAGCGGATTAAGCAGGCTGACTTGCTGTGGCGCAATACATATGGTGAAGTCATCGGACAAATTGACGGGCAGGCGATCAGCGAAGCCAATGCTGTTTCCATCGGTACAGCGGCAGAGCAGGCCTTAGAAGGTCTGACGGCGGAGTTTATCGCGGCGCAGACCGATCTTAAGGATGAGGAAGATCGTCAGTTGGTAGCGGCGTCCACAGTACAGCAGGTGGAGGAAGTCATGCAGGGGTTGCGCTGCTTGACGGCGGCGGCACAGTGGGCTGCCGCACTCAACGGTCTCTCTACCCGCACGATGAGCGAAGTCACTGCCACATGGCTGCCGGTCTATGAAAATGCTATAGCGGAAGCCCAGATGTATGCCGCACAGCTACAGGCCACCTTACTGGACGCACTGCAGCAGCGCGCCGAACTGTCACAGCAGAAGCAGCAGGCAGTCGCCCAATTACATATGGATCACAGCAGCTACGACCCATCTCATTACACGGAGGAAGGGATTCAGCAGCTGGACAACATTCTGCATACCGCGATTGCCGCCATCGAACAGGCAAGCTCAGTATATGACGTGAAGGCATTGCTGACCCGTGCGCAAGAGGACTTGCGGACAGTGCCGGATAACAGTCCCCAGACCCCGCCGGATAGTGGTGCAGGTGGTAACGATGGAGACAATAATAACGGTGGTGGCAGCTCTACCGGCGGAGGCGGTTCCACCAGTGGTGGCGGCTCTACCAGCGGCAGCAACGATGTATCACCAACACCACCGGAAGAACTGCCCGACAGTATACTCAACTTGCCGGTCACAGGAACCATGGATAGCACAGGCAAGATTTACAATGCACAGCTCTCTGCCGACAGCCTGAGTAAATCTGTGCAGACCGCGCTGCAAGCGGCACAGGCTGCCGGTACAGCGCCAGCGCTTCACATTGCGGTAATGTCGGATGCCGCTGAAACCGTACAGCTGGCCCTGTCAACAAATGCGCTGGCGCAATTGGGGGCTCACAAACAAGCTACGTTCGTGATGGAGACGTCGATTGGTTCCATTTCGCTAGATGCTGCAGCACTGGTTTCGGTTGCGAATTGGGCGGAAAACCGTATGATAACCATAACTCTGACCGAGGCAGCGCAGTCTCGTCGAGCTGGTGACACCAGTCAATCATTGTGGGCGTGGCGGATATTATGCGATGAGAAAGAACTGACAGAGCTGCACGGTGGCCACGCAGAGGTGAGCATACCCTATACACTGGGTGCGCAGCAGAACGCAGCGTGTGTCATCATTCGCACCCAGAATACGGCCGGCGGCTGGTCCGAAGCACAGACCAGCTACGATATCCAGCACCAAATGGCTCGCTTTGTAGCTGCTGCTCCCTGTGTGTTTACTGTTGGCTATGACGATACTATGGCATGGTCGGGCAGCTTTGCAGATGTAGACAAGCAGGCATGGTATTATCCGGCGGTGCGCTATGTATGCTACTATGGTATGATGAACGGTACATCTGCGGAATCATTTGCACCGGAGAGCGGATTTTCCCGAGCGCAAATGGCGCAGATTGTATATAATTTGGAAGGCCGTCCCCAAACCATACAGGCAAAGTGTACGGATGTTTCTCAGGACGCTTGGTATGCTGCGGCGATCAGCTGGGCCATGAAGTCCGGCATCCTGACGGGGTATGGCGGTGGCCGCGTTGGTCCGGACGACCCGATCACCCGTGAGCAGCTGGCGGTTACGCTATATCGCTATGCGGGACAGAAGGGCTATGACATATCCGCACAGGCAGATCTGAGCAGTTTTGCCGATGCAGATGTAATCAGTGCGTACGCACGACTTCCACTGGCTTGGGCACACGCATCTGGCATTGTCAACGGCATCGATGCCGCAACACTCGCTCCCGACGGCACGGCAACCCGTGCGCAGGCCGCGACAATGCTGATGCGTTTCCACCAAACCGTTTAATTCCATGTTACAAGCGCTTTCAGGACTTGTCAATTGGAATGTTAATTGCGCTTTGCATCATGCACAACAGCAAAATTGCAATATCTATAGTGTTGCACTGTTTCGTTGGTTTTATACCAAATCGACAAAAATGCTTCTTCTCTCGATTTTGTATCTGTGTGAGCTGTTTAATTAGCGATAACAAACAATTATCCGGCGTGAATACATCGGTGCTGTTACATTATTTGTTTTCTCCCGAGAAGGAGCCTCGCGTCCCTGATACCCGCTTTTGACGATTTTAAACAGAGCTTCTGGCATTTCTATCCCGCTTTGCAGTCATATTTTATACTTTTAGAAATTTTAGTATATTTTAGTTTGAAAAGTAAAGTAAGGATAAATTATAAAAACGACGTTCCAAATTGGAACGTCGTTTCAGCCTGTCGAGAAACCCGGTTTATGCATCAAGCGTGGACTGGGTTTCTGGCGTATAGAGGCCAGAAGAGAATAAAAGCGAAAGGCGAACGCTTCTCCTTCCACAACCAACTGGCCAATTTTTTCAGATTCATGGCAGCAAACTTAAGCTTCACCCAGTTGGACTCCTGGGCCAAGCCTCTGTACTGCGTATAACGCATGGCGTGTTTTTCCTTGGCGTCAGCAAAGACCCGTTCAATGGTCTCCTTCCGCCGTTTGTAGAGTTTCCGGTATTTTAGCGTATAGCGGACGTCGTCGGCTAAGTCCTCATAGTCTTTCCAGATATGCCGCTGTACCGTTTTGACACAGTCTTTGGAGTGGGTGCACAGGTGGCGGGTAGGACAGTTTATACAGATGCGAGGATCACTTCTGTACTCCCGGTATCCATCCCGGTTGGTGGTACGGTAGGACAACACTTGGTATTCCGGACAGAGCACACAGTTGTAATACTCGTCATATACATACTTCCATCACTCGTGCCCAGCCTTCATGGTCTGCGGACGCTTGTAGGCGGTGGAGAGCGCACGTCCATCTTCAAATACTTCTTGCAGATGTGTGGGGTCTTGTAGGCAGAATCGGCAACAATGGTCTCCACCTCGGGAAAAGCTTCGGTCACACGGTCGTAGACCTCGTCAAATGCAACACTGTCATGTACATTGCCGGGGGTAATCACTGTTTCCAGAACAAATCCATTCTTATCACAGGCCGTGTGGGCTTCATACGCAAACTGCCGCTTGTGGTCTCCCTTTACAAATAATCCGCTGTCCGGGTCGGTTACGCTTCGGGTTACGGTACGCTGTTTCTCTTTCTTCCGTCGGGCCAATTTTTTCTTGGAGGTATTGTCTCTGCGCTTTTTGGTATTGGCGTTCGCTTTGATATGCGTGCCGTCTACAAATACCGCCTTGGGGGAAAGGTATCCTGCCTGCGCCACTTCCTCCAGAATCCACGCAAAGACACGGTCTACCGTCTCTTCGGTAAAGCGATGCCGAAAATTATAGCTCACCGTGGAGAAATGAGGTGTTTCCTCCTGCAAGGTGTACCCCAAAAACCAGCGGTATACTATATTTAAGCCCACTTCTTCTGCCGTTCGCCGAAGGGATGGCAAGCCATACAGATGCTGGATCAGTACCATTTTTAACAGCACCACAGGGTCTATGCTCGGCCGGCCATTGTCTTCACTGTACAATGGCTCCACCATTTCGTACAGGCGATTAAAATCCACTGCTTGATCTATTTTCCGAAGCAGATGATCCTTCGGTACTAAACTGTCTATCCCTACAATCTCTACTACGTCACGGTCCATTTTTCCGTGTTCCAGCATCTTTCTCACCACCTATAACATTTTACCTCATACAAACGAAAAAAGCCCAGCTTTTGCTGGACTTTTTCGACAGGCTGAGAGGGGGCTTTAGCCCCTCTATAAAATCTTATGCGGTAGTTGAGTCTGAAACTAGTTTATATAATGAGTTAAAAATTTCGGAATCGGCAGTGTACCAATATTGTTCTCCACTACTAATTAATGATACGCATAAAAAACGCCGATCGCATTCAAAATGCAGTTCAATTTGCGTATCACTATAAAGGCTGAAACTATTTTTCGAGTACACGAAATCAGGAATTTGCTCTGATGGCACACTGATCCATGCCACATTATATATAATTTCCTTGATGCGTGATACCTTATTTGTATCCATATAGTAGTCAAATGCATTATTCATAACGTGGATTGATTCACCGGAAAAGAATTTATCAAAGTTAGAGGATAAATAGCTGCCCCTATCGCGATATAAAAGCTGAGAGATCTTATCGAAAGTGCCTTCAGGAAGCTGTACCCACGAATCTCCATTTTGCATAGTGTTATCAAAGAACAAGTTAAGGCTAAACGAGTCACTGCCTGAAAGGTAAAGAACAATCATTGGTATGTTGTTTTCATCATGCTGAGGGGGCGAGATATTGATTGCTTCGGCATGAAGTAATGTATCCGATATTTTTTGTAGATCTTCTTGGTTATTAAGAAAGTACTGCGTCTTTTTTGTAACGCGGCTGTCCCATGCATTTGAAAATGAATAATACAAATTATTGATATCTGATTCCTCGAAATAGGTTAATGTCTGATCAGTCTGGTTGTTTGGAGAGTAATTGATACGAATGCCAATCATACAAGCACAGATAAGGACGAAAACGATGGCAGCGATAAGAGTGATCCGATTTTTAACGCACACAGGATAACTGGAGATTTCCTGTATCCTTTTTTTGAGCGGGGCATTGGCAAAGCCTATTATAATGGGAGATGTATGTCTTTTGGAAAGTTGAGCTGCCGTAATCAGCGCATGGCCGTAATGATAACGATCCTCTTCTGTGCTATGTTTTAGCACACGTTCATCGCAAGCGTATTCTGCATCTCGGCGCGCAAAAGCAAAAGCTATCCAGATGAATGGATTAAACCAATGTATTCCCTGTAAAATCACCATAACACCGCGGATAAGCAAATCATGGCCTGCAATATGGGATAATTCGTGACGGAAAATAGCAGTTGAGAAATAACAAGGTAATTTATCACTCCATGCTTTCGGCCAAACAATTGTAGGGAAAAGAACTCCTTTGGCATATGCGCAATTTGCTTCACCAACGACTAACCGTACATGATCAAGATGAGAAAATTCTGCCTTAACTTGTAAAAAAATCTGTTGTAAATTTTCTGGTGGGACTGAAGCTTTTTCATTATATTTATTGCGCAATACAATCAAAAACAAGCCCAAATAGTATGTGATGACTCCCAAAACATATATACTAACGAAAACCCGAAAGATGTAGCCGGTGTCGCTGGCCGGCTCATTCAGCTCCCCGCTCTCGTAATCGATTATGTCTGTTGGAACGGGTGCATCAAGAAACAGATCGGATTGAGAATCGTTGGTTATGCTGCTGGATTCACTTACTGCAATTCTTTCAGGAACGGAAATTTCTCCGAAAAAAGGGATACATAATCTCAATAGCAGGATGCACCAGATCAAATAATGTGCCTGAGCACTGATGCGATTTTTCAAAACCTTTTTCACAATCGCGATAATGAAGGCCAGAAAAGTTCCCGTTATTGACAAACGAATGACAGCAGCCAATAAACTCATTTCCATCACCTCTTCTGATCCAGAAGTTTTCGCAGTTCTTCTAATTCCGCATCTGACAGGTTTTCGTCTTCTATAATTCTTGCAAAAAGCATATTGAGCGAGCCGGCATAGAGCCTGTCCACAAGACTTTTGGTTTCTTGCTGTTGAATTTGTTTCCGTGTGATAATCGGTTCACAAACGAAGTTTGGATCAGTTCTCTTTACAAATCCTTTTTTAACAACCCGTGTGATTAAAGTATAAATGGTATTTTTCGACCAAGCAGTTTCCTTCATCAATATTGATGCTATTTCACTGGCACTGATGGGGTGATGATCCCATATAACATTCATTATTTTTAATTCGCTTGGCTGCAATTCATAATGTTTCATAAGCCCTCCTTACTACTACAGTAGTATATTGTTATCTTATAACATAAAACGGTAGAAAGCAAGTTACATTTTTGCTGTATCAGTTCATGAAAAATGTTTCAGCTACGGCGGTTGACACGTTTATACTACTGTGGTAGTATGAATGCAAGGGAATAAAAAGGAGAAAAGCGGGATGAAGGTCATTCGCATCATTATAACAATTATCTATATTTTTATATTTATTCCCTTTGGGTTTCTTTACTTTGGATTTAGTAACGGAGCCTTTTATGAATATGTTTGGGAGCCTACAAAATCTGAAGCAAAAACACTTGTCGAAGACGCTCTTCCTGTTTCCTTTCCATGTGAAATTGACATAAAGCAAATTCGGTACTATTTGCCGACTTACCAATTAAATATCCTCAAGTATCATAAATTTGTTTTAACAATTCGCAACGATGAGAACAAACAAAGTATCATGGAGGAGTTAGAAAAGCATCTTGCAGAAAATGACGGCACTTTCTTCATCGGCAATATCGATCAATCCAATCAAGAGATAGCGTTTACGCTATATAATGATGCAAAGGATTTAAAATTGTCGGATTTGGTTAGAAAGTATGGCCGTCGAATACACGAATCAACTGTTGTGTACCTTGCGATTTTGTCTCTTCCGGTTATTTTTTTGTGGATGCCATATGATAAAATTTTTCGGATAATGCGACGAAAGCTGCGTTTTTATCAACAGTCATAGAAATGTCTCTTACTCATGAGGGAAAAACATGAAAGGGGTGGACCCGGATGTTGAAAACAGGAAAGATGATCGCGGTTTGCACGCTCATGTTAGCATGCTTGCCGGCGGCAGGGGCCGTAGATTCGCCGCTGGTGCAGGTATACCCGACGCAATACGAACAGGTCTACACAGACAATCAGCACGCAATCGTGACGGATGATGCGGTGATCGCTGGAGCGCACTGGTGGTTTGGCGTATACGCGCTGGATGGAACGGTCATTATACCGCAGGAGTATACCAATATCTCTTGGGACAACGGCTATTATGTCACTTCCAATGCGTCAGGCAGCGGCGTCTACTCATCAACAGGTGCGCTTCTTTTGCCGGTTGAATATGATAAAATTCAGATTGATGCGGAAGAAGAGGTTGCATTTGTATGTAAAGATCAGCAATATGGGCTGTATTCTCTGCAGGAGCGGAAGTGGGTTATACCGCTGCAGCAAGCAAATCATGCAGCTTATGATTTTGGTCTGCATGCAGTCAAAATAGACGATCAGTATTATGCATATGACGGTACTCCTCTGGCATCGTTCGGTGAAAATGTGAGTGCCGCAGGTCCGGACCGCTTGATTTTCAGCGCAAACGGAAAAGAAGGCGTGCGGGATCTTTCCGGGACGGTTATTATTCCGGCAGAATATGATGATATCTACAATCCATATGGCTGGAATGAATTCGCGGTGGAAAAAGCCGGCAAATGGGGGCTGATCGACCGCAACGGCAAGGAAGTGTGCCCGATAGAGTATGATGGCTTCTACGGCGGTGAATCGGGTGTGCTGGTATATCGAAACAATGGGGAGAAAAAAGACTATTATTTACCGGGTGGAACTCTCTTGACTGCTGGTGTGGATGATGTTACCCAATGGCTTGGCAATGCAATAGAGATCCAAAACAACGGAAAATATGGTGTGATTGATTGCAGTGGTCGGGAAATTTTGCCGTGTATTTATGATAGTGGTCCCACCATAGACCCATCGATCGATTTTCTGGTTCTGTCGCAGTATGTGCAGGGGGACGGATCCACAAAAGAAAGACGCTATGATACGGTCGTTTCGGAAAATGCAGAAGTCATGGTCCCCGCAGGACGGTACGAGGAACTCCGGTTTTCCTATGATTACGGTACAGATGATGAGGCGGTCTGGTGCTTTCATGATGGCAAACTGTGTGCCATTTACGACAAGCAAGGGCGTAAAATTGCGACTGCACCAATCCCAATAGAGGACTGCGCGTACGATGGTGGTTATTATTGGTCGCAGCTTGGTTTGTATTCAGCGGGGGATCGCATCTATACGACAGATAGTGATTGCATCCTGCAGGCAGATCTCCTGCGTACCGAGTGGTCTGGGAATGCGATCTACATCCAGCGGAACGGAAAGTGGCAAGTTGCGATGCTCCATCCCTATGATGGGTTGCCTTCTGCATGGGCTGAGCCGGAGATTAATGCGGCAGAGAGCGCCGGGATACTGCCGGATGCTCTAAAAGTGAGCTGGGATATGCCGATCAGCAGGGAGGACTTCTGCGTGCTGGTGATGCAGGCGCTGCACCAGAAAGGAATTGCGGCAGACGAGGCTTTGCTTTCCGATCCGTTTACAGATACCAGTCATGAGGATGTGGTGGAAGCCTATGCACTGGGAATCGTAAACGGTGTGGGAAACGGGCGGTTCTCCCCGGACGAGTCCATCACCCGGGAGGAAGCGGCCAAAATGCTTTGGAAAGCAGCCGTTTTGCTGGGTTACCAAGCCACGGATGAGCCGCTGGCCTTTGCGGATCAAAATGAGATTTCTGATTGGGCGCTGGAATCGGTAAACGCTATTTCTTCCATCAGCGGCGCCGGCCGACCTATCATGCAAGGAACAGGAAATAACCGTTTTTCGCCAAAAGGTTCTTATACACGGGAGCAGGCCGCAGCCACGGTTTACCGCCTATATATCGGTTAGGGAATCGAGGCAAAAAGCAAATCCTTTGCAAGCCACCGGCGAGGACAGTGGCTTTTGCTTACAAATACAAAGGATGATAATCAGATGGGTAGGAGCAGTACATTGGCGAAAAAAACGGTCTTATCCCATGCTATTATGTAGTTGAGGAGGTTGATTGTATGAAAAAACTTACAGTTATTTTGCTTGCTGCGCTGTTTTTCTGCCTATCGCCGGCATATGCAGCGACTACGGAGCAAAGCAACGGTATCACTTGGTCGGTCGACGGGACAACGCTGACCATCAGCGGTGAAGGGGCTATGCCGGACTATGCCGACCCCAACCATAACTTCAACAACGAATCTACGGCTCCTTGGTATGGCATGGATATTGAAAAAGTAATCATTGAGGAAGGCGTTACACGCATCGGACAACTATCATTTTTGAAAATGAAAAATCTGAAAACTGTGGAACTTCCCTCTACGGTTGCTGAAGTTGGATGTTGGGCATTTTCACAGTGTCCAATTACTTCTATCACCTTTTCTGGACCTGTATATTTGGAAAATAATGTTTTTGAAGGGTGCAAGGAATTACATTCCATTATATTTGAAAGTCCTGCTACCTTTTCGAATTTGTCCTTATCAAATTGCCCCAGTTTAACTGCATTACATTTCCCGGATGGTACAACGGATTTAGGTTGGGCTCCGTTTTATAACGGCTCTATGAAAGCAGTCTGGATTCCTGATAGCGTACAAAATGGCGAAGATATCTTCATGTCATGGGGAAGTGCTGACGGCACATGGAATTACAGAGATCTGACGGTGTATGGGGAAGCAGATTCATTTATCGAAGGAGAATGCGAAAAAGATAATATAACCTTTGTCGCTCGTGCAGAAACTCCCAGCCTGACGTTCTTCCGTGAGCAGGCCAAATATCCAGCCGGGAAATTCCAAGATATTGCTGCATCGCAAGAGTCTGCGGTCAAAACCGTTTGCGAGCTCGGCATCATGAATGGCCAGTCCAACAGCCGCTTTGCGCCGTCCGGTTCGCTGACCGTGGCCGAAGCGGTAAAAATGGCGGCGATGGTGCATAATACTTATAACGGCTTTCAGGGTGTATTTCCGGTTCGGGCGCAGGGTGCCGCGTGGTATCAGCCTTATGTAGACTACTGTGTTGCGCTGGGAATCATGACCGGGACAGAATTTGACGATTATAACCAACCGGCTACACGCGCACAGATGGCATACCTGTTTGCAAATGCACTGCCGGAGCAGGAACTGGCAGAGAACAGTGATATGTCCGCATTTCCGGATGTCACGGACCAAACCCCTTATTTTGAAAGCATTTTAGCACTGCAAAAAGCCGGCGTCGTGATCGGAGATGAAAAAGGATATCGTCCGAATGATACGATTTCACGTCTGGAAGCAGCCATCATCATTTCCCGTGAAGCTGTACCGGATATGAGAGTTTCGTAAAAGTTGATGAAGGTAGGGCTACAAGCTGGATGAGCAGAAGCGGAGTGAACTGAAACTGTTTGGTGTGAAGCAGCATGTGGCGATTGCTTGCATGTTGGCATCCCGCTGCTTTTTGACATGTAATTATGTAGTAGAGGAGGTTGGTAACATGAAAAGACTCACAGTTATTTTTCTGGTTGCGCTATTTTTCTGCCTATCGCCGGCATATGCAGCGACTACGGAGCAAAACAGCGGGATCACATGGTCGGTCGACGGGACAACGCTGACCATCAGCGGCGAAGGGGCTATGCCGAACTATACTGCCCCCGGTTATAACTTCCAAAACGAGCCTATAGCCCCTTGGTATGGCATGGATATTGAAAAAGTAATCATTGAGGAAGGCGTCACACGCATCGGCGACTATGCCTTTTTCAATATGAAATCAGTCACTTCGGTCGAAATCCCGGGAAGCGTCTCTTCGGTCGGCAGATACGCATTTTTTGACACTAACATCACGCAAATCGTTTTTCCTGGCTCCATTCATCTTGAAGATTCAGTTTTTGCCGGCTGTTATAATCTTCATTCGGTCACATTTCAGGGGCCAGCATCAATAGACGCATTGGTTTTTAGCGAAAATTACGATTTGACGGCTTTATATTTTCCTGACCGGTCGGCTTCGATCGGGTATTGGGGATTCAGGTCTTCTAGTTTGAAGGCAGTATGGATACCTGCGGATACAGAAGTATCACCCGGAGCCTTTTATATGTCTGCCGACATCCATGGCAACTATCCGTTCAGAGATTTGACAGTGTATGGAGAAAAAGGTTCTTCTGCAGAACAAGGGTGTGAGGAGATTGGCATTCCGTTTGTCGCTCGTGCAGAAACTCCCAGCCTGACGTTCTTCCGTGAGCAGGCCAAATATCCAGCCGGGAAATTCCAAGATATTGCTGCATCGCAAGAGTCTGCGGTCAAAACCGTTTGCGAGCTCGGCATCATGAATGGCCAGTCCAACAGCCGCTTTGCGCCGTCCGGTTCGCTGACCGTGGCCGAAGCGGTAAAAATGGCGGCGATGGTGCATAATACTTATAACGGCTTTCAGGGTGTATTTCCGGTTCGGGCGCAGGGTGCCGCGTGGTATCAGCCTTATGTAGACTATTGTGTTGCGCTGGGAATCATGACCGGGACAGAATTTGACGATTATAACCAACCGGCTACACGCGCACAGATGGCATACCTGTTTGCAAATGCACTGCCGGAGCAGGAACTGGCAGAGATCAGTGATATGTCCGCATTTCCGGATATCACGGACCAAACCCCTTATTTTGAAAGCATTTTAGCACTGCAAAAGGCCGGCATCGTGATCGGAGATGAAAAAGGATATCGTCCGAATGATACGATTTCCCGTCTGGAAGCGGCCATCATCATTTCCCGCGAAACTGTACCGGATATGAGAGTTTCGTAAAAGTTGATGAAGGTAGGGCTGTTAAGGGTAGGATGATAGGAGGGAAGGGCCTATGCGAAGACTGAAATATAGCATGATCGCTTGCTGCATGCTACTCTCTCTTGTGCTTCCCACAGCGTTTGCAGCAGAACCGGAAAATGATGTACCCAAAGTGTCCGGCCTGTCCATCAGTATGAAAATTTCCGAGCCATCGGCCCTGATAAACGGTGAACCTGTTGCTTTGGAAAACGCACCGTTTTTACTGGATCGTGTCCCGTATTTGCCGCTTCGGGAAACGGTTGAGCGATTTGGCGGTATCATTGCGCCAACGTACATCGGCAAGAGAATTTCCGGGGCACTTTATGCATTGCCAGAAAGAAACGATCCGGAGAACTGGTGCTTTTCACAAATCTGGATGGACAATACAGATTACATGCTAAATGGAAGCATGATGCCCCATCACACGGATGATAATTATCGCAGGGATTACGGGGTGGAACAGGCTTCGCTTCTGCCGCAGCTTCACAATGGACGAATTTTTGTTCCGGTTCATGTGATACAGATGAGTGGGCAGATCGAGGTGATTTGGGAGCCGGATGACCAGCGCGTCATCCTTACGATGGCAAGAAACGAAAATGGCATACCGGGATTTGCTGTCGGAAGCGACTTCAGTGGGCTGGATACTGCGGTTCAAGAACGATTTTACCCAGTAGATGATGCCCATCCCGCGCTTGGATTGGATGGGTATTATGAGCAGACCTATACGGATGGCGATATCGAACTGGTTCTGGGTTCCGGATACCGCGAATGGTCGGCATCCCGAAAGGAGATACGGAGCGTAAAGCTGGTTACAGATCGTTATTCCTCGATCCGGGGATTGCGGGTCGGCGACAGCATGGAGCGGTATGAAGATCTGTATGGAACAACCTTGACTGTATCAAAAGACAAGATGCCCATCGAAGTAAAAGACGGCCGGATTACATCTATCAGCTTTGTGGCGCAATCTATTTGATACTGACCAATAGTTGCAACAGAAAGCCCAGTCTGTCGAGAAACCCGGTTCATGCATTAAGCATGGACCGGGTTTCTTGCATATAGAGGGAAAAAGAGGATAAAAACAAATGAAGAGAGCTTCTCCTTCCACAACCATCTGGCCAGTTTTTTGAGATTCATGGCAGCAAATTTGAGCTTCACCCAGTTGGACACCTGAGCCAAGCCTCTGTACTGCGTATAACGCATAGCGTGTTTTTCCTTGGCATCGGCAAAGACCCGCTCAATGGTTTCCTTCCGCCGTTTATACAGTTTCTGGTATTTTGGAGTATAGCGGGCGTCATCGGCTAAGTCCTCGTAGTCTCTCCAGATGTGCCGTTGTACCGTTTTGACACAGTTTTTCGATTGGGTACACAAATGTCGGGTGGGACAGTTGACACATATATTCGGATTACTCCTGTACTCCCGGTATCCATCCCGGTTGGTGGTGCGGTAGGCCAACGCCTGGTACTCCGGGCAGAGCACGCAGTCATAGTACTCGTCATACACATACTTCCACCACTCGTGGCCGCCCTTCATGGTCTGAGGCCGCTTATATGCGATGGACAACACACGTCCATCTTCAAATATCTTTTTGCAGATGTGTGGGGTCTTGTAGGCAGAATCGGCAACAATGGTCTCCACCTCGGGAAAAGCTTCGGTCACACGGTCGCAGACCTCGTCAAATGCAACACTGTCATGTACATTTCCGGGGGTAATCACTGTTTCCAGAACAAATCCATGCTTACACAGGCGGTGTGGGCTTCATACGCAAACTGCCGTTTGTGGTCTCCCTTTACAAATAATCCGCTGTCTGGATCGGTTACGCTTCGGGTTACGGTACGCTGTTTCTTCTTCTTCCGTCAGGCCAATTTTTTCTTAGAGGTATTGTCTCTGTGCTTTTTGGTAGGAGCCGGTGGTTCATCATCGTCATCAAATGGTTTCTTTCCATGGGCCTCTCGATCTGCGTTTACTTCTTCCATCAGTTCCTTGGCATAGTGTTTGGACGCCGCGGGAATCTGGACCTTCACCTGATTCTTGGTATTGGCGTTCGCTTTGATGTGAGTACTGTCCACAAATACCGCCTTAGGGGAAAGGTATCCTGCCTGCGCCACTTCCTCCAGAATCCACGCAAAGACACGGTCTACCGTCTCTTCGGTAAAGCGATGACGGAAATTATAGCTCACCGTGGAGAAATGAGGCGTTTCCTCCTGCAAAGTGTACCCCAGAAACCAGCGGTAATAAATACTGCCGCTTATCTTCTCCGCTGTCCGACGTAGTGAGGGAAAACCATACAGATGCTGGATCAGTACCATTTTGAACAGCACCACAGGGTCTACGCTCGGCCTGCCATTGTCTTCACAGTATAATGGATCCACCATTTCGTACAGGCAATTAAAATCCACTGCCTGATCTATTTTTCGCAGCAGATGATCTTTCGGCACCAAACTGTCTATCCCTACAATCTCTACTACGTCACGGTCCATTTTTCCGCGTTCCAACATCTCACTCACCACCTATAATATTTTACCTCATACAAATGAAAAAGCCCAGCTACCGCTGGACTTTTTGGACAGATTGTTATTTGCTGTCGCGCGCACTTACGGTGTGCTGTGGACAGTATCAGGCTGCAGGCGTGGACTGTGTTTCTGTTGTAGTTTGTGTCGCTTCGCGGGCAGGATAGGTGATTCGCACCTCAAACCATTCAGTTTCCATATTCGAATCATGGCGGATTGAGGTATCCAAAGTATAGTCCACCCCGGCGGTCAGGCCATCGAATGAATAACCATTTTTACCAACCCGTTCAGCAGCGTTATAAGCATAGTAATATTCGCTGACTTTGCGATCATCGTACTGACCACTCAATGTTACGGTTGTTTGTCCGTTGCGGATAGCCGTGCGGATGATCTCAGCCTGACGCTCAGTTTCGTCTTCACCCCATTTGTAGTTGACAATGAATACCTTACCGTTGGACTGTGGGCTGAGACTGTAATCCTTATTGGTATAATCTCCGAAAGCATATCCGTTTTGTTGCATATCATCGCAAGCATCTTGGAGCGCTTCATAGGTATAGCCATCTACCTGATATTCATAATATGTGGCATCTTGGATGGCTTTCTGCAGAATCAGCTCAATCTCATCTGCATGAACGGCCTGTTCTTCCTGAGCCAGTGCCTCGCGGCGGGCAATCTCATCGAAAATATCATTTCGGATTACGGTCAGATACCATTTTCCGTCTTTGATAGAATTACGGTCAAAACCGGACATTGCATATTCGGGATGGGTGCTTTTCCATTCGATAATCAGCTGTTTCTCGGCTTTCAGGACATCTAAATACATGTATTGGTCTGCAGGAATGTAAATATAGTTTTTAACATCATCGTAGGTGATGCTTTCTGCGGCTTGCAGCGATTCTATAGTATTGTAGGGGAAAGAATCGATTTGTTCATGGCAGACAGCAAGTAGTTTTGTCATCAAAGCTTCTTCCTGAGCCTGCTTTTCGGCATCCTCCTGCGCCTGCTGCTCTTGTTCGGGGGTCGGGATGGTTATGTTGTCATATTTAGTGCTTGTGCAGGCGTGAGTTGCGCTCCAGTTAGGCGGTTGCGCCCTGAATATCCGGTTGACCGAGCAGCGTCTGTATCTCCTCATCTGTTAACTCCTGCGGTTTTTCCGGTACCACGACTGTGGTATCGGTATCCGAATCAGGCGCCACATAAACATCCGAAGCACGGTACAGGAACGTTGCGATTTCTGCGCGGGTGCAAGGCTGATCGGGTGCAAAGGTGCTGGCAGAAGTGCCGGCGGTAATTCCTTCCGTGACTGCCCAGCGAACAGCGCTGAAATAATAGGCATTTGCCGCAACATCTACAAACGGACTGGTGCCGCTTGCTTTGGGTTGTCCGACTGCACGCCAGAGAAAGGTTACCGTCTGAGCGGGGCTGCAGGATTCGGCAGGGGAGAAATAGGTTCCGCCGGTGCCGGAAGTGATATCATTTTCGACTGCCCAGTTCACCGCGTCGTTGTAATAAGCGTTCTGCGATAATCCGACAAACTGGCCGCAAAAGCGGAAGTAGGCAGTAGGGCAAGCAGGATTGTCATGCTAAGGAGCAGGGAAAGAATTCGCTTTCGAGCAGATTTTATTGCAAAGTACCTCCAATCAAGTATCGTTCACGTGCGTTGAGAAATGCTCTATTTATTTCGCTACCATATTATACCACACAAATACTTGTTCATCTATCATTCGTGGACATCATGTACCGTGTTTTTAAGTAGTTGCACCAGCGCATCATGCAATGGGTTCGCCAGTGGGAAGATACAGCATTGTCTGTGTAGAGGTATCTGCACCTATGTCCATGCGTGTAACACGAATGCAGCCATTTTCAAACGTGATATCAGCCAGACTGTCTAAAGTGAATGGCGTTTGTATTGTGCCGATTATAGTGCCAAACCGGTCAAAGCAAGCAATCGTATTTTGACTGGTTTGCAGCGCATATACGCCCGCTCCATCGGTCGGCAACACGCCCGGACGACCATTCGTTACCGTGACTGTAAACAATGTGGTCGGGTTGCCGCCTGCCGCACAATGAAAGTACTCGTACTGGGTGTCACTCACCCAGCGGCAGTAAATATCCTGTCCAACCTCATCAAGTGCATTGGCATAGCTGCCGGTCAGTGCTTTACCATTCTGGTCGTAAAGCGTGTAGTATCCGTTATCGCCGCCAATATAGTTGGCGCTCCATTTATTGGGGATGATAGTATAGGTCTGAGCGGTGCCCAGTTTGCCGTTTGCAAGCAGCGTATTGGTATTGTCTTGCTCAATCACCACTCGATCTCCTAAGCCGTAGACAAGAGTATCCTGATTGAAGGAGGTCTTATACTGCCAAAGCGTATTGCCGTTTTTATCAATGGCGGCCAACGTATTGGCATTCGCCCATACAATGGCGCGCCCTTCACTCCATACAGTTTTAGGGATAAATTTTTTTCCCGTTGTACCGTCGGCATAAACAACCAAAGCATTTTCATCATCATAGGCCCATGCCCATGCTACCCCGTTTTTCTCATCGATGCCATCGAATATATAACCATCGATCCGTTTGCCGGTTGCAGGCTGATACAGCGCAACATTAGCGTTGTCGTTCCACATCAGGCCAACCCAGTCGCCGAATACGGTGATGTCATAGAAATAACCGTCGGTATCTTCAAAATCGGTCAGCAGGTGATTGCCGTCTTTATCCTCCAGATGCATACGGGATACACCTGCACCAGAGTAATCAAGGACAGCATGATAAGGTGCTTCCGTATTTGGCACAGGCAAAGCAGCATACGACGCATCGTAGAGCCGCAGGATAGTGACGATGGATTGTTCGCGCGTGTACTGTCCGGTTGGGTCAAATGCATTATCTCCCGTACCGGTCATCACCCCGCTATTATATGCCCAATACACGTCGCTGCGCGCCCATGAGCGAATGTTTTCACCGTCGAAAAAAACGTGCGGCATCTTATTTTTCGTGCTGCCAGCATAGTCGGTGCGCAGTGCGGCCAAACGATGCAGCATGGATGCTGCTTCCTGCCGCTGAATCGGGGAGTCGGGGGCAAACCGTCCGTCGCCAACACCGTTTACCACACCGATGGATGCACACAGCAGAACATCCTCGTCTGTACAGTCGGTGAAGGAAACCGAACTAGGTGTAATGTCCTTGAGTTGGCCGTTTGCTTCCCAAATGCGATACAGGGAAGCGGCAAGTGAACAGAATTCTGCTCGTGTGATGGCAGTATCATAGGACGTGTTCAGCGTTTCCGGCACCAGCCCGGCTTCTTGTGCGGTCCACACAGCCTCTTGTGCCCAGTTGCTGGACTGTGTGGATGCAGCGCCGGCAGATACCATCAGCAGACTGACCGTCAATAGCATGGCAAACAGCTTTTTCATAAATATCCTCCTTTTTTTGTGACAGCACGACAGGAAAAGAACTGCTTACATTTTATCACGCTTTCTGGCATGCCACAAGTTTACAGGAGGTGGCAGACTTGCTACTGCATTCAGAGGGAAGGGAGGAGCAAACAGCATAAAGCCCGGTTTAGAATTCTCCTAAACCGGGCTCTTAACGCGCAAGGGCGTTTATTTTCGCATCAAACACATGGCTCGATACAGCATTTCACAGGCGTCCTGCCGTGTGATGGGACTGTCATCACTCTGCATAGCTGCAAGAGGGGACAGAATATCCAAACGGTCCAGACTGCTGATGGCACTGCGCGCCCAATCCATATCGCTGTGTGTGTCCGCTAGCGTATATTGCAGACCGTCCATGGATTCGGACAGAAGATTGTTGATAATCACGCTTGCTTCGGCCAGCGTAATCGGGTTTTGACCTCGAATTTCGTTTAGTCCACCGGAGGTTTGGTAGCCGTTAACCAGTCCGTTGGCAGCAGCCGTACTCACAAAGGGCTTTGCCCACGCAGACAGTCCTCCGTCGTCTGCGAAATCAGTTTGTTCTGTAGGCTCGACAGGGAGGTCCGCGATGGATGTTGCCATCGCAATAAATTCACTGCGTGTTACGGTTTGAGTAGGGCGGAAAAAGGAGCATCCGCCAATGCTTTCGCCGGTCATGACGCCGTTTTCTGCAAGATAGATGGCGGCATAATGGGCAGGATTACCGACCATATCCGAATAGGTGAGGCCCGCACGATTCTTCTGTACATTGATGGTGATGCTTGCTGCCTGCGCGGTGTTGCCTTCCGCGTCGACTGCAGTATAGGAAAACTTGTCTTTTCCTGCTTTGGCACCCGGAGAATAGGATAATATATTACCCTGTATGTTGGCCGTTCCGAGACGAGGCTCTTCGGTGAGCTGATATAACACAATATCATTGACCGTATCCATGGCTTGCAACTCTACTTCGATAGGAATTTCAACGTATGTTTCCGCTTCGACCACCTGCGCTACGGGGATATTTCCTGCAGCTGATGCGGTTGACAGGCTGGAGGCAATGGCTGCCGCCATAATCAAAATGGTGACAGGAAGCAGTATCACAGCAGTCCACAGTTTTTTATCTGCTTTCAAATTTGTTCACCCTTTCCGAACGGTGTTTCTGATGGGCAGTATGCACCGAATTGAAGGGCTTTATGCATAAAATTGCCAGAACTTTCGGCGAAGTTTCGGAAGGCTTGCTGAATGAAGGAAAATCATACGAAAATACTTGCCGAAATTGCAGGAATGTGGCATAATTTTAAGCAGGAAAGCAAGGAATAGAAAGGAGTTCGACGATGGAGAATCATCAGTTTGTTCTTGTGCTGGATTTTGGCGGTCAGTACAATCAGCTGATTGCACGCCGTGTGCGTGAGCATCATGTGTATTGTGAGGTGAAGCCGTATAAAACCTCGATTGATGAAATTCGTGCAATGAATCCAATCGGCATTATTTTTACCGGCGGCCCCAACAGCGTGTATGATGAAAAGTCCCCAAAATGTGACCCTGCGTTGTTTGAGCTGGGTATCCCTGTGCTGGGCATCTGCTATGGCTGTCAGTTGATGGCGCATACGCTCGGCGGCGAAGTGACTGCGGCGCAGGAGGACACTGCGCGTGAGTACGGAAAAACGGAAACATTTTATAACACTTCCTGCAAGCTGTTTAAAGGGTTGCCGGAGCAGGGGATTTCCTGGATGAGCCATGGCGACTATATGGCAAAGGTGCCGGAAGGCTTCTCCTTGGTAGCGCATACGGAAATGTGCCCGACCGCAGCAATTGCAGATGAGGCGCGCGGCTTTTATGGTGTACAGTATCATCCGGAAGTGAACCATACTGAAAACGGTTCGTTGATGCTGAAGAATTTCCTCTATGAGGTTTGCGGCGCTAAGGGCGATTGGACCATGGAGGACTACAAGAACAACTCGATTCGCACCATTCGCGAAAAGGTTGGAACCGGTAAGGTTCTGCTTGCACTGTCCGGCGGCGTGGACTCTTCTGTTGCTGCGGCGCTTCTGGCCGAAGCTGTCGGCAACCAGCTGACTTGTGTTTTTGTCGATCATGGCCTCATGCGTAAGGATGAAGGCGATGAGGTTGAGGCTGCATTTGCAAAGTGGGATATTAATTTCATTCGCGTTGATGCAGAGGCTCGTTTCCTTGGTAAACTGGCAGGTGTATCCGATCCGGAAACCAAGCGCAAGATCATCGGTGAGGAATTCATCCGTGTCTTTGAAGAAGAAGGCAAAAAAATCGGCAAAGTCGACTATCTGGTACAGGGTACAATCTACCCGGATGTCATTGAGTCCGGCGCAGGCGATGCCGCGGTCATCAAGAGTCATCATAATGTAGGTGGTCTTCCGGATTTTGTGGATTTCAAGGAAATCATTGAGCCACTGCGATTGCTGTTCAAGGATGAGGTACGCCAACTCGGTCGTGAACTTGACCTGCCGGAGTATCTTGTGATGCGTCAGCCGTTCCCGGGTCCGGGCTTGGCGATCCGTGTTATCGGTGATATCACGAAAGAGAAACTGGATATTCTGCGCGAAGCAGATTTTATTTTCCGCGACGAGATCGCGAAGGCAGGTTTGGAACACACGATGAACCAGTATTTTGCGGTACTGACCAATATGCGTTCGGTTGGTGTCATGGGGGATGGACGCACCTATGACTACACACTGGCACTACGTTCTGTTACAACAACAGACTTTATGACGGCGGATTGGGCCCGTATTCCGTATGAGGTTCTGGATCGAATTTCGGTCCGTATTGTAAATGAAGTCGCGCATATTAACCGTATTGTTTACGACATCACATCTAAGCCCCCGGCAACCATTGAGTGGGAGTAACGTATAGTCCCCTTGAAAGCCTGATTTTATAAGGCTTTCAAGGGGATTTCCTTATATGTAGCAACCATTTTGCAACCAACACATATTCTTTGATAGTAAATCAAATTCTTTAAAAGTACATTTCTTCCATAGTATCAAGACATAACACCCCTAATTTTCCGTTAAATCCACAACCACAGTCGATTGCGATGTGGTTGTTCATTTTGAGGATTTTTTCATTTCTTCCATTGGATAGAAGCTGTACGGGTGTATGTCCTGTAATCAAAATTTTATCTTCAAAATACACTTTATCATAGTTGGTTTCTGCCCATATTATTTCATACAGTTGATAATCACTTAATCTCTTTGTTTTCTTAAAATTATCTAATCCTGCATGAACCAGAATGTAATCCTGACCGTTGATTGCAATTTCTTCATAGAGTTCAAATTCTTCCAAATATTCTAATATTGTTTGTCTATCTTCTGGTGAGAGCGTTTTAAATTCCTCTAATGTGCTTTGTCCCCCGTTTTCAAACCATGTGAGCATACCTGTCACAAAGTCCTGATTAAAACTGTCAAGCGTATCTTCTGTTATTTCTTCCACCAATTTGGACAATACAGACAGAGCCATGAATTCATGATTGCCAAGCAGGGGAATGATATTAAAGTGGCACATCATATCAAAAAGGATTTTACAAGAGCCTGTCCCTCTGTCAACCACATCGCCAAGTACATACAAAGTATCATTTTCCTGCAATTTGATTGCCTTTAATGCCTGTTGGTATTTCTCGTAATTTCCATGAATATCACTCATAACGTATGTAGCCATAAATTTACCCCATTTCTATTTTGTATTCTCTGTAAGTAAGCCTGAGAGCCTGTCTGCGACCTCTCTGTTTGTATTTGGATATAAATGCCCATAAGTGCCTAATGTGGTTTCTATGTCCTCATGTCCGAGCCTGTCACGTACAACCAAAGCGTTTTCACCAAGAGATATTAAAAGGCTGGCGTGACTGTGCCTTAATGCGTGAATTTTTATCCTGTGAACTCCCGCAAGCTTAGAATGTCGTTCCAAAATATGCCTTGCAGTACTTTTATTAGTGGGCAGTCCGTTATACGATAAGACATATTTTGAAGGGACATTTTTCCGCTGCACCTCCTGCCATTCCAATAAATATTGAATCGTTGTATCATCTAACGCAATCACCCGATTTCCAGCTTTTGTTTTTGGTTCTTTGATGTAAAACTCATTCGCATTTTTATAGTACATGGATTTGCTGACGGACAAGGTTTTCTCTGTAAAGTTAATATCTTTTTCCCATAACAATGCCTGCGCTTCTCCTATCCGCAAACCAGTCATAAACATAAGCCAAAGGAATATAAAAGAAAAATGCTGGTAATAATCTGATTTGTCAATCATTGCGATTACTTTTTGAAATTCCTCGAAAGTCCAAAAATCAATTTTTTGTGAAACTTTTTTTACATTTCCAACCTGCTTCGCAACATTTACTTGAAGCAATCCAAGTTTTACAGCCAAATCCAAACTCATTTGAAAAATGCCGTATATATTCCTGATATAAGAGTTGGAATATTTTTCGGACAATTTATTTTGCCATTTTTTCAGCATAACAGCGTTAATATCTCTTAATTTTGTTTTATAAAAGAATGTGAAATGCAATCTCATAGTAGACTTGCGATTTTCAAAAGTGGATTTTCCAACAGAACGCTTATAATCCGGTTCAAAGTATGTTTCATAAAATTCTCTATAACTCATGGTGCTATTGGTTTTGACTGCTGTTTTAGAGTAATTGTTCATATACTCATCATAAGCGGCTTTGGCTTCCTTTTGCGTACTGAATCCTCTCTGCCAATGGCGAATCCGGTTTCCTTTTTCGTCATACCCTAAATTCGCTACAAAATACCACTTTCCGCTTTTCTTATCCTGATAGACATTTGAAATTTTTGGCATTCACACCACCTCTTTCGGTGGTGTTATTTTTAATCCTAGGATTTCTTCAACGGCTTCTACCGGAACCCGTCCCAGACGTTTGTTGTCATAATAGGCAAATCCTTTGTTTACCATTAGTCTTTTAGCCTTACGGATAATATCAGAAGATTGACTGATACCAAATCCAAGTGCCATCAATTCATTTTTGGTTATCGTCATAAGAACCGATTTCCTTTCTAATTTTGGTGTATCGTACAGTGCTTTCTGTAAACGATAGGTAATTCTCCAAATCCCACGGATTAAACTCCGGGGATTTCCAGGAATATGTTTTGGTAAACACCACATTGTCATTAGAAAAGTCCAAACAGCCTTCTACTTTCAAATAATCAATTTGGGGCATTTTCAAATTCTGTGACTTAAAAAAGGCTTTCTGCTTATAATCTCTTTCGTCAATGTTCTTTGAAAAATATTTACTGACATATCTTCCTCTGTTATCTTTACTATCTACATCGACCTTGTTGATCTTTATGAAGCCATGCCCCCAAACCTTTTGCAAAATCTCGTGTTTAATATATGGAAAATCAAAAAATATCACATGGTAATGAATTGCCCCTCGCTTCTGCTTTTCCCATACCGCCAAATATTTTAGTTGCTGTTTTTTGCTGTTATATAGATAAAAATTTAATCTTTTAATAAATTTGTTAAATTCGTAATTTGTATATGCTACATCGTCAATGTTCTCTTTGAATGTCAAGGTCATGAATTTTGTTTTATCATCAAAATTACAATCAATAATTCTTGCAAGTACCCAGCGCATATTTTCATAATGTTTCTGTTTGCGTTTTAGTGCGTCATAATGCTCCGAAGCGTTTTTTTCTTCCTTGTATTCTTGAATATCTAATTCTTTTTTCTTTTCTTTTTCCGTTTTAACTGTGTGAATGACCGGCTTGTCCAGATACTCCCAAACTTCAATGCTTGTAGGTGTTTCAATGATTTTCACATTGTAATAGTCCACCTTGCTTTTCAAAGTAAAACCCTCATAGTTTACTTCGAGAATACATTGAAAATTCTCCAGATGTTGTCCTATATATCAAGTTAAGTTACACAAGCCTGCGGGCTTGTGACACCTCATTCTTTTGTGTTTTTATCGCTCCGCTCAGTTATGCTCCGCAAACTGTGAAAACACAAAAGAAATGAGGTCTAATGATTTCCGTCTGATATATTTTGCTGATATTTTTTCAACTCCTCGATGAAATTAAATTTTTTGTAGTCCAAGTACGGCGCTTCAAATGATTTCGGCTTTGACCAACCTAAACCATCCAAATAAATATAACCGCCTCCCACAGCACTGATGGAAGATAAATCCTTAATATCCTCACCGAATACCATTCGATATGCTTCGCTGCTCATATTCCCTAGGGCAATCCGCACAGAAAGATTATCTCGCAGTTCGGTGGGAATATTATTGGCATTTGGCTGTTGTGTGCTTAAAACGCAAAATACACCCATTTCCCGCCCTTTCAAAATCACCTCGGTCAAGTTTGCCATAGTTTCTGCAAATACTTTTTTATCCGCACTGGCTCGGAACGCTCCCAATTCATCAAACAGAATAAAGATTGGATTTAGCTTGTAATCAACAAAAGAATATCCATATACAAAATGATCTGCGTTTTCCTTGTAGTCAATAAACCGTTGTTCCATTTTTTCTTTTACAATGCGGGATAGCTTGGCAATGTTGTTTACGTCACTTGCCACATATTCAGCCCCAAGAATACTTTTAAGGCTTGCAAGGTCTGAACGTTTCGGGTCACAGATATAAATATCAGCTTGCATTTTCTTCATCTCAATAATGAGGTAGTTTAAAAATGTTGTCTTGCCTGAACCCGTGACTCCTGCTAATAATAAGTGCGGTTGCTTCAAAATATTCCACGCTAAATTATTGCTCAAAGGCAGGATGGTTGTATTGTTATAAGCGGCGTTTGAATGATTGATAATGATGCGTCTGTCTTTATATCTGCTGAAAATATAATCGCAATAACTGATTGTATCAATCTTATTTTCCAGCGGTAAACCAAGTAAAGCAGATAAGGAAGTATCGAACTGGTTCATTTTGTCAGTATAGATATCCCCTTGTTTGTATGCTCTGATGATAATTTCTGTATCGTTTAAAAGGTAGCCGAATACTGCTGAATTGGAAACCACCTTCTCTCTATCAATGATTTCTGTCTGGCATAAATTATAAGACTGCAAGAAAAAATACAAATTTTTCTCTAACTTAATGTAAAAACGCTGCTTTCGATACCATAGCCACAGCCTTATTATGCCGAATAATATAACCGCAGACCACAAGTAGGAAAAGAACGAATATAAAAAAGAAGGGGAGAGGTTCTCCACCAGAAAACCTCTCCCGATAATTCCAATAAGGGTAGCAGTTATGCAGAAATACAACGGACTATTGACAGGTTTACAGTATAAGGATACGTTTTTGAATTTTTTCTTCTTTTTCATTTGGCAAAATCCACACTGTCGGCCTTAGCCGTAATACAAATTCCCTGTGTCTTGGAGTAATATGAGCCAACTTCCAAATTTGAAAATTTCACCGCTGTCCCAATCGGTATTCCCTCGCTATTTCCAATATCGACGAGAGGAATTTTATTTGAAACTTTTACACTCAACTTTTCCATTTTATGCGCCGGCAAAACTACCGAGTAACGGTATCCGTCCAGCTTATCAGTTCTTGCCCCGTCTTTATACTCATAACTAGGCGTAATGTCGGCAAGGAGAAAAGTTTCTCCAAGGCTGGTGGGATCTATGCGTAAATCTGTAATCTTTAATGGCATAATTTTAATTCCTCTTGGTTGCCCATTTACTTAATTAGTTCCAAACTTCACAAAATCCGGCCACTACCTTCACTAAATATGGATAGGAAAAGCCGCGTTCTCCGATTGTTTCTGCATATTGTTTATCTGCTACGGCTTTAAGTTTTGCAAACAATTCAGAATTTTGCGGCATACGCCCTTTAATCTTTTCGATAGATTCTTCCGTTGCGCTTTCGGCAAAACACTTATAGTCTACACGAAAATCATTTTTAATAAGAAGCTGAATTGGGTCAGGGTCATATGTAAAAGGCTCAATTTTACTTAACGCTTGTAAATTGTCTTTCGCCCATAAATACCAGTTATTTAGGATTTTTTTAGCGGTAGGAATATAGATCTTACATTTTTTTACACTTTCCATTTCAGCTACAAAATCATAAAAAGCACTATCGTATTCCACACCTTGGGTCATAGGCAGGTTTTCTGACTGAAAGATAGCAATCCGTTTAGCATACATCTGAGTAATTCCATAGTGTTCCTTTTCTACATGCTTAATAGTTGCAATCATTTCACTTGCTAACATTTTACTTTCCTCCTGTTCATAGCGAAACAACACTATTATGTTTTTTTAGTTTATTCATTATTGTTTTCCTCCTTTAAAAGTGTGAGATTGTCTGTTTCTTTAAGAATAGCGGCAAACAATATAAGTTTAATAACAAATGGTTTAAACATTTTCTTGGTAGAAAAAACGCTCATAAATTTATTTTGTAACTTCTCGATACCATCCAATACAGCTGCTTCTAAGTTTAAGGCTGTCTGCAAATCAGATATACTGTCATCATAATTTTTAGTAACATTAGGAATATCCATAGAATTGATTGCTTGCCAATCTATTCTATCTAAGTCGTTCTGAATAGCTTTATAGGCCATTCCTACCAAATAACCATTGGTAACTTTCGCTTTAGGGTCAGCGAATTTAATTTGTTTGTATTCCTGAATAGCCACCACTGTTGGTCTACTCAACCTCATTTGAATTCTCATTAAAATACTCCTTTCTTTAACGTATACTAAAATCTACCGAATACAACTGTCTTACTAAAATTAGTATAGCAAAAGGTAAGACATCTGTCAACTCTTTTTGCGGTTAAGAATTCCACCTTAGCTTTGCAACCTTTTTGCAACCAATACAAGAAAATACAACTAAATAATCTGTTGTCAAATTATTTCAAACCCTTATTAGATAAGGAGATTTACTTAAATTACTTGCAAACGGTATGGAGTGGGAGTAATTTCAGAGGCTCGGAAAAGCCTAATTTTGCTGGGCTTTGAGGGGTTAACGCCCTCTGTGGCAACGATTTGGTAACATTTTTTCATTATTCATAAAAAGAGAGCTAACCGATTTTGATTCGTCAGTTAGCTCTCTTTTTCTTTTTATTATAATTTTGTGCAACCAACGGTCCTTCCCGTGGCCTACAATGAGAGGGTCAAAAGAGATCCTGGGGAGGCACCTTCACATAGGCCTGAGCTTTATCAAACTCTGGGTAGTGGTAGCGCCATTTGTCGTAATCCTCTTTGGAAATCTCACCCGCCTCCAACCTGGCGGCGGCCTGCTGCCAGGAACAGAGCATCTCATGCAGCCGAGAAGCGTCCCGTTCTTCCGCACATCGACTTTCAAGCAGACCTCTATCTGGCTCTGGAAAATAACGAGAGCTGCTTACAGCACCAGATGTTCCGTATGTTCGGTGTGGATGGGACAAGCTCCCTACACTTTGCCACCAGTGCCAATCTGATCTGGCCTTTGAGACTTCATGCTCCAGAACACCACATTCATCAAGACAACAATCAATAAAACAACAGCCATTCCAATCCAAAAGCCCATATTGATCCCTAAAAAAGATGTAACGCCAAACAGGTTCATCCAAATTGTTGCCCAATTCATAGGAAACACCTCCAATCTTTAAAGCAGCTCACCGTAGCGCCGGACATAGGCTTTTTTCAGACTGGTAGCCAACACCATATAAAGCAGGATGCACGGAATCAAGTAAACGAAATAGGCAGCAGGCAGGGCTACAAAACCAAGCACTGTTCCAAGGGGCGTAAACGGAATAATCGTAAGTATTGCGATTCCGGTCATGGTCAGCAGAGTCAGCGGCGCAGAGGCTCTGCTCTGGATAAAGGGCAGCTTGGGGGTGCGGATCATGTGAATGACCAGGGTCTGGCTCCACATGGACTCTACGAACCAGCCGGCCTGGAACAGCCCGATGTACTTTGCCTGCATCATGGCAAGTTCTGCTCCGCTGAAATGGGCAGACAGGTCGTTGAACAGCACGCCGCCCGAAATAAAGAGCGGACAGAATACAAAGTACATGAACAGGTAGGTAGTAAAGTCAAAGATGGAGCTGGTGGGTCCGATCCAAAGCATAAAGTTGCCCACGCTGGAGGCATCCCACTTTCGGGGTTTCGCAATAAATTCCTCATCCACATTGTCCCAAGGAATTGCCGTACAGGACAAGTCGTAAATCAGATTCAGGAAAATCAGATGCACGCTCATCATAGGCAGGAAGGGAAGCAGCGCCGATGCAGCCAGCACCGAGAACATATTTCCAAAGTTGGAAGAAGCGGTCATCTTAATGTACTTGATCATATTGGCACAGGTCTTACGGCCTTCAATGATCCCCTGCTCCAGAACCATCAGATCTTTTTCCAGCAGGATGATATCCGCAGACTCTTTGGCGACATCCACTGCGGTATCCACAGAAATACCGATATCGGCTGCTTTCATGGCAGCGGCATCGTTGATGCCGTCACCCATAAAGCCGACGGTGTGACCACTCTCCCGAAGTACCGACACCACCCGGGCCTTCTGATCCGGGGTCAGCTTGGAAAAAACATCCGTGGTTTCCGCTGCTTTTGCCAGCTCGACATCGCTCATGTGTTCCAAATCAGATCCCAGCAGCATATTCCGCACCTTCAGCCCCACCTGTTTGCAGATGGTGCGGGTAACCTTGTCATTATCGCCGGTCAAAATTTTGGTGGTCACGCCGTGATCCTTCAAAGCTTGGATGGCATCCGCAGTGGATTCCTTCGGCGGATCCAGGAAAGCCAGATAGCCGATCAAAACCATGCTGCATTCATCTTTTGTGCCAAATGTACCCACTGGAGAGGGATTACTCTTTTGCGCAATGGCAAGCACGCGAAAACCTTTGTCATTAAGGTCATCCACCGTCTGAAGAATACGCTGGCGCACCTGGTTCGTCAGGGGGTGAACGCTGCCGTCACACTCTGCGAAAGAGCAGATCGACAGCATTTCTTCCACAGCACCCTTGGTCACCATCTGCGTTTTGCCATTCTTATCTTGGACAACGGTGGTCAGGCAACGGCGGGTAAAATCAAAGGGGATTTCGTCCACCTTAGTGTAGTGTTCCGACAAATCTACCAGTCGGGGATCCTCGGCTTCTGCTTCTTCGGTCTTGCGAATGATTGCCAAATCCATCAGGTTTTTGTACCCGGTCTGGAAGTAACTGTTGAGGTAGGCGTGGCGCAGCACCCGGGTGTCGTCCTCCCCGTTTACATTGAGGTGGTATTCCAGCACTACCTGATCCTGGGTCAGGGTTCCGGTCTTGTCGGTACACAGAATATCGATGGCTCCAAAGTTCTGGATGGAGTTGAGGTTCTTAACGATGGTTTGCTTTTTGCTCATGGATACCGCACCTTTGGCAAGGCAGGTGGTCACAATCATGGGCAGCATTTCCGGGGTCAGTCCCACGGCAATGGAGATACCGAAGAGAAAGGCGTCCAGCCAATCTCCCTTGGTGATGCCATTGATGAAGAAAACCAGGGGAACCATCACCAGCATAAAGCGGATCAGGACCCAGGAGACGGCGTTTACTCCCTTGGTAAAGCTGGTTTCTGCCGCCTCTCCCGCTACTGCGGAGGCCATGGAGCCAAACAGAGTATTGTCTCCGACGCACACCGTCACAGCGGATGCGCTTCCGGAAACTACATTGCTCCCCATAAATGCAATATTCGGATAATCCGTTACGCTTCCTTTCTGGTCGCTTACATGAGGCGTTCTCTCCACTGGCTCACTCTCACCAGTCAGGCTGGCTTGGCTGATAAACAGATCCTTTGCCTCCAAAATGCGGACATCGGCGGGAATCATATCACCGGCTGACAGATGCACAATATCGCCTACTACCAGTTCATCCATGGGGATCTCCACCTTCTCCTGACCCTTTCGGGTGACGGTACAGGTGGTGGTGATCATAGCCAGAAGTCTTTCCGCAGCATTGCCGCTTCTGGATTCCTGTACAAAGCGAAGGGTGCCAGAAATGATCACCATAGTCAGAATAATCACTACGGTCAGGCAGTCAAAATCCTCCGGTACGCTTCCGAACAGAGACATGTAGGGAAAAACCATATCCGTCATCGTGGATACAAGCGCCAAAAAGAACAGAATGGCGGTAAACGGGTTGATAAATGCATCAGCCAATCGTCTTACCAAAGATTTTTTCTTCTCGTGGGTTACCTGATTGCTGCCATATTTTGCTCTGCTGGCAGACACTGCTTCTGCGTCAAGGCCGCAAAGTGTGGTGTGCAGATCTTTCAAAACACCTTTAATGGGATTGGTTGCCGCATATTCGATGCGGCGGTTCTGTTCATCGCGGATTACTGCTTTTTCCGCAGCCTGGCGAACAGAAATATGGTTTTGTTTCTTGTTCATCGGTCTTACCTCCCTGTATTGATATAGGGGTAAGCAGGAGTATAGGAAGGACACGGACTTCCGGTCTCCATGCGCTTACCGTTTGATGCCTTTGCGGACTTCCATCGGAATCCATGTCACTCACCTCTCTTTTTATGAACGATCTATATAAAACCGTCGTCTGCAGCATAAAACTACAGAGCGGATTATAATTGCATATAGCGCTCACGCTTTGTAATGTCCTAAACTCTAACCAGGCGACCATCAGCCAGGCAACCATGGAACCCATCATCCTGATCAGTATAAAAAAATCGCAAGAAGAATCACATGGCCAAAACCTTGCGATTTTCTTGCGATTGGGTAAGAATTTCAGATTACAGCTTGTCGTTGAATTTGTAGCCGATGCCCCAAATGGTCAGGATATATTCCGGTGAATCCGGATTTGGTTCAATTTTTTTGCGCAGTTTTCGGATAAACGCCATAATATTACTGTCATCCAGTAAGTAATCATTTTCCCACACCGCCTGGTAAATCTGTTCTTTTGTAAATACCTCTCCGCGGTTGCGGGCTAAAAAGCATAAAATATCAAATTCCTTGGGCGTTAATGCGATCTCCTTCCCATCCCGGCTTACTCTGCGCAACCTCAAATCAATGGAAAGTGTGCCGCAGCAGATGATCTCACTCCCAGCTGTTAGAAATTCTCCCTCCCCCAGTTCCAGCATAAGAGAACCGGTAGTGCCATCCATCAAATCCTTAAAACCTTCCATCAGTTCCCGCGTGGAGGATGTCTGCGGTGCAGAGGTTCGGAGCACGTCTCGGAGCCACTTGACCAATGAGGAATCCAGAGAGATAAAACCGATATTCTTTTTCATTGCGGATTCCTCCTTCCTTAAAGCAATTCATGATACCGTCGCATGTACCACCGTTTGGCCAATGTAACCCACAGCAGGTAGAAGAGGACAATAGCCACCAAAAATATGAAATAGACAGGCGGCAACGCCGTCAGGCCAATCAACGCTCCCATCGGGGTAAATGTAAGGAGAGTAAACATCATGGTGCCCAGCAAAGTGACCAGCATGACTGGGCGGGATGGCCGGCTTTGCAGCAGTGGGAGTCTTTGCGTGCGCAGAAGATGCAGGATCAGGATCTGTGTCCACATAGATTCCAAAAACCATCCCGTTTGAAACAAAACAATAAAGCGGGCCTGCTCTTCACTGCCTGACAAGGAAGCAAATGTGCCCCCGCAGACGGCAGGACACAGCACAAAAAACAGGTAAGCAAATGTGATGATGTCAAAAATGGAGCTGATTGGCCCAAAAAAGCGCATAAAGCGCCCCAGCGTTTTACCCGACCACTCCAACGGCTTTGAGCAGACCTCCTCATCGACCTGATCCCAGGGAAGGGCGAGGCACAAAATGTCGTACAGAAGATTCAGCAGAAGAAGCTGTAATGCAGTCATAGGGAAGAAGGGTAAACAAACACTGGCAATGACGATGGAAAAAATGTTTCCGAAGTTAGAAGATGCCGTAATCTTGATGTATTTTGAAACATTGGCAAAGGCTCTGCGCCCCTCCTGAATTCCTTCTTCCAGCACATTCAGATCTTTTTTCAGCAGGATGACATCTGCCGCTTCCTTGACGGTCTCGGCCGCAGTGTCCACGGATATCCCTACATCGGATTCCACAATAGCCGGCAGATCATTCATGCCGTCGCCTAAAAAGCCTACCGTGTGTCCATTGGCCCGGAGTGTCTGCACCACCTGCATCTTCTGCTTGGGCGATAAGTGGGAAAAAACTGTTGTATGCTCCAGCTTTACCGAAATCTCATTGTCGGTCAGACGCTCCAGCTCAGCGCCGGTCAGGGTATGCGCCGTATCGATCCCCAATCTGCGGCAGATGGAAACCGCCGTATCCTGATTGTCCCCGGTCAGTACCCGCACATTCACATGTAACTTCTGCAGCTTCGCAATGGCATCGGCGGTACTTTGCTTGGGAGCATCAAAAAATGCCAAATACCCCACCAAAGTCAAACCATTTTCGTCCTCGGGCGATATAGTCTCTTGACGTAGCGGTTTATACGCGACTGCCAGAACCTTCATGCCATCTTCCAGCATCTCATACACAATGGCGTGAACGCTGGCATGTCCATGAATATCAATCTTGTGGCGTTCGCTCTTGTATTCAACATAGCTGCATTTTTGGTAGACTTCCTCAACGCTGCCTTTGATAATTAGCAGATTCTCTTCGCCATGTCGAACCAGGATACTGGCAAACCTCCGCTCGTGATCAAAAGGAAGCTCATCCAGCTTTGGATGCTGCTGCTCTAATTCCATATAATGCATCTTTTGTTCTGGGATTTCCCGATATCTCAGGATGGCATCATCCAGATGATTTTGCACACCTGTATGGTAAAGGCTGTTTAAGTAGGCAAGATCCAAGGCGTATTGGCATTCGTTTCCCAAAACATCCATGTAATATTCCAAAGTAATTTTGTCTCCGGTCAGAGTCCCGGTTTTGTCAACGCACAAAACATCCATGCTTCCGAATCCCTGCATGGCATTGATGTTTTTGACCACCGTTTGCTTTTTGCCCATCGCTGCACTGCCTTTTGCCAGACAGGCATTGATGACCATCGGGAGCATTTCGGGAGTTAAGCCAACAGCAACCGAGAGCGCAAATAAAAAGGCGGCCAGCCAATCGCCTTTAGTCAGTCCACAGGCAACAAATACGATAGGAATCAAAACCGCCATAAATCGGATCAGTACCCATGCAATGGAGTTTGCGCCCCGGTCAAACCCGTTTTTGGGGTGAGCTTCTGCCGCTGAAAAACCTCCATAGACCGTATCTTTTCCCACCGCAAGCACGATACCTTCCCCTGTACCGCCGGTAATCGATGAGCCCATAAATGCGATATTATGGTAATCGGAATAGGACTGGGCCTGTCCGCAGATAAGAGTATCGGAATTTTTCTCAAGGATCGCACTTTCACCTGTAAGAACCGATTGAGAAACAAACAAATCCTTTGCCCATATCAGTCGAATATCCGCCGGGACACGCTCTCCGGCAAACAGACGCACCTTGTCGCCAACCACAAGATCTTCTGATGAAATCCTCAGCCATCTATCGTTACGGAGTACCAAGACAGTGGAGGAGACCATTTGGGTCAAATGATCGGCAATGCGTTTGGCGCGCATCTCTTGGATGAAACGCACTATGCCGCTCAACAGCAGCATACATAAAATAATGACTGGGGTTGTAATGTTTTGGCTGAAATTGGACGCCAGCACAACATCAGTCAAGAAAGAAACGGCAGCCAACACAAACAGGATGATCGTAAACGGATTGATAAAGGCTCTTCGTAAACGATAGAGTGCAGTATCCGACGCTCTGCCTGACAGGATGTTCTTGCCGTATTTGATACGACTTTCCTCGGCTTGCTTCTCGTTATAGCCTTGCTGCGGAATATGAAATTCTTGATACAATGTATCTATGCCGATATACGCGCAGGCAAGGACGCGCTGATGAGCAACGGGGCTGTTTTGCATGGACCTCACCTCGATCTGTTTTCTGATTTTTTATTATATCACAAAATGATTTGGGCTCTTATTTCGAAAACCTTGCTTTTTTCTTGTTTCTCACCGATCTGTCGTTGGATCCTTCGTCTGTGTGCACATCCGCAGTAAAGCCATTGGACTGAGGCGGACAGTTGAAGCTGACAGCCCCGCTTTTTTGAAAAAGATTTGTACTGCAAACAGCAGTTGAACAGCGGAGTTAATTGAGAAAGACTCCGCAATATGTTACAATCCTTATAAAAAGATAAAGATATTGTCCTTGATTTGCCTGGCAACACCATGGCAACAAAAAATCAGATAGCCCTCACTATCTGAATAATGGAAATAATGCCAATACTCTGAGCTAAATCTCATAAGTAAATCTGTTTAGAAAACTTCTGACAGGAGCGAGTGGGAGTAAAAAAATCAACACCGGAAATCCTTGCAATATCAAGGGTTTCCGGTGTTTTTTTATGCCTACTGAGTACAAATTGAGTTCGCTTTTTCTGATTCTCGATTTTGTGGAGTATACGCGCTTTCATTCCATGACTGGAATCTAACAGAATATTATCAAGTTGCATATTCAGTTCTGATAATTCCTTCTGGCACCACCAGTCTGCAACTTCTTCTGCGGGCTGGTCGTTGTTTTGCTTCATGGCGTAATAGCAAGCGGCACGAATACCATCCCAAGAAAGCAGCCTTTTCAAAATTTCAGGATCTTTAATCCTGATCTTTAATTGATTGAGCGGAATGATCTGATGATCTTTAGTCTCAAACTCGAGAAAGGAGTTCAAATGTGGGTTGAGAAACATTTTGTAATTATCTGTGGTTAGCCGTGGAGAAGTTTGACGATCGCCATTCAGACAAAGAATATTTGCTTCGATCAGTGACATCAATACACCATCCGTTCTTTGTTACTGAGCGCAAACGCAGTGAAGCAGCACTGATTCAGGTGGTGCAGGAGGCCTTTGTGCAGGGCGTATTCACTCGTAAGATGGAAAAGCTGGCCAAGAGCCTGGGAATTGAAAACCTGTCCCGCAGCCAGGTAAGTGATATGACAAAGGGGCTGAACGAACAGGTAAACGCTTTCCGCAGCCGCTCTCTTTCCCAAAGCAACTATTCCATTTTGTGGGTGGATGCCCTGTACGAAAAAGTTCGTATGGAGGGCAGAATTGCAAGTATGGTGATACTTGTGGTCTGCGGTGTAGATGAACACGGACAGCGAGATATTCTGGCGATAGAGCCCATGTTCGAAGAGTCGGAAGAAACGTATCTTCTGCTTTTTCGTGGGTTGCAGGAACGAGGCCTTTGCACGCCTCGACTGGTCATTTCAGATGCACACGCCGGCCTTGTTGCGGCTATCCGTAAAGGCTTCCCGGGGGCAAACTGGCAACGGTGTAAGGTACATTTCATGCGCAATATTCTGGCGCATATTCCTCACAAGGACAAAGATGGCTTTGCCCAGAATCTTAAGACCATCTGGCTGACTCCCGCCAGAGAGCAGGCCTGCAAACTGGCACAAGAAATCTGCCGGCAGTATGAGCACTGCTTTCCCAAAGCAATCCGTTGCCTGGAAGACGGCTTGGAGGACTCTCTGGCGTTTTATGCGTTCCCGCAATTGGATGCCAGAAAGATTTCTTCCACCAATGTGCTGGAACGGTTGAACAGGGAGATCCGCCGCCGTACCGGTGTGGTAGGGATATTCCCCAGCGCAGACGCCTACACCAGACTGATGACTACTTACCTTATGGAATACGCGGAAGATTGGTCTGCCTCCAGAGCCTATCTCAGCGAACAGTCTGTTCAGACGATGCTACAACCTGCAGCTTGACTTTTTATTTTACAGGATCCCTTTTTGCGAACATCCCTTGACACAGGCTACATGCACCGTCTCCATGTATGCAGAACCTGCAACAGAGGTGGCAGGCAGGACCAGCCGCTCTCTCAAGCCTGTGAACAGGGATTCCGTGGTCACGGGCGCTTACAAGGATGACGACGACCAGTATTCCCTGAAGAACCTTCTCAAACGCCAGGAAGAAGGTGACCACAGGTGAATAACGGCAATACAGATCTCAGTACCATGCTGGATGAGCTGCTGATCCTCAGCAAGCGGGACAAATTGGAACGATACCGGAAACGGCTGAAGTACTATGGCTCGGCTGCAGCTGCTGTTTATTGATGACTTTGCCATTAGCAGGTATTCCGTGGATGGAATTAAGATCCTGTACCACCTGATAAAAACCAGGACAGATCTGGGTACCTCCACCATGTTTACCTGCCAATATGCGCCCTCTGAATGGGGCAAGCAGCTCAGTGATGAGGAAGGCTGCTACGGTAAGCTGGACGGAATCCGCCGTAGGCTCACCACTGGCTACACGGTTCATATTGAACGTTGAACGATTGTAAACAGTCTGCTTAGACAACGACCATCCCCGGCGGCTGGCCTGAGATTATGTCTTTGGCTGGCCGCCGATTATGGCCCGGAGCGGCCCGGAATCATGACCCCACCGGCCGGGCAAGATGGCCATATACAACCTTCCAGATACTCCAAGATAGGCTTATTTTAACTGTTCACAAAGTGGAGTTTTCATAGTCCCATTCCGCCACAAATGCTTCCGGAGTTATTGACATATCAATAGAAAAACGATATAATTAAATCGCAAGCGATATATCGCTTGCGATTTGTTTTTATATAAGAGGGAGTGTAACCAGTATGAGAAATCTTCCACACTATAAAACTGCCGGACAAATTATTCAGCTTGGGAATGCCTTGGCTTGGTTTCGCAATCAAAAAATGCAGTCGAAAGGATTAACCTCCAGCCAGTCTGATGCCATTCGCTATATTCTGCGGCACCGAGATGAGGGAATTACCGCAGGGACGCTCATGGAGCAGTTGAGACTTTCGCAGTCAACCATAGCGGGACTTTTGAAGAGATTAGAGGAAAAAAATTTGATTGAGCGGCGTACAGCGAATGACGATGGGCGCAAAAGTATCATTCAGCCAACGCAAGAAGGCCTTGCCTTGGAGGAATATCTAAAAGAGATTGCAATTCAGGTAGAGCATATCCTTTTACAAGGAATGTCTAAGGCAGAGCAGGCAGAGTTTAACCGTTTGCTGGATACTGCGCTTGTAAATATGAATTCTGTAAGGACTGGGGAAGTGAACAGTCACAATGGATGACAACAAAGAACTTTTTGAAAGTATGCCTGTATCAAAGGCACTGGCAAAGTTGGCGATACCTACGATTATCAGTCAACTGATCACCATGATTTACAATCTTGCGGATACATTTTTTATTGGCAGCACCAACGATCCATACAAGGTCGCCGCCGCGACATTGGCTTTTACCGTTTTCTTCGTTTTGAATGCCCTATCTAATCTTTTCGGCATTGGTGGCGGCAGCCTGATTTCCCGTATGCTAGGAGACGGCAAGCCGGAAGAAGCTAAAAAGGTCTGTGCCTTTAGCTTTTTCGGCGCCATTTTTGTCGCCGTTTTGTATTCTGTGGTCTGCCTGATTTTTATGACACCGCTGCTGAATCTGCTGGGTGCCAGCGAATCCACCATCGGTTACGCCTCCAGCTATACGTTCTGGGTCGTTGTCATCGGCGGCATTCCTGCTATGCTGAGCCTGACCATGTCTCACCTGCTCCGAAGTGTGGGCTACGCAAATCAAGCCAGCTTCGGTTTAGGAATGGGCGGGATTCTCAATATCGCACTAGATCCGCTGTTCATGTTCGTGCTTCTACCCAAGGGGCAGGAGGTGACGGGCGCTGCCATGGCGACCATGATCTCCAACGTTGTGGCCCTCTGCTACTTTGCCTTCACCTTCTTTAAACTGCGCAAAGGCACTGTGCTTTCCGTGTCGCCACGAAGGGTTGTGCCGGGGACGCGCTATATCGGTGTTATTTTTTCGGTAGGTTTCCCATCAGCTATCGGCAACCTTCTTTCCTGTGTTTCTAATCTGGTCATCAACAAATTAGCATCCGGCTATGGAGATATTCCTGTCGCCGCATTGGGCATTGTCAAAAAGATTGAGATGCTGCCCATGAATGTGGGCATGGGGTTGTGTCAAGGAATGTTGCCGCTGGTGGCCTATAACTATGCCGCCAAAAACTTCAAGCGGATGAAAGAAACCATTCGAAAGGCCAGCTTGAGCGGAATAGGCTTTGCCATCTTGTGCGTCATTGTGTTTGAAATTTTTGCCCATACATCCATCCGGATCTTTATCAACGATGCTGATACGATTGCCATGGGCGCTGCTTTTCTGAGAATCAACTGTTTGGCCACACCCTTGATGATTTGTAACTTCCACATCAGCTTCATGTTTCAGGCCGTGGGCAAGGGACCGCAATCACTGCTCATATCCTCCAGCCGCACGGGGCTTGTACAAATTCCGATGCTTTTCGTCATGAATGCGGTTGCCGGACTGTATGGCCTTGCATGGACGCAGCTCATCTCGGATGGTGTTACGATGCTGGTGGCCCTTATTCTCTACCGTAATTTTGTCCGCAAATTTGTTTCGGCGCGGTAGAATGGGAACGGGCGCACTCGAACGGCAAAAGATAAATTGAAACATAAAATTTTGGCAGAGATATGCTACACGAAATATAAGCTTAATGTGCGACATACCCTTGCCGAGGAAAGGTCGTATCCATGATTAAAACTCTGTTGAAAAGTTTGCGGGAATATAAGAAGTCCTCCTTGCTTTGCCCGATTTTTATGGCAAGCGAAGCGGCGATGGATATTGTAATTCCGTTTTTAATGACATTCGTTATCAAGGAGATAGAACAATTATCCAAAGATGCCGCCTATCAAGTGAATCTGGCAAAAATAGCGGGACTGCTCATTGCTATGCTGCTGTGTGCATTGTTTGCACTGCTCACAGGTATCAAGGGCGGTAATCTTGCTGCAAAAGCCTCCAGCGGTCTTGCGCACAATTTGAGAGAGGATATGTATGAGAAAATTCAGTCCTTTTCCTTTGCAAATCTTGACCATTTCTCTACGGCAAGCCTGATCACCCGTGTGACGACCGATGTGACAAATGTGCAGACGGCCTATCAGATGTGTCTGCGGACGATCGTGCGTTCGCCGATGATGGTCATTGTTGCCATGATCATGACCTGTCTTATCGAGCCTTCCATTAGTTTGACTTTTCTCGTTGCAACAATTCTTATCAGCATCATTGTTATTCTGTGCATGAAAAAAGCCATACCCTACTTCAAAAAAATGTTTGCCAAATATGACGACCTGAACTTGGTCGTGGAGGAAGATTTGACGGCAATCCGCGTGGTAAAATCTTACGTGCGTGAAGAGCGGGAAATTGAGAAAATGCATGGTGCTACTACAGCGGTCTATCAGTATGACATCAAGGCAGAGAAAATTCTTACCTTTATGACGCCTTGTGTGACATGGGTTATGTTTTTATTGAATATTCTGGTGCTGTTGGCGGGCTCCCATATGGTTGTGGGGAATCTGTCGGGTCGGGTAACGGCGGCGGATTTGCAGACGCTGATTGCCTATTCAACGCAAATTTTGACCAGTGTTCTTTTAATATCCATGTGTGTGAATTCTCTGTCCATTGCGCAAGGCAGTCTGAGCAGAATTCATGAGGTTCTCGTGGAACAGCCGACCCTGCATAATCCGGATGCTCCGGTGACGGAAGTTAAGGACGGCTCGGTCGAATTTCATCATGTGGCGTTTTCGTACACACAAAACGCAGAGAAATGTGTGCTAAAAGATATTGACCTGACGATCGCTTCCGGTGAAACAGTCGGTATTATCGGCGGTACGGGTTCTGGCAAAAGCACCCTTGTATCTCTCATTCCGAGATTGTATGACACCACGCAGGGTGAGGTGAAAGTCGGCGGTGTAGATGTTCGAAAGTATGATCTCCATACGCTGCGGAATAAGGTTGCTATGGTCTTGCAAAACAATGTGCTGTTTTCCGGCTCAGTTGCGGATAATCTGCGGTGGGGCGATGAAGGCGCCACGGATGAAGAATTGCGCCATGCCACAAAGCAGGCGCAAGCCGAGGAATTTGTCGATGCCTTCCCGGAAGGTTTTGGCTATGATTTGGGGCAGGGAGGCGTCAATGTTTCGGGTGGACAAAAGCAACGTCTCTGCATTGCCCGTGCACTGCTGAAAAAGCCAGATGTGATCATTTTCGATGATTCCACTTCTGCCGTGGATACCAAAACCGATGCTTTGATTCGAGACGCACTGAAAAAGTACGCACCACAGACCACGAAAATTATTATTGCTCAGCGGGTCTCCTCCGTTCAGGATGCAGATAAGATCCTCATTATGGATGAGGGAAGGATCGTAAGCGTCGGCACACATGAAGAATTGCTGCATTCCAGTGAGATTTATCGGGATCTCTATCTGTCTCAGATGCAAGGCAGTGCCGATGCTTCTCAGGAGGAGGTATCAAAAAATGCGTAGTTCTTCGAATGGTAAGGCGGCCAAAAATCCAATGCGGACGCTGAAAAGACTTTTGAGCTATTCCTTTGCCCGTTACAAACTGGCAACTTTTTTCGTTGTGATATTTGTGATTCTATCCTCAGCAGCAAACATTGTCAGCGTGTCAAGGCTTGCGCCTATTGCCGCGGAGTTGATGAAAAACGGCACACAGGCGGATCTGTCCATCATTTATTCCAATCTTCTTTTTATGGGGATCACCTATGCCGTAGGTACGTTGTCTCTATTCGCCTATAACCGTATCATGCTTTATATTGCACAGGGTACGATCAAGAAAATGCGAGATGAGACATTTGAGAAGATGCAACATCTGCCACTCAGATTTTTTGACCGGAACACCCATGGCGACCTCATGAGCATTTATACCAACGATATTGATACGATAAGAAATCTGATGACGCAAGGTATGCCGAAGCTCATCTCTGCAATCATTACATTCATCATCGCAATCATCTTTATGCTCTACTATAGTGTTACCTTATCTCTGGTTGCAATTGTGGTTCTTGCGGTGATTACCGTTTTCGTTCGCAGCATCGGAGGAAAAACGGCAAGATGTTTCCTAACACAGCAAAAAGCGTTGGGGCGTTTAAACGGTTATGTGGAGGAAATGACCGTCGGTCAGAAAGTCATCAAGACATTCTGTCATGAGGAAAAAGCAAAAGAGCAATTCAAAGTTTTAAACGATTCTCTGAATGAAGTCAGTCGAAACGCCAATACCTATGCCAACATCATGGGGCCGATCAACGGCAATATCGGATATCTCCAATACATTTTGGTGGCAACGGTCGGCGTACTTATGATCCTGTTCGGTGGGAAAACAGGACTGCTGTCTGCCTATTGCGTTACAAAAGGCGGCAGTATCGCTGTTTACGCCGGTATGCTGGTTTCCTTTTTGGCTTATTCCAAGCAACTCAATTCCCCGGTACAACAGGTTTCCCAGCAGTTCAATGCCATCGTTATGGCACTGGCAGGAGCGGAGCGTGTCTTTGAAATGGCTGATACCGAGCCGGAGGATAAAGGTGGAAATATCACCCTGACCTGCGGTGAACAGGAGGCTGGTGTGTGGGCGTGGAAAAAACCCGAGCCGGACGGTAATTTTACCTATATTCCCTTGAAAGGCGATATTCGTTTTAACGATGTCACTTTCGGTTACACAGACAAAAAAGTAATTCTGAAACATATCAGCCTTTATGCGAAACCGGGACAGAAGATCGCATTTGTAGGCTCAACCGGTGCGGGAAAAACGACTATTACCAATCTGATCAACCGTTTTTATGACATTCAAGCCGGCGAAATCACCTACGACGGACTGAATATTCGGGATATTCGGAAGGATGATCTGCGCCGTTCTTTAGGCGTTGTGCTGCAGGATACCCACCTGTTTACGGGTACGGTGATGGAGAACATACGGTATGGCAGACTGAATGCTACAGATGGAGAATGTATCACGGCAGCGAAACTTGCCAATGCGGATTTTTTCATTTCCCATTTGCCGGAAGGATACGATACGATGATCAGCGCCGACGGTGCCAATCTTTCGCAAGGTCAGCGGCAGCTTCTTGCCATTGCCCGCGCTATGGTTTCAAACTGTCCGGTGCTGATTCTGGATGAAGCCACCTCCTCTATTGATACCCGTACCGAAAAATTGATTGAGCAGGGTATGGATAAGCTGATGGAAGGAAGAACGGTATTTGTCATTGCTCACAGACTGTCCACCGTCCGTAACAGTCAAGCCATTATGGTATTGGAACACGGAGAGATCATCGAGCGGGGTAATCATGAGCAGCTCATTGCACAGAAAGGTAAATACTATCAGCTTTACACCGGTGCCTTCGAGTTGGATTAAGCGCTTTCCTTTTTATCTTTGTATAGCAGTTGCCTTTTATGCGTAAATAATCTCGCCATTCACGATTTCCATGGCACACGCCTGGATATTATTTATCCGCCCGACTCACGCAATGGGGTCATCTGCCTTCAACTGCTCTGTAATGCCCTGTGCTTGCTCCATCTGCTCCACAAACGTCTCAAGCCACTCCCTGTAATTCATACCAAAGTCCGTTATTGTTATCATAGATGTACTTGTCCATTTGAAAATCCTCCAGTATAATATATTCACACATATGCCACAGTTCCCCGATTGCCACACGCTGTTATAACTTGTTGTCAGATTTTCTTGCCCTTGCTTTTGTCCTTATGAGCTGTCAGGGCAAGGATAATCGTGTGTGAAATCGTATAAAGGGATAGGGTACGCAGACTGCGATAAATCCTTTGTTTTCAAGGCTTTTGGAGGATTTTAATACCACCCTATAACGGGTGATAACAGGCTTAGATTTTAACGGATTCAAATTATAAATAAACGTGGCAACACTTTGGCAACAAAAAGTCAGATAGCCTCTATGATCTGAATAATGAAAATAATGCCGATACTCTAAGCAAAATCCCATAAGCAAATCTGCTTAGAAAACTTCTAACAGGAGCAGTGGGAATGACATCCAAAAGACCAAAAAACCGTAGAAATACAGACTTCTTGACCTGTCGCTTTGCTAAATGATACTTAGATATTACTAAAACTATCTGCTAGTTGAATTAGGCATCATTGCAAAGGACAAGCAAAACCGCCCTGCTGAATGACAAATTCAGTAGGGCGGTTTTTTTGCTTGTCTTTATTTATCCTTCCGCCATGGAATACTAGGTTCATGCTTCCCACAATCGTCACAAGTATCTGGCCAATTGAGTTTCCATTCAAAGTATTCCTCTGGGGTAATCTCCTTAGCTTTCAGCTCCTGTTTGCGGATTAGCCATTCTTTAAGAAAATCATTTACTGGAAGAGAGTCAAAGTAGATTCCTACAGGCTCACGGGGAGGCCAATCATCGCTGTCGTGATACAGCACAAAATTGTCGTATAAATTATAGGAATCAGGATACCGATGCATCTGAAACAGATTAAGAACACCAGGAAATTCTTCTTCCAACCATAACAGATGATGGAAAAACGCCTCCATAGAGCTAGGAGCATAGTCGTAGAAGTTTTGCGGATTGACATGAAGCGCCTTGGCCATTTGGTCGAGTAGTTCTTTTTTAGGAGCTCGGTAGTTGATTTCATATTGCGCAATTCGATTATCTGCACCTTTATTTCCGAGGCCGACCGCCATAGCTAACTGCTTTTGTGTCATGCCTCGAAAAGTTCGGATTATCTTAATTTTATCCCCTACAGTCATAAATACACCGCCTTTTATGATAGTGTATCGTACAATAAATGAAAAAGCAAGAATTAAATTCGCAAAAATGCTAATATACTTAGCATTCGCTTTAATGCGAATATATAATAAAAATGCAAACATTAACACATATGTGCATGAAAGGGAGGATGAACTATCTTAACAAATAAGTTATTTACTCATGCCGATGAAGTAGCTATTGCCTTGAGGATTCGCAGACCTATGTCTACAAGGTGGTGAGAGACTTGAACAAGGAAAAAGGATTTCTGACCGTTTCCGGCAAGATGAATAGACGCTATTTGGAGGAAAGAATCTATGGTCTACAAAGTAACGAGCGAGGAGGAATTTGATGCCCGCATATAAAGATAAAAATAAAGGCACTTGGTATGCGTCCTTTTATCATGAAAATTGGATGGGTATCAAAGAAAAGAAAATGAAACGCGGCTTTGCTACCAAACACGAGGCCCTAGAGTAAGAGCAAAATTTCCTGCAACAGAAATCAGCCGATTTGAACATGACTTTTGAAAATTTCGTTCATCTCTACTCGTAAAGAAATGAAGGATAAAGCAGGACACATGATTTTTCTTTCAAAATAGGGCAGGAGAGGCAACGAGTTATATCGCCTCTCCTGTGTTAATTCAATTATAAAGATTTTCTTATCTGCCAGTTCGTCCTGCTGTATGGAGCGTATAGCCTTCTATTTGAGAAGCAGATGTATCACGATGGCTCTGATTCTTTTATCTTTCCGTCTATAAAAACGGCTGGACTGCAAAGCCTTGGAGGAGCTTTTTGAAGCGCTGGTGGATAGCACTTATGCCTTATCCTGTGAGCAACTGCCTTGCAGAAAACTGTTTCATTTGTTTGTATGGCTCAGTAAACTGAACGAGCCTTGCTGGATAAGCGGTGAGGCGTAGTCCCAATAGTTCTGTCCACCGACCGTTGCAATGCCGCCCAGCTTATGCAGTACATAGGGCACGATGAGGTGGATGGTTGTAGTCATCGCAGTAGCAGCAACTTTGGCGGCGGTGGCGACGGCAGGTAAATCAAGATGCTATTCATTGTTACTCCTTGTTTTTTTGTATAGAGAAACGGCGGGTTTGCCGCCGTTTCTTAGCCTTGTGATAATGCAAGCTATCTGAAAACTTACTCCGTGATGCGAGGTATATCTTCGTAATTTTTGTTCATTGCATCACTGATAAAATCCGAATCCATTTTGTCAAAGAAACTTGTCTTTTCACTGTTTTTCAGACGCTTGACCAGTTGACTACACTTCTTATCAAATAATCATGAGCTGAAATCACTTATTATTACAGAATATCCTCGTAAGTGTTTCCGAACTTATAGTAAAGAGTTCCTTTCAGGTTATTGTTTCCATCTGTAGAAACATCCAGATAGTATGCACCAGTCGACAGGGGACTGTCCTCGTCACAGTAAAACGGAATCTCTTGACCAGCAGGGATAATCATGGTATCCCCTACGTGAGTACCAGTCGGAGAGCCTTTATGGATCTTGACTTTAATCGTACTCTTGGAATCGTTAATGACGTGAATCTTCCAATACCCAAAACCGGAATATACAGACCACGGGATGTACTGGTAGGTTTCCTTTTCATTTAAGTTAACCTTTGTGCTATTGGTCACTGCACGATACGGATTGAACGAATCAGCAGCCGCACTAGCTATAGCAACTTCTGTGCCCGAAAAATGAACGTTGTCAATATTCGCAGCCCCAACACCCATCATCATTGCCAAAGCCGCCATGCAGCCGGCCAAGCCAGCGCTGAGCATTTTCTTCATCTTTGTCATGTCTTTTACCGCCAAATTGATACGCCGTATATTTTTGTTCCTACGCATATTTCACTACACCGGCTTCACCTCATTCAGTGTGATATTGCATAAAGCTATTAGAAAACTTTATGTTGCTGTGATAGGGAGGGGCGGCATTCAGGCAAACCTTTAACAACACTCGACAAGGATGAGCGTGAATTTTATCTGCCCCTCTATAACTGTTAACACCTGACAGTTTCAAAGTGTGACAGGAATTTTCAGAAACCGCTGGCAAACTCGCTGATCCGGAATCGGTCGCCGGCCTTTTCTACATAGATTAGGCACGAGGTCTTTGTCTGCGCCGGATCATAAACCGAGTTCTCGGCCGGCTTCATTTCAAAGGCGCACTCAAACACCAGTTTATCAGCTCTTGCAGAGTAATTTCCGTTATAGGTGCAGGACAATAGCTTTGCCTCCTTCATTCCGAAAACGCCGGAAGAATAGTCAAAACCCGCGGCATCGCCGGTACACAGCGCTTTCATTTCCTGATATTGCCCAGCTCCGAAAAGGTCAAAGAAATTTTTGATAACACCCTCGGCGGTAGAAACCTCTGTATCGGAAAATGCAGAATCGTTGATAAGCACAGAGTTTGTGCTGCCTTGCCAGGTAACGGTTTTGCCAAACCACTCGCTGATGGCGCGCACCGGCACATAGGTCGTCCCCTCGTAAATCAGCGGCTCTACAACCTTGCCGCTCACGTCTGTTGCGACCTTTTTCTCACCATTCAGGTAGATCGTGATATCACCATAAGATACGGTAATCGTGCGGTTGCTGACGGCAAAAGCAACGGAAGATAGAAGTAATCCGCAGATAAGGCATAGAACAGGTACTCGCAAACTTTTCTTTTTCATAAAACTCCCTCCAATCCTGTTGGTCATGTATACGCGGGCCAATATGAACGGTCTCTATCAAATATAACAATTGGAACTGCCTGTGCGTGACAAAAATGCCTGAGAAAATTAATTTATTTTTTTTTGAAAGTTTTTGTCACGAAAGCCTGTCGCTATGTGTTATTTTAATAGAGCATATTTTACTTTGCCGGCAGCGATATGCGCCGCGCATCCGAAGCGCAGAAGGTACAGAGGGGGAGTGGCCTTGGAAAAAGAGAGCACCGCCTTTTTTGAGGAACTATATAGAACGTATTATCTGAAATTGTTTCGCGTGGCGAAAGGAATCGTCCAGAAAGATGGTGTTGCGGAGGAATTGGTGGAGGAAACCTTTGTAATCCTGCTGACGCAGATTGGAAAGATCCGAACTCATCCCAACCCATTGGGATGGCTCTATAAAGTGCTGACCAATCAGGCGCTCAATGAGCTGCGCAGGGAGCAGCGGCATGGGGAGATTCTTCTGGACAATATTTCGGAAATGGGCGAAGAGATCGATTTGCTGTCCTTTCAGGACGGCTTGCCCAACGGTTTAAAAGACGCGGAAAAGAATATCCTGTTGCTGCGGTATCAGGAGCAAATGAGTTATGCCGAAATCGCGCAGCAGCTGGGAATCAGTCAGGAGCTGGGCCGTACCCGACTGCACCGGGCAAAAAAGCACTATGCGTAGCTCATGGAACAGGAGCGAAAGAAACATGGTATTTGAAAAAACTTGTCACAATTCGCCCTTTTCATGTGTTATCCATGTAGAGGAGGTGCTTCTGAATGGAGAATAAGCGTCATCCCCCCAAGCAGCCTGACAAAGCAAATATTGACGATTTGAAGGCAAAATTGGAACAGATGGATGAATACAGCTTTGATGAAGCGGTTTTGGATGACTATTTAGAGGCAACCGCTGAGGAGAACACGCCTGCAACCCCCATCAATGTGGAACAATCTTTGGCATTATTCAAATCGAAACATGCGGTTTTGATTGACACTCTGAGTGCGGAAGAGACCGTTATTCCGCGAAAAAGCACTGGACGCAAGCTGCTGAAACGATTGGCTGTAGCAGCAGTAGCAGCCATACTGGTTAGCGCTATGTGTGTGGGCGCGTTTAGCGGCAACGTTTTTGGGCTAGCCGCCAAATGGGGCGATGAAACATTCAGCTTCCGCTCTGATTTCAAAAACGACAATATCGGCGGTATCATATACGAAGATCGCGGTGATGGTGACGCTGAACCGGACGACTATAAAGACACGGTTTCCGTTACTGGAGACAACAGTGCATTTTACAGTTATCAGGAATCGGACACCTCTGCAATGGGGATTGAAAAATCCGAATCAGAGTGGGATGAATCCGGTTCGATAGAAACTTTCTATGTTCTGAATATGAACATCGTCGATACGGTTAAAGCCTACGGTATTAACGAAAAGATGTTCCCAACTTGGGTGCCGGAGGGGTTCGCGCTGGATTACGTTCAAGTCACGCGGGATTATTTCTATGACCAGACAGATTTTATGGCAAACTATCTGCATAAAGACGGTACACAAGAATTTGCTGTTTCCTCTCGCACTTTGGTGGAGGGGCAAGACGGTTCCATTATTGAAAAGGATGATCGACCAGTCGAAATATATACCGTAAACAATGTGGACTGGTATATCATGCATAACTTATCCCGTGTAAATGCAGTAGCCATGATTGGAAGCCGTGAAGTCAGTTTCTGGGGCGATGTATCTGTTGATGAGATGAAACAAATTATTGATTCTGTGTACAAATAAAATGTTGAGCATCCCGTTATTCTCGATAAATATAAGGACAAGTACTTATGGAAAGAGATGGAGCATATCGGGGTATATGCAATAGTCAAGTTCTTAACGATTTTTCTTGCAAAACAAAGCAGGAGAGACAACAAATTTCGTTGCCTCTCATGTGTTATGGCAGGACAGTTTTTTTGCGCGTAATGAAGTGGCCGAGGAACTAGGAGTATCCGTACCCTATGCCTACAATTGAAGTGATACAATAAAACCGTACACCTAAGATGATGATATAATGAAAAGCAGAGAAGATGTCAAAGATGGGGCCGAAACACAATACAGCATACAAGGCCGATGTACTGAAATTAGCCGACGAAATCCGAGTAAGCGCGGTGTGACATTTCCACGAAGGTTATATACGACTGGCGGTGTGCGGAGCGACTTTCCAAAAATGTATCATACTCTTGGTTTTGCACATCATTGCTATTGTTAACCTTTATTTTTCAAACCAGGTCTAACTCACACCCGAAAAATATGAAAACGACTGACATCATTTTGTTTCCATGTGGAAAGAATCTTCTGATACCATTCCTTTATCTTTTTGATATATGATTAAATAAAGTGCTGCAGAGGTGTTCCGCAGTTTAAATCTCTATTTTAGGAAAGGAGTTATCATGAAGTACAAAGAACTATTTTCTCCTGTCAAAGTAGGAAGCATTACATTGAAGAACCGCTTCGCAATGGCACCAATGGGTCCTCTGGGTCTTGCAGATGCAAACGGCGGCTGGAATCAGCGGGGAATCGACTACTATGTGGAGCGTGCCAAAGGAGGCACCGGTCTGATTATCACCGGAGTTACGTTTTTTGACCAGATTGTGGAGAAACAGGATCCTTCCAATGTTCCGAACCCGCTTTATAAGCCAGTTCATTTCGTTCGGACAAGCCGCGAGATGACGGAACGAGTTCATGCATACGGAAGCAAGATCTTCCTGCAGCTAAGCGGTGGTTTCGGACGTGTGACGATTCCAACCAATGTGGGTGACATTCCTCCCATCGCGCCTTCTCCTATCCCGCACCGCTGGCTGGACAAAATCTGCCGTGAAATCAGCGTCGATGAGATCCATGCCATCGTGAAACAATTCGGAGAAGCTGCATTTCACGCAAAACGCGCCGGATTCGACGGTGTGCAGATTCACGCCGTACATGAAGGATATCTGATGGATCAGTTTGCAATCTCTCTGTTTAATCAGAGGACAGATGAATACGGTGGATCTCTTGAAAACCGCCTTCGTTTTGCAAAAGAAGTCGTAGAAGAAATCAAGAAACGCTGCGGACAGGATTTCCCGGTTACTCTTCGTTTCAGCGTAAAGAGCATGATCAAGGATTGGAGAGTAGGTGCTCTTCCGGGCGAGGAATTCGAGGAAAAAGGCAGGGATACCGAAGAAGGGCTGGAAGCCGCAAAACTTTTGGAATCCTATGGTTACGATGCACTGGATACAGATGTTGGAACCTACGATGCATGGTGGTGGAATCATCCGCCGATGTATCAGGAAAAGGGGCTGTATCGGAAATACTGTAAAATGGTCAAAGAAGTCGTAAATATTCCTGTCTTCTGTGCCGGACGTATGGATAATCCGGACATGGCGTTGGAAGCAATCCAAAATGGGGTCTGTGATGTGATTGATTTGGGACGTCCGCTCCTGGCCGATCCTGACTACTGCAACAAACTAAGATCCGGGCATCTTGGTGAGATTCGTCCCTGTATCTCATGTCAGGAGGGCTGCATGGGCCGTGTTGCAGAGTATTCCATGATCAATTGCGCCGTCAACCCTCAAGCGGCAAGAGAAAGAGTCACAGCCTATGAACCCATCATTCGGTCCAAAAAAGTGCTGATTATCGGCGGAGGCGTCGCTGGATGCGAAGCTGCAAGGGTACTGGCCATAAGAGGCCACAAACCCGAAATCTTTGAAAAGGCAAACCGTCTGGGTGGCAATCTGATTCCTGGAGGAGCACCTGAATTCAAGGAAGATGACATCGCATTGGCCGACTGGTATACCAGAGAACTAAAGCGCCTGAATGTACCCATCCATCTTAATACTGCATTGACAAAAGAAGAAGTCTTAAATGCAGATTATGATACGCTTATCATTGCTACCGGATCTTCGCCGAAAGTATTCTCTCTGGGCGATGACGAACATGTGTATACTGCTTCTCAGGTCCTCTTGAAAGAGAAGGACTGTGGAGATTCCACCGTTGTTGTCGGCGGTGGTTTGGTTGGCTGCGAGACAGCACTCTGGCTCGCAATGCACGGCAAAAAAGTTACAATCGTAGAAACGCTTGACAAGATCATGGCAGTAAACGGTCCACTCTGCCATGCCAACAAAGATATGTTGGAGGCTTTACTTCCATTTAACGGAATCGACATTATCACCGGAGCAAAGGTCACAGGTTATCAGAACGGTGTCCTGACTGCTGTCGGAAAAGATGGTGAAAAGCAGATTTCCTGCGACAGTGTAATCTTGTCAGTGGGCTATAAGGAAGAAAATTCTCTGTATCAGGAACTAGAATTCGAAGTGCCGGAAATCTATCTTCTTGGAGATGCGAAAAAAGTTTCCAACATCATGTATGCAATTTGGGACGCATTTGAAGTGGCAAACCATATCTGAATCTGCTAAAATAAAGTAGTGTACGGGACGTACACTACTTTATTTTTTTCAGGAGAATGGGGAATGGATACAAAGCATCTGGAATATTTCCGAAGCGTTTATGAAGAAAAAAGCATCCATGCTGCGGCAAAGAAACTGTTTATCTCACCCCAGGGGCTGGGGAAAATTATTCAGAATCTGGAAGCAGAATTCGGCACAACCTTTTTTAACAGGACAAAAAACGGCGTATTTGCTACTAAAAGCGGAAATCTTTTTTATGAACAGTGTGTAAAAATCTGTAAGGATTTGCAGCTTCTGCAATCCCGCATGGAGAGGATAGAAGAAGACCGGTCGCTGAGAATCGGTTTCGCCACTGGCACACTCCAACTGTTTCCATTAAATATTCTTTATCGGTTCATTGAGAATCACCGGGAAATCCAGATTCACTGGTGCGAATATTCTAACCAGATTCTGATTCAGAAGATTCTTTCTTCTGAAATAGATTACGGATTCGTCGTTGGAAATGCCCATACCGGCAACCTGACACAAAAGCTTCGCTGTGTGTGTCCTGTTGTTCTGCTCGTCTATGAGGGCCATCCTTTATATAACGAGAAAATTATTTCTCTGGATATGTTACGCAATGAAAACCTGATCCTCATGAATGAATCTTTCCAGATCTATCATGACTTCACTGCCGCATGCCGTATACATGGTTTTGCACCGAAAGTGATCGCAAAAACCATGGACGGAGGTACACTTTACAGACTTTGTACAGAAAAATTAGGACTCGCTGTCACTCCGCTTTTTCCCATTCAGAATTATTTGCATGTAAAAGCGATTTCTCTGGCAGGTGATTACACATGGGAAATCTATGGAAGTCGCCAGAAAAATTTAAATACCGGCAGCGAACTCGATCTTTTGGAAACATATCTGGATGAACAGCTCCCACACTGTGTCTTATAGACATAATGAGGGAAATCCCATGAAATATCAACAAAGATCAGCACAAGTGAACCATTTTTTCAGTTTAAAGGCATAGTGATGTTGTACAGCTCGTTAAACGCATCAGGCAATCATAATCAAGTATAAGAGCGACAGTCTAAAATACTGTCGTTCCTTTTTATATAGCGGAAAAGTGGCGGCTATGTGAGAGGTACGGTCAAAATGTCGGATGGCATCCAATATTTTGACCGTTATTATCCGTGAAATCTAAGCATTAAATACAAGAACATGAAATAATCATTTGAAAATGTGTAAGGTTTGCCGTCATTTTCTGTCTTATCAAATAAAGGGGTATTTAGAGCAGTGAAAGGGGACAGCGCTGTGGAGGATAACCAGATTTTAGAATTATACTGGCAGAAAAACGAAGATGCAATAAAAGAGAGCAACAGCAAGTATGGGGCTTACTGTTTTAAAATAGCCAACAATATCCTGTGCAATCAGGAGGATTCTGAGGAGTGCGTCAATGATACTTGGCTCAATGCATGGAACGCAATTCCCCCGCAGAAGCCGAAAAGACTTCGGATCTTTCTTGCAAAAATAACCCGCAATCTTGCGTTCAACCGATTCAATGCACGCTCTGCGAAGAAGCGTGGCAGCGGCGAGCTTGTTCTCGTCTTAGATGAGTTGGCTGAATGCCTGTCCAGTGAATCGAATGTAGAAAATGAATGCGAGACCAAGGAGCTTGGACAGTATATCCGATTGTTTGTCCGAACGCTGTCAGAGCGAGATAGTAATGTGTTTGTACGTCGCTATTTCTTTACAGATTCAGTAAAAGAAATTTCAACGCGATATGGATTGACTGAAAACAATATTATGGTAATACTGAGTCGAATACGAAAAAAATTAAAAATTTATCTTATAGAGGAGGGGCTTATCAATGAATAGCAAAGACTTATATAGCAGTTTCCATGAAGTAGATGATGATATTCTGGAACGTAGTGAAGTTGTTTATGCTAAGGCAGATTCAAAAAGGCCTCCCCGCTGGACACGGTTTGCGACAATGGCCGCCTGCATCGTTATTATCGTGGGAACACTACTTACAGCAGAAGCGGCAGGGGGGAGCGTAAGCAATCTTCTGGCTCCGCTTTTTGGCTTTGCGCAAACCGAAATTGTCGATGAGATTGGCATACCAATAGGGGTAACGGATTCTGTCGACGGTTATACACTGACAGCCGATGCTGTGATTGGGGATCGGTATAACGTGGCAGTGGTGTATACGCTGAAAAGAGAGGATGGACAGCCCATCACAGATGAACTTTATTTTAATGATTGGGAAACAAACATGATTGCAGGTAGCGGTAGCGGATCGTTAACTTGGGTTGTTGATGAGGAGCATCCTGACCAGATATCTTTTATCGAATCGTGGAGTTGTTCGACACCATTATTTGGACGTTATGTAACTGCATCATTTTCCAATCTCTCCATTCGTCATGAAGGGTCGGAGGATTCCACTGTTATTGCAGAAGGGCCATGGAAATTGAACTATACCCTGAGATATAAAGATTCGACTATATCCGTTCCGGTGAAGAAACTAAAAGTGACAGACAAAGCGGGAAAAAGCTATCAGGTAAATAAGATTCTTCTGTCCACGATTGGACTCCATATTCAAGGCATCTATTTTAATCCTGTATGGGAGGAGGAGAATGCGCTCCAGTATTTCAAGGTATCTATTCGAAAAAAGAACGGCACCATTATTGATATGCAGAATTCAGGTAAGGGATACAGTTTTGCACAGAATGATACTTCAGCAGATATCCGATTTGAAGCAATGTTTCCAGAACCAATTCCAATAAACGACATAGAAGCGGTTATCATATGCGGTACAGAGGTTCCCGTAGAATAATGCCCGCTCATTCTCTTTGCACCTGTCCCAAACGATATGCCAATCTGGTGGAGCAAATCCGTCACACTCCTCTCGGGCAGCATAAAAAGCGGCTGGCAGCACATTGGCTGCCAGCCGGAAAACTCTATATTTTCTCACTGTCCTCTTGACGGGGAGCAGTTCATTCATTATGCTGGTGCTCCTTGCTTTCGTACCAGCAAGATGAAAATCTATCGCATAGTTTGTCATTTCTTTGACCAAATGGTTGTATTATGGTTCAAATTTGCGAGGTGAATACTTGATACCCCTGACGGCTCATTTCGTCAAGCAGACGCTTTGCATGCTCAACACCGCCAACCTCACATACCACTTGAATAATTGCCTCGCCGATATCCAGATCTGCCTGCACACGATCATGCTGAAAACGAATGATATTGGCGTTCTGTTCCGCGACCAAATGCGCAAAACGTTCAAGCGCACCGGGAGCATCCGGCATGATGGTCGAGAACTTGAGGTGACGACAACGAGTGACAAGGCCCTTTTCTACAATCTTATGGATAAAGGACACATCGATGTTGCCGCCGGACAACACGCAGACAACCTTTTTCCCCTTAACATCAACCTTGTTATTCAGAACAGCCGCAAGAGAGGCTGCGCCTGAAGTCTCCACAACCTGCTTGCAGCGTTCGAGCAGCAGCAACACGGCAGAAGCAATCTCATCATCCGAAACGGTAACAACGCGGTCTACATATTTCTGAATATATTGGAATGTGTTTTCGCCCGGCGTCTTAACCGCAATGCCATCGGCAATCGTACGCACATTATCCGAGGGAGTCAATGTGCCGGCGCGGAAGGAGTTGGCAATTGCCGGAGCTCCCTCAGCCTGCACGCCAATCACTTGAATACGAGGATTGATCTGTTTAGCGCAAGCAGCCACGCCCGAAATCAGTCCGCCGCCGCCGGCTGGAACAAAAATCATGTCGACAAACGGCAGATCGCGCAGGATTTCGAGCGCAATCGTGCCTTGACCGGCCATAACATCCTCATCATCAAAAGGATGAATGAATTCTGCGCCGGTTTCCTCACAGATTTCACAGGCTTTAGCATAGGCCTCATCGTAGATGTTTCCTGCCAGCACGACCTCAGCACCATAGCCCTGTGTAGCAGATACTTTGGCAATCGGCGTGGAGCGCGGCATGACAATCGTCGACTTGACGCCCACCGAGCTGGCCGCAAATGCAACGCCCTGCGCATGATTACCTGCGGAGGAGGCGACCACCGCATGCAGATCACCCTCGGCATAACGCTTCATAATCTTGTTGTATGCACCGCGCACTTTAAAGGAACCGGTTTTCTGCTGATTTTCATATTTCAGGTAGACTTCTGCACCGGTCATGCCGGAAAACGTGCAGGAAGTGGAAAGCGGAATGTTGTGGATCACATTCTTTAAACGATCCGCTGCCGCCTCAAAATCTTTCAGTTCTAACATAGCATTCTTCCTCAATTTAGCAAGATGAATTTATCATAACACTACCGTGCTTTTTTTGCAAGAAAAAATAGTAAAAAGGTCGAAAGGTATGAACGCCTTTTGGCTGCTGATGCAGTTTATGTTGCTATTGGAAATGCTTTTTGCTATACTAATACTGATCATAGAGAACAGAGATGTGGAGGAAATACAGGCATGGATGAGCAGAATAAGGGCTTCCGCGGGGCAATATTCGGCGGCTTTCGGCGGGAGGATGTACTGCATTACATAGAGGAAACGGATAGTAAATATTTTTCCGAAACCAAGGAACTGCGCCGTCAGCTAACCGAGGCACAGGCAGCCATGACGGAACTGAGTGAGCAGAACAAAACTTTGACCGCTAAAAACGCCGAATTGCTGGAGCGACTGGGCGAAATGACGCTGGATACTGATAAAATCCGCGCGCAGCTCGACCAGATTGAGCGCGGATTTTCTATGCAAACGGGGGAAATCGAGGCGCAGAACGCTCGCGCAGAGGAGCTTGCTGCGGAAAATGATCGCCTTTCAGCGGAAAACGCAGAGCTTTCGGCCAAGTGCGGGGAGTATGATGCATCCAAGGATAAAATTGCGGAGATGGAGCTTTCGGCCTACCGCCGCGCCAAACAAATCGAGGAGGACGCCAAAGCAGAGCTGCAGAAGCTGCGTCGCCAGTCGCTTGACATGATTGATCAGGTGAAGCGGCAGTTGGACACGACCAAAGAAAACTACCGCACAGTGCTTGCGCGCAGTCAGCAGGAGTCAGCTGAGATGGCGCGTAAAGCGGGTGAGGTCTTGGGTGAGATAGATCGGATCAGCGCTGCGCTGAGCAAGGGTGAGACCGAGAAAAACAAAAGCGGATTGCGGGATGTGCTGAACAATCTGCGTCCGAAAACGGAGGAATAATCATGGCACATTATGATTTGAAAACCGAACAATTAAAGGAATGGGCGCCTAAGCTACGCGCAGGTGATACCGTTACACTGACCGGTGTGGTATATACGGCGCGCGATGCAGCACACAAACGAATCGTGGCCGCGATGGACGCAGGTGAAGCACTTCCCTTTGATTTGGACGGTGCTGCGATTTATTACGCGGGGCCTACGCCGGCAAAGCCTGGACAGGTGATTGGTTCGGTCGGACCGACGACCTCCGGCCGCATGGACCCGTTTGCGCCGCGTCTGCTTGATGCAGGTCTCACATGCATGATCGGAAAGGGCGTACGCAGTCAGACCGTACAGGACGCAATGCAGCGCAATGGGGCGGTATATATGGTTGCAATCGGCGGCGCAGGCGCAGCAAAGGCGGCTTCTATCAAAAAGGTTGAAGTCATTGCGTATGATGATCTCGGCTGTGAATCGGTCAAGCGACTGACGGTTGAAAATTTCACCGCCATCGTTTCGCAAGACTGTGTTGGCGGCAATCTGTATACCGAAGGCGTAGAAAAGTATAAGCGCTGACCATCACTTCTGCTGCACGAATCGAATATTTGCCCCTGCCCGGACATAAGCTGATCTGAAAAGCAGTTCGGGGAGGGGATTTTTTTGAAGTTAGGATTCCGGCATACGGCGTTACAGGCGGTGTGTACGGTGCTTGCGCTTTGCTGTGCCTTGGCCTTGTTAGGTCGCGGCAAAGCAGAGATGGCGCTCGCGGAGCAGCAAGGTGTGCACTTGCCGGTGCTGATGTATCACAGCATTCTCAAAGACAGCGCACGACAAGGACAGTATGTCGTTTCGCCGGATATTTTATCCGCAGATTTGGATGCGTTGCAGGCGCGCGGATATCAAACTGTAACGGTGGCTGATCTGCTGGCCTATGTTTATGATGACGTTGCGTTGCCGGAAAAACCGGTCATGATTACCTTTGACGACGGCTACTATAATAATTATGTATACGCATACCCATTGCTGCAGCAGCGCGGTATGCGTGCGGTTATCTCAGTGATTGGCAGCCAAACGGCGCAGTATACAGAAAATGGAGTGGAAAATGCGTATTGGTCGCATCTGCGGCTGGAACGACTGACAGAAATGCAGGATGTGTTTGAAGTGCAGAACCATTCATGGAATCTGCATGAATACGGCGAACGCCGTGGCTGTCTGCGGCGGCGAGGGGAGGATGAGAGCAGTTATGAAGCGCTGCTGCGTGAAGATACGGAGCAGACACAAAAGCTGCTGAGCGAAGCCGGCCTGCCAACGCCGACCTGCTATACTTATCCGTTTGGCGCCTGTTCAGAAGAGAGTGAACATATTTTAGAGGGTATGGGATTCTTGTGCACACTGGGCTGCGAAGAGCGGATCAACCTGGTGACAAGAGACCCTGCCTGCCTGTATGAAATGGGGAGGTATAACCGTGGAGCGGGCGAAAGCACAGAAAGCTTCCTCGCAAGAGCGCTGGGGGAGTGACAACATGGGCCTGATACGTTTTTCCGACCTGCATTGCCGTGAGGTAATCAACCTGTGCGACGGGGCGCGGCTGGGTGAAGTATGCGATTTGGTATTCGATCCTGTTTGCGGACAGATTACGGCAATTGTTGTACCCGGACAGGGGGGATTGCTCGGAATGTTTTCGCGGCAGGATCAGGAAATCCCATGGCAGTGTATTGAAACACTGGGGGAGGATTATATTTTGGTGAAGTTTCATCGATAATTGCAAAAAAGATAGCGGAATGGAAAAGAATATGGTATACTTCAATTAGTCCGTCATCGGACAATCGAAGCGAAAGGAAAGAGGAAAAGGATATGGACAGACGGGAAAAAATAGGGTATGCCCTAACAATGTTTGGTGGGATCTGTTGGGCTTTTTCAGGGGCTTGCGGACAGTTTTTGTTTCAGAACCGCGGTTTAAGTTCAGACTGGCTGGTATCAGTCCGATTGACACTGGCCGGTCTGATACTTACCGTTTATTCGCTGCTGCGTTGGCGTGGGAATGTGCTGTCAATTTTCCGTTCTGCAAAAGGCGTTGCAGGAATAATCGTGTTTGCTTTGTTTGGTATGGCCATGTGCCAATACTCCTTTTTTCGCTCAATCGAGCTTTCCAACGCTGCAACCGCGACCACGCTCCAATATACCGGCCTTGTTCTTGTCATGTTGTGGCTTGCGCTGTGGGACAGGCGTTTACCGCATCGAAGCGAGATACTTGCGGTAATATGCGCCATGGCAGGCGCGTTCCTGCTGGCGACACATGGCGACCCATCGCAGCTTGTTCTGTCTGATAAGGCCCTGTTTTGGTGTATGATGGGTGCTATCTCGTTTGCGGTATACAGTGTGCAGCCTCGTGAAATGATTGTACAATATGGTACAATGCCCATTACTGGCATTGGCATGCTGATTGGTGGAATCGTATTGTGTGCGGTATTCAAACCGTGGCATATAGTAGGCCAGTGGGATATTGTGACCGTATCGGGATTAATGTATATTACTGTTTTCGGCACGATTTGCGCATTTTGCTGTTATCTGGAGGGGGTACGTCGGATTGGTGCGGCCAAGGGAAGTATTCTTGCGGCGATTGAACCGGTGGCATCGGCGGTGCTGAGCGTGGTGTGGCTGGGTGTGCCGCTTGGTGGTATGGATATGAGCGGTATTGCACTAATCGTTGCGGCAATGGTTTTGCTTGCAAAAGATAAAGGACATGAGACGGATAAAAACATAGAAAAAACGTGAAATTTCTGAAAGAACAGAAAAATTGATTGACAAAGTGTGTATTGAAGCGTATACTATTTAAGCACGAATTCGCACACCTCGTGATGAAAGCAGCCGGTGACGGATCATTTCTGATCGGTTGCTGCTGTCAGATGATCAGGGGTGGAGGAAACAACCAAGGAGGAAAATAAAATGGCAGTAATCTCTATGAAGCAGCTTCTGGAGGCCGGTGTGCACTTCGGCCATCAGACCCGCCGCTGGAACCCGAAGATGGCAACCTACATCTTCACCGAGCGCAATGGTATCTATATCATTGACCTGCAGAAGACCGTAAAGAAGCTCGAGGAAGCTTACTTCTTCGTGCGCGATATGGCAGCTGCTGGTGAATCCATCCTGTTTGTCGGCACCAAGAAGCAGGCGCAGGACGCAATCAAGGAAGAGGCTGAGCGCTGCGGCCAGTTCTATGTCAACGCACGTTGGCTGGGCGGTATGCTGACCAACTTTAAGACTATGCGCACCCGTATTGCCCGTCTGAACCAGCTGCAGAAGATGCAGGCGGACGGCACCTTTGATCTGCTTCCCAAGAAGGAAGTTATCAAGCTCCAGCTCGAAATCGCCAAGCTCGAGAAGTACCTCGGCGGCGTTAAGGAAATGAAGAAGCTCCCGGGCGCTCTGTTCGTGGTTGACTCCCGTAAGGAGAAGAACGCGATTGCAGAGGCTCGCAAGCTGGGTATCCCGATCGTTGCAATCGTTGATACCAACTGCGATCCGGACGAGATTGACTACGTCATCCCGGGCAACGACGACGCAATCCGCGCCATCAAGCTGATCTCCCAGACCATGGCAAACGCTGTGCTGGAAGGCAAGCAGGGCGAGCAGCTCGAAGTTGAGGCCAAGGCTGACGAGGCTGAAGCCAAGGCTGAGGCGTAATTCTGATATTGTAATATTTCCGCAGGGCGCGACGCCCCCGGCGCGCCGTCCGGTTTTGGCCGTGTAGCGGCGCCGGGCCGTCGCGCCCCTGTGGCTTTGATGAAAAAACTTGATTTGGAGGAATATAAAATGGCTTTTACTGCTGCTGACGTAAAGAAGCTCCGTGAAATGACCAACGTAGGCATGATGGACTGCAAGAAGGCGCTGACCGAGGCGGACGGCGATTTTGACAAGGCGATCGAACTGCTGCGCGAAAAGGGCTTGGCCAAGGCTGCTAAGAAGGCTGATCGCATTGCGGCGGAAGGCGTTGTCTGCGCGACTGTCTGCGATGATTGTGGCGTAGGTGCAATCATCGAAGTTAACTCGGAGACCGACTTTGTTGCCAAGAATGCTGATTTCCAGCAGTTCGTAGCTGATCTGGCTGGCGTTGTTATGAAGGAAAATCCGGCTGACGTGGAAGCGCTCAAGACCTGCAAGATGGGCGATTTGACTGTGCAGGAAGTGCTGCAGGAGAAGGTTCTCACCATTGGTGAGAACATCCAGATCCGTCGCTTTGTTCGTTTTGATGACTCCACTGTTAACGTTGCATATACGCACATGGGCGGTGTCATTGGTGTTCTGGTTGGCTTGCAGGTTTCCGATAACCTGAAGGGCAATGCAACTGTAAAGGAACTGGGCAAGGATATTGGCATGCAGGCAGCAGCGATGAATCCGTCCTTTATGGATAAGTCCGAGGTAGACGAGGCAACTCTGGCTAAGGAGAAGGAAATCCTGCTGATTCAGGCTCTCGAGGAGAACAAGACTGCTGCTAAGCCGAAGCCGGAGCAGATCATCCACAAGATGGTAGAAGGCCGTATTGGCAAGTACTACGAGGAAAACTGCCTCCTGCAACAGGCTTTTGTTAAGGAGAACAAGGTTTCTGTTGAGCAGCACATTGCAGCAGTTGCCAAGGAACTGGGCGGCGAAATCAAGCTTGTCAAGTGCGTACGCTTTGAGAAGGGCGAGGGCATTGAGAAGAAGCAGGACGATTTTGCGGCAGAAGTTGCTTCCATGGCGAAGTAATTTATTTTTTGTAATTCCTAACTGAAAAACGCACCAATTCACCCACATAAAATGAGCAAAACGAGGCTCGGAGAGTAACGTAAAGTTACCCTCCGGGCCTTTTTTTGTCCTTGTGGGACGGACAATTAAGAGGATCGGAAATAGAATAAGGAGTGAATGACCTATGATGAATATAGAAGGAATGCAGCCGCTTTCGCTGGAGCAGGCTCAGGGGATGGACGGGCAACCGGTTTGGTATAAGCAAATGAAACAGTGGTTCATTGTTTCCATAAACCATAAAAATTGGGGAGATTGCATTGTCGGCGCCAACTCTTACGCTTCATTGGAAAATGCGGTAGAGCGTGGATTGTATGCTTATCCTCCGGTCACAATCGACAGGGAGACGCTAAACTGCGCCGGTTGCGACTATCTGGATCGTGAATGCGTGCCATGCGCTCATTGTATTCGGGCGGCAGGATACGCAGACTATTACAAACCGCAGGAAGAGTCTGAATGATGAGTGGAGTGTCCCACCGGGGACCTGCAAATAAGCGCAAGTAAATTTTTACGCGCAGGACACCAAATATGGGAAAGCTGGAGAAACAAACACAATATAAGGTATTGTTTCACTGGCCCCATGGTGACCTGCAAATGACTGCAAATAAAGCCAAAAACCACAAAATACAGGAAATGCAACATGAAAAAGCACAATATGTGCCGCTATTTTACCGGCCCAATCATTGGCTGTGATAGGATAAAATCACGAGAAGGGAGCTGCTTACATGCAAACGAATCATGACACATTCTCCAAGAGGGAAGAGGCAGTCCTGCAATACATTGATGGACTAACCGACACAGCCAAACAGACGATCTCCATATCGCGCGTTGCCACTCGTTTGAATTACGATTACTTGGAAAGCGCTGCAATCCTGTCGAGCCTCGCCGATGCCGGAATTCTGACACAGTATGATGTCCTGTGCTGTCCTGAATGCGGATGCATCATCAAGAGGGTAGATGGAGCAGAAGAGACTGGTACAGAACAATGCGTACATTGCGATGCACAGGTGGATATGAGTGGCGAAGGTTGCTTGGATTGCATTGAAGTCCGGTATGCGCTTGTGAAAACTGATTCCCTTGACCTGAGTTGACATCAAGCAGGGTAAGAAGCAGAAAGAACCTATCATCAGCGCTGAGGAGAGGTTGCGACGCATGAGTTTCATTTTATAGAAAGCAGGAATACCAATGAATTACGTAAGCTCGCCGAATGAGACCATCCGCATACAGATCAATGACATCTACGCTTATCTCTTTTCTCTGAACCGGCAACCAAACCATTCGGACAGGGAGCAGCAGCAGATCCGGGCCATGGAGCGCCTGATATCGAATGCCATTACGCGAAAGGACATCCCGGCGTACTCATTGCAGCAAGTCGTTGAGCTGCCGGTGGCGGAAGCAAAACAGATCTTCGGGCCGAAGCTGGAGGAATGGCAGGTTCTGAACAGGATTCGTGAGGCTGTGACAAGCAAATGCGTCCTGAGAACGGCCTAAAAATATATGAAATGTATTTTGATAGGTGAGATTATGTTTGTTTTATCAGATACTACAAAAAGAAATCTTGAAAAATCTTTGGGAATTTCTTTAGGGCAACTTGGTAATATGACTGCTGATGAGGCACAAAAATGGATTCGAAAAAATAGGAAAAAAGTTCTTTTTAACGAATCAAGGAAGAAAGAGGTTGCTGAAACAGGAAATCCCCTTTTGACACACCGGAAAATTCGCACTCTTTCTGATTTGGATAAAAAAAGCAAAGACTTGTTCGGAATTTAATGATGAGAGATGACCAGACAGGATTGGAAATGGATGATAAGGGCTTTGGCGCTGAACAGATTGGGAATTGGGGGGAAAGGAGAATAGTCATGTCGTGTGTATACGATTGTACGCGGTGTCCTCTTTGCGGAGAACTGATGTGGAATGGTCAGTGCGAGAATCCGGATTGCAAATACCATTGGCATCCGAAAGACGATGATGAGGTGGATGAGGACTACCAAGGCTACATCATCATATAAGTTCACTTTGCAGGAAACTGGATTCTGATACGGCGATCTGGCCCGCCGGAGGGATAGATAGGTGGAGAACAATGTCAGAATATAAGAACGGAAGAGTGCTATTGTCCTTAACTGCGGCACAAGCTTTTTGCCAAAAGCTAAATAATCCCTCTGAAGAAGTCACGGCCCTTAGAAAGAGCTTTCTCGACGATATGAGAGAGGATGTTACGTTCATTCAATCGGGTACAGATCATGTTATCGCGAACATTGCAGGCTTTGATGATTCGTTTTTGGACATGGCTGATGATTAACTGAGAAAAGGAGAAAATGTATGGAAGCTAAAGAGAGATACCCGGAGGGCATAATCAGATACCTGAGACAGCGAAAAGGGCTGGATGCAGACGACACGCACCTCGATGAGCACTTCCAGTCCATGAGTCCGTCCCACGTCTTTTCGGAGATTTTGGAATGGAATGGCCTGCTCGGTGGCTGGGATTTCACAATTAAGGGCTGGATCAAGGACATCTACGGTATTGACCTTGATTCTGCGGCAGCAGAGGAAAGAGGCGCATTATAACAATGACGGCAGAAGAATTGCTGAGAAAATACCAGAAGGTGTATGGAGAGATCGTTTTCCCCGATGACGACATCAATGTGCTGCGGGAAATTTGGCGTAATCCGGCTGGATGGATGTACTCCTTCGACGGTATTCAGTGGGAGGCTGCTCCCATGGATATCGGTAAAATTGACTACACCCATGCTTTATTCCGGAAAGGCACGTTCCAGAAAAGAGAATGGAGGGATTTTAAGTGAACCTGTATGGCATGACAAAGAAGAAAATCATCCATGTGATCGCTGATAACAGCCGAAATGGATGCAACGGATACTGGTACGCTGCCTGCGGCAAGTGGATCATGCCTGCCGATGTTACAGAGGCCATGCCGGAAACAGGACGGATGTGTCTGCAATGCCAGAAGAAGTGCCTCAACTGATGTTCCTCATTTGATGTCGCCTCTGAAAAGTTGAGAGTAGGGAAGTGGAAAGTTGAGAGTGGTTTTTCAAACCCTGCGATAATGTTATGCTTTTTCGTGATATTCCGGTTGTTCCATGACATTTCATCTGCATTTTGAGCACTGTCCATGGAAGAGCCGGTTGAGAGTACCTTGAGAGTTCATTTCAGTGCCATGCCAAGTGTAAAGAAGGCGGTTGAGCCGATGAACAGGACTTCGATACCGCAGCCCTGCACGTTGGAGTGAGTGCGTCATTGGGCTGCCAGCTAAAATGCTGGAGATGCTATCAAAAGTGATGGAAACTCTATTGAAATGGATGGAAACGGCGGGGACGCTATCAGAATTGAATGGAACTCTATCGAGATGGGGGAGTTCGTATCAAATGTGGTGGAGATTTTATCGGAATTGCCAAAGGCTCTATCAAATCCGCTGAAAACTCTATCAGAATGGGGCTGCGTTGCTCCGGAATGGCCCGGGCTGAGGGCTGCGGTGTCCGCGTGGTGCGGACATTTACACGGTTCGGTCTTACGCCATTTTATGTGGGTGAATTGGTGCGTTTTTCGTGGGAGAACAACATTTTTTGTAATTCCTAACTGAAAAACGCACCAATTCACCCACGAATAATGAGCAAAACGAGGCTCGGGGAGTAACGTAATGTTACCCTCCGGGCCTTTTTTGTCCTTGTGGTACGGACACGAGAAATAGAGATTGGGAGTGAGCACGCTATGTCACATAAAGAGGGAATAGGTCACTTAACGAATGACTGGTACAAGGATCAGGATAGTGGGAATATCTGCATTGATGCCGAGAAAGCAGATGCCTTTCTGGAGGCAGTTGGACTGGGGATCAAAGCAATGAAAGCCCTGAGCGCTGAGCCAACCGAAGATCAGCCGCTCTCGCTGGAACAGATGAAGAAAATGGGAGGGCAACCTTATTGGCATGTTGGACTGCAAAAGGATAGTCCTCCACCGCACTGGACGATCCTTGATCCATTCTGCGCACAACATATTGAAGATTATGGATACTGCAAAAGATGGCTGGCCTATGCTTACCCGCCCATCAGAGCCAAAAGAGAGACGCTAAACTGCGCCGGTGAGGACCGGAAATAGAATAAGGAGTGAATGACCTATGATGAATATAGAAGGAATGCAGCCGCTTTCGCTGGAGCAGGCTCAGGGGATGGACGGGCAACCGGTTTGGTATAAGCAAATGAAACAGTGGTTCATTGTTTCCATAAACCATAAAATTTGGGGAGATTGCATTATCGGCGCCAACTCTTACGCTTCATTGGAAAATGCGGTAGAGCGTGGATTGTATGCTTATCCTCCGGTCACAATCGACAGGGAGGCACTAAACTGCGCCGGTTGCGATTATCTGGATCGTGAATGCGTGCCATGCGCTCATTGTATCCGCGCGGCAGGATACGCAGATTATTATAAGCCGCAGGAAGCATCTGAATGATGAGTGGATTGTCCCACCGGGGACCTGCAAATAAGCGCAAGTAAATTTTTACGCGCAGGACACCAAATATGGGAAACCCGGAGAAACAAACACAATATGAGGTACTGTTTCGCTGGTCCAATGGTGGCCTGCAAATGACCGCAAATAAAACCGAAAACCACAAGATACAGGAAATGCAACATGAAAAAGCACAATATGTGCAACTGTTTCACCGGCCCAATCATCGGCTGTGATAGGATAAAATCATGAGAAAGGAGCTGCTTACATGCAAACGAATCATGACACATTCTCCAAGAGGGAAGAGGCAGTCCTGCAATACATTGATGGACTAACCGACACAGCCAGACAAACGATCTCCATATCGCGCGTTGCCACTCGTTTGAATTACGATTACTTGGAAAGCGCTGCAATCCTGTCGAGCCTCGCCGATGCCGGAATTCTGACACAGTATGATGTCCTGTGCTGTCCTGAATGCGGATGCATCATCAAGAAAATGGATGGAGCAGAGGAGACTGGTACAGAACAATGCGTACATTGCGATGCACAGGTGGATATGAGTGGCGAAGGTTACTTGGATTGCATTGAAGTCCGGTATGCGCTTGTGAAAACTGATTCCCTTGACCTGAGTTGACATCAAGCAGGGTAAGAAGCAGATAGACCTATCATCAGCGCTGAGAAGAGGTTGCGACGCATGAGTTTCATTTTATAGAAAGCAGGAATACCAATGAATTACGTAAGCTCGCCGGATGACACCATCCGCATACAGATCAATGACATCTACGCCTATCTTTTCGCCCTGAACCGGAAGCAATGCCTTTCGGATCAAGAGAAGCAGCAGATCCGGGCCATAGAACGCCTGATATCGAATGCCATTACGCGAAAGGACATCCCGGCGTACTCATTGCAGCAAGTCGTTGAGCTGCCGGTGTCGGAAGCAAAACGGATCTTCGGGCCGAAGCTGGAGGAATGGCAGGTTCTGAACAGGATCCGTGAGGCTGTGACAAGCAAATGTGTCTTGAGAATGGCCTGAAAAGTATATGAATGAAAGTCTGAATAGCCCATTGTATATAAAATTGGAGGGCAAGGGATGAAATGCAACATAGTCACAGTAAGATGGTTTGATGGATATTTGGAAGAATTTCGTGCGACAGAGGTTAGATTCGGCAGCGATTTGCTGTTTATGAGGCTGGAAGACGGCAAGAACAGGCAAATTCCGCTAAGGGGTGTACGGTGGTTTGGGATGAGCGAAGAAAGCCACCAGAGTGATGATCCTGATACGGTGAACTGACCCGCTAAAAGGAGGCATTTGCCATGGAATATTCCGTGAAAGAATTCAGGAAAAGAACGAGAAAGCCTTCAAAAATTGGTGCAATGCACAATGCAGCGAAAGTAGCCGGAAAGCGGAACCTCGAATTGCGCAGGATTCAGTTTCATGCTCAAAGTGTCCGTGTTGAAAATGGGATTCCAATAAATCAGGAAGCCATGCATCAGGCGTTTTTGAATCAGGATGACCAGACAGGATTGGAAATGGATGATAAGGGCTTTGGCGCTGAACAGATTGGGAATTCGGGGGAAGGAGAATAGTTATGTCGTGTGTATACGATTGTACACGGTGTCCTCTTTGCGGAGAACTGATGTGGAATGGTCAGTGCGAGAATCCGGATTGCAAATACCATTGGTATCCGAAAGACGATGATGATGAGGGTAAGGACTACCAAGGCTACATCATCATATAAGTTCACTTTGTAGAAAACCGGATCCTGATACGGCGATCTGGCCCGCCGGATGGATTTGACAGTGAAAATGTTAGGGGGGATGTCCGTGAAAACGATTGAGAAATCGGATATTATTGCGAAATACAGCATGACAGGATCAATTAGACGTACAGCCAGTGAACTGAATGTTAGTCATAGCACTGTACGGCGCGTTCTTATTGAAGCCGGTCTTTACACCAGCCAGCGTGCCGAGGATATTTGCAGACTGTGTGAAAAGGGGCTTTCTCCAGATCAGATCGCAGAAAGCCTGAAAATCACCAGAAATGCGGTCATGGCATACCTCCCGTATAATCGTGGATATCAACTCGGTGGGAATAAGTCCGCCAATGCGCTGCGTATCCGCGCGTGCAGAGAACGAAAAAAGACCAATAATGGACAGACCGGAAACGACCAAAACGGAGGATCACAGCTATGACAGCAGAGGAATCGCTGAGAAAATACCAGAAGGTGTACGGAGAGATCGTTTTCCCCGATGACGACATCAATGTGCTGCGGGAAATTTGTTGCAATCCGGCAGGATGGATGTACTCCTTCGACGGTATCCAGTGGGAGGTCGCTCCTATGGACATCGGCAAGATCGACTACACCCATGCTTTATTCCGAAAAGGCACGTTCCAGAAAAGAGAATGGAGGGATTCCAAGTGAACAAGTATGGAATGACAAAGAAGAAAATCATCCATGTGATCGCCGATAACAACCGGAATGGATGCAACGGATACTGGTACGCTGCCTGCGGCAAGTGGATCATGCCTGCCGATGTTACAGAGGCCCTGCCGGAAAATGGACGGATGTGTCTGCAATGCCAGAAAAAATGCCCCAACTGAGCGCTTCCAGCTAAAATGATGGAAACGCTATCTGAATGGGTGGGAACACTACCAGAATGAGGAGAACTCTATTGAAATGGGGGATGCCATTGAAATGGACGGAAACGGCATTGGAAATGGCGGGGACTCTATCAGAATTGAATGGAACTCTATCGAGATGGGGGGAGTTCGTATCAAAATTCGTATCAAATATGGTGGAGATTTTATCGGAATTGCCAAAGACTCTATCAAATCCGCTGAAAACTCTATCAGAATGGGGCTGCGTTGCTCTGGAATGGCCCGGTCTGAGGGCCGTTGTGTCTGCGTGGTGCGGACATTTACACGGTTCGGTCTTACGCCATTTTATGTGGGTGAATTGGTGCGTTTTTCGTGGGAGAACAACATTTTTTGTAATTCCTAACTGAAAAACGCACCGATTCACCCATATAAAATGAGCAAAAAGGGCTCGGAGAGTAACGTGATGTTACCCTCCGGGCCTTTTTTGTCCTTGTGGTACGGACAGTTCCGGGATAGCAGATGGCAGATGGACGGCGAACAGACAGAAGAAAAACTGGGGATCAGGAGGGCAGAAATATGACTGACTTAACGCATGGCATTATCAATCTGAATGGATATGATATTGGGCCGGAAACGACACTTCATGAGATGTTTGAGGCATTTCCGAAAGCGAAACGGATTGGAAACGGCAAAGAGTATCTTCTGCTGACGCAAATGGGACTGCTCCAAAACGAAAATGGCGTGTTCGTCGGACGGTTTTCTTTCCGAAATGAGGTTCTTCTCGACTGGGAACTGTCTCCTGCGTGTGTAGAGTATCCGAAAGGCAACGATTCAGCAATGGAGCGGAGAATGCAGCGTGAGTTCTGTGAAAGCTGGCTGAAATCCCACCTTGGCGAGCCGGACATCCGGATTGACAATGAAAGCATCTACTATCAGGACTGGGGAACGGTTTCCGTATCTACTCCCAAGGATCCTCAAAACGGGAGCGAGATCTCAGCTTCGTACAAACGGGCGCATTAAAGCGAAGGGATTTGGCATTCCCGGTGCGAATGAGGAAATGCGTCCTGAGGGCGGCCTGAAAAGTATTTGAATGGAAGTCCGAATAGCTTTGGAGGATTCATTTTATATAAATCTGGCTCTACTTGGCCCGCCGGACGGTCTTGCAATGAATATAGATAGGTGAAGAACAATGTCAGAATATCAGAACGGAAGGGTGCTATTGTCCTCAACTGCGGCGATGGCCTTTCATCAAAAGCTGAATAATCCATCTGAGGACGTGATGGCTCATAGACAGAGCTTTCTCGATGGTATCAGCAAGGATGTCACATTCATTCGATCGGATGCGGATCACGTTATCGCAGACATTGCGGGCTTTGATGATTCGTTTTTAGACGTGGCTGCTGATTAACTGAGAAAAGGAGAAAATGTATGGGAGCTAAAGAGAGATACCCAGAGTACATAATCAGATACCTGAGGCAGCGAAAAGGGCTGAATGTAGACGACACGAGCCACGATGAGCAGCTTCATGCTATGAGTCCGTCAGACGTTTTCGCAGAGACCTTGGAGTGGAATGGACTGCTTGGTGGCTGGGACTCCCAGATTAAGGGCTGGATCAAAGGCATCTACGGCATTGATATTGATGAGATTGCGAAAAGCATGTGAATGGCCTTGCAGCATATCGTCTGCCGGATGGATATAATGCGAAGAAAACGGTTGATCCGATAAACGGGCCTGTGATACCGCAGCCCAGTACGCCAGAGTGAGTGAGTCTATATCGGGAGGATAAACAGGTTTCCTCCTGAGGTGTGGCTGATGAAATAGATTTTGTAGGGGGGTGATAATAAGGCTGATATGCCATAGAAAGGAATGCTTTTGTTATGGAACAAATCTTTCAATATCTTACTGATTTAATGAACGAAACGGCAGAGCTTTACATGAATGGCAATCCAATAGTGTTTGTAGGAGTCAATCTTATTTTCCTTTGCTTTGCTGCTTTGCTTGCTTTGCATATAATAGCGATTGTCAAGAAGTGTTCTCAAGTTGCGACACGTAAAAGAATTTGTGAGCTTGTCTCTGTTGATCCAGAACTGATAAAACAGCTTCAAATTACACGCTACAAACACCCAATACCTACGAATAAGCTGCTGCACCACCGAGAGCGTTGGACATACGAGAGAAAAGATGGCAGCCGTGATATGCGGTATAACCACAATTGTTGTACACCTGAGAAGTGGGAGGCAGTCGTATCCATCAATGGAGAAGGCTATTCATTTCAGTCTGAAGACCGCAGCTTGATTGAAGAACTGAAACGGCAACTGAATGCGCATGGCTATCTCTTTCCGTCTGATATCAGTAACGAAAACGATACACCAACGAATAAATCAGATCTGAACCGGCAGGAAATGATTTTGGATCTGAATACCTTTGCTGCGATGCTCAAAGGGGAAAAGAACACACTTTACTCGTTTAACTCCGATTTCCCGGGCGTATACGTCTTGGAAAATACGCTCAACAAAAGGGCATATGTAGGGCAGAGCCGAAATGTTTTGGCACGAGTGGGTCAGCATATTCATGGAAAAGGTTCACCGGATGTCTACTACGACTTCCGTTGTGGTGATCCGTTCACCGTCCATCTCATTCCGCTGGAAGGTAGTTCGTACAACAATCTGAATGACATGGAGAGGGATATGATAAGCAAGTACAGGGCCTATGAGAGCGGATACAATCGCACGCGGGGAAATACAACAGAAGCGTCTTGAGATAAAATTGCGACCCAAGAAGCCTTTTAATCGCATTCCGGTCGCATTTCCGGTATCATTCTTCCGAACTGCTTCGCTGGACTTCTATCAAAAGTGATGGAAACTCTATCAAAATGGGGTTGCAACCAAATGGGGGGACACCAGCAACGTAATGTAGGAAAGCTGAAACGAGAGGTTGTATTTGGTGCCAAATAAACAAAAGACGCCTTGCTTAGCAAGACGTCTTCAGAAACTCCTTCTACACATGGCAGACGAGCTACTATAAGTATATACACATTTCTGCTATTTGTCAAATATCGAACGACTTTGAAATGATGCAAACTCTATCGGAAACGGTGAGAACTCTATCGAAATGGGGGAAAGCTGCATTGAAATGTGGCAGACTTGCAATGAAATGTGGAAGACCTGCAATGGAATGGGGGAAAAGTGCAGGAAAATGAGGAGAGGACAAGCTATGACAGCAGAAGAATTGCTCAGAAAATATCAGAAAGTGTACGGAGAAATCGTCTTCCCGGATGACGACATCAATGTGCTGCGAGAAATTTGGCGCAATCCGGCAGGATGGATGTACTCCTTCGACGGTATTCAGTGGGAGGCTGCTCCCATGGATATCGCCAAGATCGACTACACCCATGCTTTGTTCCGGAAAGCCACATTTCAGAAAAGGGAATGGAGGGATTCCAAGTGAACAAGTATGGAATGACAAAGAAGAAAATCATCCATGTGATCGCCGATAACAGCCGAAATGGATGTAACGGATACTGGTACGCTGCCTGCGGCAAGTGGATCATGCCTGCTGAAGTTACAGAGAGCATGCCGGAAGATGGACGGATGTGCTTACAGTGCCAGAAAAAGTGCCTTAACTGAGCATTAACTGAAACTGCATGGTTTAACTGAACAGGAGGTGATCCTGCGCAGATATAATACTGACCAAGAAGGAGGTGTTGTTTGCTGTCTGGAACAGGGCAGGCGCGTGCTGCGCCCCTGAAATCATTGCTCTATATTTCATCACTGGCTCGCCTGAACTTATGGAATGGCCCGGTAGGGCGTGGTTGGTGTCCGCGTGGTGCAGACAATTTCGAAAACGGATGTGATGCCGTTTTATGTGGGGGAATTGGTGCGTTTTTCGTAGAGGAATAACATTTTTTGTAATTCCTAACTGAAAAACGCACCAATTCACCCACGAATAATGAGCAAAAATGGCTCGGAGAGTAACGTAAAGTTACCCTCCGGGCCTTTTTTTGTCCTTGTGTGACGGACACGAGAAATAGAGATTGGGAGTGAGCACACTATGACACATAAAGAGGGAATAGGTCACTTAACGAATGACTGGTACAGAGATCCGAATAGCGGAAAAATCTGCATTGATGCCGAGAAAGCAGATGCCTTTCTGGAGGCAGTTGGACTGGGGATCAAAGCAATGAAAGCCCTGAGCGCTGAGCCAACCGAAGATCAGCCGCTCTCGCTGGAACAGCTGCGAGAAATGGTAAATAAACCATACTGGCACGTTGGGTTAAAAGAAGGAAGCGCGCCGCCACATTGGAGCATATTAGACCCGCTGCTTGCGTATCACCCGGAAGAGTACGAATATGGGAAGGCTTGGCTGGCCTACGCTCACCCGCCCATCAGAACCAAAAGAGAAACACTAAACTGCGCCGGTTGCGATTATCTGGATCGTGAATGCGTGCCATGCGCTCATTGCATCCGCGCGGCAGGGTATGCAGATTATTACAAGCCGCAGGAAGCATCTGAATGATGAGTGAAGCGTCCCGCCGGAGCGCTGCAAATAAGCGCAAGTAAATTTTTACGCGCAGGACACCAAATATGGGAAACCCGGAGAAACAAACACAATATGAGGTGCTGTTTCACTGGCCCCATAGTGGCCTGCAAATGGCTGCAAATAAAGCCAAAAACCACAAGATACAGGAAGTGCAACATGAAAAAGCACAATATGTTCCGCTATTTTACCGGCCCAATCATTGCCCGTGATAGAATGACATGACAAGAAGGGAGCTGCTTACATGCAAACGAACCATGACGCATTATCCGAGAGGGAAAAGGCAGTCCTGCAATACATTGGTGGACTAACCGACACAGCCAAACAGACGATCTCCATATCGCGTGTTGCGTCGCATCTGAATTGCGGCTATCAGGAAAGCCTTGAAATTCTTGAGCGTCTCGCTGATGCCGGGATTCTGGCACAGTATGATGTCCTGTGCTGTCCCGAATGCGGATGCATCATCAAGAGGGTAGATGGAGCAGAAGAGACTGGTACAGAACAATGCGTACATTGCGATGCACAGGTAGATATGAGTGGCGAAGGTTACTTGGATTGCATTGAAGTCCGGTATGCGCTTGTGAAAACTGATTCCCTTGATCTAAGCTGAAATGTAAGAGAAGGTGTTCATATGAAGCAAAAACCGGTTATCTATTACGACAATATGATACCTCCGACCTATATCCGATTAGTCTCTGAGCGGTTGAATCTGGATCATATTGTTCATACAGAGGCTACGGAACAGCCGATGAAGTATTCCGATATATGCAGGCTGGCGGAGACTGATTTTTTCGATAAGATATTGGTCTGTGCTTGCAAAGCCAGCCGCTCTTGCAATTCCCTGTATCTTCGGCATCCAAGAGGGAGTGTGCCGATTGGTGAGGAAGTCTGTTATCTGAACGATGATTGGATCAATGTATCCGATGTCGTTCTTGTTGATTCAAAAAACGATACGAAAGCAGAAACTGGAGAGATGGTAGGCTCTGAATAGGACCGTATGGCTGTGGCAAGCAAATGTGTCCTGAGGCTGGCCTAAAAATATATGAATGGAAGTCTGAATGGCTTTGAAGGGTTCGTTTTATAGAAAACCGGATCCTGATACGGCGAACTGGCCCGCCGGATGGGGTTTGATTTACGCATTTTTGAGGGGGCAATAAGAAGAACGGAGTAATAAAAATGAATAGAATGGAAGATGAAAAAAATCGAAAGAACGTGACAGAGGCCCTGAACCAAATGTCTGAAACCCATGCTAAGCACGTTTTGGAACATTATCTGGGCTACCCTTTGCTGGAGCGTAAAGGTCATCCAGCTCTTCAGTGCGAAACAGAGCCTATCGGCGTGGAAGTGACATGCTGTGAAGAGAATAGAATTTATGGATGGCTTATAGACATTGCAAACGAACAGATTTTCCCCGAAAATGCGAAAGAATCAAAGGAGAAACTGTTTTAAAAATTGCTCTGGAAGAAACGAAACTATACTTGTCTTGTCTATTATATGCCTCCGAAAGCATGCTGGAAAACTTTTTCAGATGCAGAACGAGGAATTTATATTCAAAAGGTTAAGAAGTTAATGCGTATCAAGGCATCTGCTCTTGTAATACCCGAAAGCAACTCGACAAAACTTATAACAAAAATCCTTGCGCAAGCAGTAGATGAAAAAATGGGTAATCTCCCGACATATGAACAGTTTGAGAGGATGGAATCGTTCATTTGGTTGCAATCTCTCTCTGGGCGACAGCAATGACGTACAGAGCATTCATAAGATGCTGCAAGAACACGTTTTCGCAAAAACTCCATGTTTTCGAGCTGTTCACATTTTAATTAGCAGCACTGAATTGCAAAGTACGGCACTGTTTACTTTTACTGCCGAAGATGTACAGAGGATAAAGGTTTCTTCAGGCGACCTTGCAGGTGATGAGGTATTTGAACAGAACGGTATGCTGGTTTCTCGTGACCCGCAGTTCCTATGCGATACACTTAAGGAACTCGACCGGCAGGTTGATGAGAAGATCTATGAAATCCTCAATAATAACTACCCTGACGGTGCATGGGATGAGCTTCGCAAAGATCTTAAGTAAGAGGAAAAGTTAAAATATTGGTTCCGGGAATGAGATTGCAACCCAAAAAGCATTTTAGTCGCATTTCCGGTATCTATTCCCGGTGTTGATTCATTGATCTGTCAGCAGGATCGATTGGGAATTGAAAAGAAGGAGAATAACCATGTCGATGTACGAATGTACGCGGTGTCCTCTTTGCGGAGAATTGATGTGGAATGGTCAGTGCGAAAATCTGGATTGCAAATACCATTGGTATCCGAAAGACGATGATGATGAGGGTGAGGATTATCAAGGCTACATCATCATATAAGGTTCACTTTGTAGAAAACCGGATCCTGACACGGCGATTTGGCCCGCCGGAGGGATAGATAGGTGAAGAACAATGTCAGAATATAAGAACGGAAGAGTGCTATTGTCCTTAACTGCGGCGCAAGCCTTTTTCCAAAAACTAAATAATCCATCTGAAGAAGTCATGGCCCTTAGAAAGAGCTTTCTCGACGATATTAGAGAGGATGTTACATCCATTCAATCAGGTGCAGATCACGTTATCGCGAACATTGCAGGCTTTGATGATTCGTTTTTGGACATGGCTGATGATTAACTGAGAAAAGGAGAAAATGTATGAAAGCTAAAGAGAGATACCCGGAATACATAATCAGATACCTGAGGCAGCGAAAAGGGCTGGATAAGGACGACACAAGCCTCGATGAGCAGCTTCAGGCTATGAGTCCGTCAGACGTTTTTGCAAAGATCTTGGAATGGAATGGCCTGCTTGTTGGCTGGGACTGCACAATTAAGGGCTGGATCAAGGACATCTACGGTATTGACCTTGATGAGATTGCGAAAAGCATGTGAATGGCCTTGCAGCATATCGTCCGCCGGATGGATTTGACAGTGAAAATATTAGGGGGATGTCCGTGAAAACGATTGAGAAATCGGATATTATTGCGAAATACAGCATGACAGGATCAATTAAACGCACAGCCAGTGAGCTGAATGTTAGTCATAGCACCGTATGGCGCGTTCTTATTGAAGCTGGTCTTTACACCCAGTCAGCGTGCCGAGGATATTTGCAGGCTGTGTGAAAAGGGACTTTCTCCAGATCAGATCGCAGAAAGACTGAAAATTACCAGAAATGCGGTCATGGCATACCTCCCGTATAATTGTGGATATCAGCTCAGTGGGAATAAGTCCGCCCAATGCGCTGCGTATCCGCGCGTGCAGAGAACGAAAAAAGACCAATAATAGACAGACCAGAAACGACCAAAACGGAGGATCACAGCTATGACAGCAGAAGAGTTGCTGAGGAAATATCAGAAATTGTACGGAGAAATCGTTTTCCCTGATGACGACATCCGAGTTCTAAGAAAAATCTGGCGCAAGCCGGCAGGATGGATGTACTCCTTCGACGGTATACAATGGGAGGCTGCTCCCATGGATATCGGCAAAATCGACTATGTGCATACTTTGTTTCGAAAAGATACATTTCAGAAAAGGGAATGGAGGGATTCTAAGTGAACTTGTATGGAATGACAAAGGAGAAAATCATCCATGTGATCGCAGATAACAACCGAAATGGATGCAACGGATACTGGTACGCTGCCTGCGGCAAGTGGATCATGCCTGCCGATGTTACAGAGGCCATGCCGGAAAACGGACGGATGTGCCTACAATGCCAGAAAAAAATGGCTCAACTGAGCGTTAACTGAAACTGCATAGTGCAACAGATGCCTCAACTGAACAGGAGGTGAGCCTGCACAGATATGATACTGACCAAGAAGGAGGTGTTGTTCACTGCCTGGAACAGGGAAGGCGCGTGCTGCGCCCTTGAAATCATTGCTCTTTGATTCATTACCAGTTTGCCAAAACATATGAAATGGCTCGGCAGGGCGTGGTGAGTGTCCGCGTGATGCGGACATTTACACAGTTCGGTCTTATGCCATTTTATGTGGGTGAATTGGTGCTTTTTCTAGAATTAACAACATTTTGTTGTAATTAATAACTGAAAACACATCAATTCAGCCACGAACAATGAGCAAAACAAGGCTCAGAGAGTAACGTAATGTTACCCTTCGGGCCTTTTTTGTCCTTGTATACGGACGGTTAAGGGAATTGGAATGTAATGAGGAGAGAATGCCCCATGATAAATGAAGAAGGAATAAACCACTTAGCGAATGACTGGTATAGAGATTCGAATAGCGGAAAGGTCTGCATTGATTCCGAGAAAGCAGATGCCTTTCTGGAAGCGGTGAGACTGGGGATCGAGGCAATGAAAACCCTCAGCGCTGAGCCAACTGGGGATCAGCCGCTCTCGCTGGAACAGATGCGAGAAATGGTAAATAAACCATACTGGCACATTGGGTTAAAAGAAGGAAGCGCGCCGCCACATTGGAGCATATTAGACCCGTTGAAGAGTACGAATATGGGAAGGCTTGGCTGGCCTACGCCTATCCTCTCATCAAATTCAAAAGAGGAATCTTGAGCTGCGCCGGTTGCGACTATCTGGATCGAGATGATATCTCGTGCGCTCATTGCATCCGCGCGGCAGGGTATGCAGATTATTACAAGCCGTAGGAAACATCTGAATGATGAGTGAAGCGTCCCGCCCAAACAAGCGCAAATAAACTTTGCACGTAGGGACGCTAAATAGGGGCAATTCGGGATGATAAGTACAGTTCCAGGATTGGAAACGAATCTATAACAATCGCCGTATAAATGCAAAGCTGAAGGGCTTGTCGCCTGCTTTGTGAACCGCTACCCGTCAAGAGGCCAGTGAAAAAGTATAAAGTTTTCCCGGCCAGCAGCCTGTAGGTTGCTGGCCGCTTTTTATGCAGCAAGGCACAACTCGTGTTTCTCCATCGGTGTCAGCACACCCAGGTTACGCTGAACTATTCTGGTATTGTAATAGCGGATGTAGCTCACAATCATCTGCACAAGCTCCTGCTTACTGGTAAAATGCCTGCCATAATAGCGTTCCCGTTTCAGGATGCCCCAGAAACCTTCCATAGGGCCATTGTCAATACAGTGGGCCACACGGGACATGCTCTGCACCATTCCCGCCTGTACGAGCTTTCGGTGGAATGCTCGGCTTGTGTATTGGTAGCCTCTGTCACTGTGGAACAGAGGACGTGCGTATGGATTGAGCTTAACAGCCCTGTCAAAGGTCTTGAATACGAGAGGATTGTCATTGCGCTCACTCAGCGCATAGGCCACGATGCGCCGTCACAGAAGTCCAGAATAACGCTCAGATAGAGCTTATGTACCTCAATACCCTCATACCATTTGAACTCCGTCACATCAGTGAGCCACTTCTCATTGGGTCTGTCAGCGTAAAATTGGCGGCCCAACAGGTTTTCGGCAAGATACTGAGGATTTCTGGCCTGTCTGGTACAACCGTGGTTATTGTATTTCATAGTAGACCGTATATCTCTGGCCCGGCAGATCCGTAGCACTCTCTTGTCGTTGACATAAATACCATAATCATGGCGCAGATCGTCATTCAGTCGCCGGTAGCCTTTATCCGGGCTTTCCGCATGGATTTTTTCAATCTTGTCAGCTAACTGTTCGTTTTCCGAAGTTCTACGGCTCAATTTTCCGGAAGCCCATTTGTGGTAAGCGGAACGCGCCACATGAAGCAATTCGCAGGCGGCTTCAATGGAAAATCCCTGTTCCTCATGACATTCCTGAATCGCTCTATAAATATGGTGCTGCCTTACTTCCGAGAGGCATCTCTCCTCTCTATCTCGTCCAATTTTTTTAGCAAAGCATTCTCCAATTCCGCCAGATACAGCTTATGTTTGAGCTGCTCAATTTTGATTTGGGCTTGCTCCAGTTCAGTACGAGGCGTTTGGTCTTTCTTGCGACGACCACGCCGATCCTCCAGGCCGGCTTTCCCCATCTGTTCAAAGCGAAGCGTTCAACTACGCACCTGTTGATAGCTTATTTGGTATTTTAATGCCATCTCGCTGTACTTCTTCCCGCAGGCAATGCATTCCCTGGCAATCTGGATACGCTCCTCCAGCGTGGTTTCTCGTCCTTGCTTCATGTAGCTTCCTCCTCCTGAAAACTTTAAGGATTTGAACTCTCTCCCTGTGCAGTATACACCTTAATCCATCTTCGTAGCTGCGCTTGCTTCCGAATATGATATTTTTTACATATATCCAACTGGCTTTTCCTACCAGATAAGTATTCCTCTACTGCCTGTTGTTTTAACCCCGGGCTGTACACACGGTTCTTGTGCGGCAAAAAAGCTTCTGCGCCATCTGCTTCATAGTTGCATACCCATTGTCTCATCGTTTCTTTCGAAACACCTCCTCGACGAGCTGCTTCATTCATGCCAACCCGTCCTTTCAAACAGTCCCGTATAATCTCGACCTTTTTCTCTATGCTAAGTTTCTGTTTTTGAGGCATAACAATGCTCCCTCCATGATTGACAGTGTTTTATTTCACTGTCTCTCATAGAGGGAGCATATCAAAAAACAGGCAGCAAGCCCTTCTGACGTCTTGAACAATTCTTTCTTCAAAAGATTATCTAACTTTTGGAGATACTTCAGTTTAATCCGCAGACTGTTTGTATTGAGCGTATATCTATTTCCTATCTTACGCGAGCGGCATCAGTCCCGCTATACGGCACAATATTGCGGCTACCTCCGCACGACTGATGTTGGTCGTGCCTAAGAAACGGCCTGTTTCATCGCCCTCAATGTATCCAACACGATACCACTGGTAGACAATACCGCCATATTCATCTGCTTCCATTATATCCGGGATATCGCCATTCGGTACATCTTTAATTTCATTTTTTTCGGATTCCGGAATAGCGCAATCAAGCAAAAAGATCATCTGGAACCTCGTTGCCGGATTAAGCATGACGCTGTCCGGATACAGTGCAGCAGAAAACAGGTGGTGCGATGTACAATATTCCAAAGCACCCTGATACCACGGACCATCCACCGTCGGGATCGTATCGCCCGTACGCGCCGCGTGCAAGCGAGCAGACAGCGTAATCGCCTCAGCAATTGTGAACGTACCGTCCGGCTCGTAGCGGTTACCGCCTACGCCCTTGAGCAAGCCGGCTTGTGTCGCCTTGTTGACAGCTTCCGCATACCATGCATTATCCGGTACATCGGTAAAAGAGGATGGTGTGTCTTCGGGGATTTCGTCTGAAGTTGTAGCAGCGCTGGGCAGTCGCACATTATCCATCAGCTTGGTGAAATCGCCATCGATAGCCTGCCAGAGCGTCCCGTCTTTCTTCAGCACCAGATTAGCCGAACCAACATAGACTTGCACTGCATCCGTAAAACCGGTGCGCGTTGGGACACTCATACAAGGACTAAAACCGTCTATAGCACCGCCAAATGTCTCCCACATATTGCTATCTGAGTAGCCGAGCTGTCCATATAGATTATCACCCCAGCTCCATAGTGTGCCGTCTCCGGTCAGGGCAAAGCAGCAATCCTGGTAGCCGGACCATGCGGCTGTTACATTATCCAGAATTTTTACCGGTGTGACCTGTTTCTGTATTTCGCCGCCATTGCCAACGCTGCCGCAGGTATCATCGCCCCAGCTCCATAGCGAACCGTCCGAACGGATTGCCAGATGCCCACTGATCGAAACAACGTCATCCATGACTTTTGCGGGCAGCTGTTCACCGGGCTTGGTTGCTTCGCGTCCGATCACAGACATTTGATAGTTCAAAGCCCAGCTGAGCAGTGTGCCATCCTCAGTCAGCGCATAGCCATTGTCCGGACTGCAAGTTGTGATCTGCACGATGCCACTGTCAATGACCCGTGAGAATGGGCCGTCTGTTGGCGCATTCTCAATCATTTTGACATAACTCCAAACGCTGCCATCTTCCTTGAGCACCAGATCGCCTGCAATCTGCCGAACATCATGCATGATCTGTGTGGGTGTGGTGATAATATCGGGCTGAATAGCACCCCAATCATTCCAAATCCACAGGGTACCGTCATCTTTCAGTGCCATAAAACGGTTTTCCGAGCAGGAAACTGCTATATAGCCTGTACCCAATGTTGTGATCGTACCTTTAGGCTCGCCTTCTCCTTTCCAACTGACAAGCGTGCCGTCCTCAAGTACAACTGCTGTTATTCCATTGTTGCAAGCAATCGTGCTATTGCCAGACATCGCTATATCGCTCGGATATTTGTTATCGTCCGGATCGGGCAGAGGTTCTGGTTCCGGATCCGGTTGTGGTTCGGGATCAGGCTCTGGCTCAGGTTGCGGCTGAGGTTCAGGCTCTGGTTGCGTCAAAGAAATTTACTTGATAGGAAAAATCCGAAACTGGTTGCCCAGTGGATGTTCGCAAACCGGATATCTCGACGGTATAGGTACCGCTATATTGGTCGATGCCGGACGGACGGAAAATGATGCAGTTGGAAACCCCGTAACCGGAAAGCTCTACATTGAAGTAATCGCCGCTGGTATCGCGGGTACTTTGATTCAGTTCCCAGCTTTTCCCGTCGCTTTCTCGGGTCAACGTAACCGATACACTGGACAAGCTGGGATTCTGAAATTTCTTCGGGTTCAATGTTACACTCCACGCATATTGGCCGCCAAAGAGCGTATGTTGCTCCTCTTCTGCCGGGAAATTCCCGCTTGCTGGCCACGCGATAAAATCGTAATCGCAACCAGTGCCGCTGTTATCAAATACCTTTTCGGCTACAAAGCGACCGGCAGTACCGAAACCAACCTTACCCATCTTGGGGTTGAGCTGCCAACGCCGATGACCGACCATAGCGATATTACCGGCATCACTATCCTCCATAAAACCATCTACTGCGCCGGTCAATGTATATCCGGAGGCCAGATTACTACTGGAGGATGCAGAATATGCCTGCTGGTAGAAAGCCTCGTCCATATCCTGCGGTTTGGCAGGCGTATGGCTCAAACCGTTTTGCACAGCCTGTATAACCGCACCGTATTGTGCGTTTTCCGAAAGCGACATATCCAATTGTACCGAATCAGGCAGACCCGCGATGCGACGAAGTGCATTGAGACGGTCAGTCGCTGCCTGCAACGCCTCGGTTTTAACTTTACCCGCACGATAGGGGGCGGTGATCGAAGGCTCATCCTCAAAGATCTCGTCAGGCAAGGTCAGGGGATTTTCCGATAACAGATTGGCAATCTCAGTCTGACTGAGTTTTGTCATATCCAAACTGCCGCTGTCGCGGTAGCTGCCGTTTGCCGCCTTTGCGACAGATGTCTGTGTTAACAGAAGAACTGCGGCGCAGCACAGCACACCGATACGCTAAAGCTGTCGATTCCTATTCAAGATGCATACCTCCTTGTGTGAAACGACTAAACGCCTTGACGATATCATATCGGTATCCCACAATATTATTTTGCGAACAACGGATTCCCTTTACTCCGCTTAAGCGGCCTCTGCATTTTTAGGGATCTCGATGGTTTCCTCCAATGTATCTTCTTCCAGACTCTCCAGTGGAACGACTTCGATATCGGCAGAAAGCACTAACTGTTCAACGCCTGTACTGTCTGCCGGACCAACGACAAAGGATAGGGTATGGATGCCGGGCTGTGCATCCGAAGGAATTTTGATTGTGTATTGACTACTGGCCTTATCGTTTAAAATGGTAAACGCGTCGTTGGAATAACCCGCAATCGGTTGTCCATCCCATTGCCAACCGGCAGGTAACTGCACACGATAAATTTCATTTTCACCCATTACATCTGCCGTAACTGTCAGAGTTTTCCCGGGATAAACCTGCGCACTGCGGATATTGAATGATCCGGTATAGGAAATCGGACGCTGTTCAATCGGCACTGAGGTTTCCGCACGTTTCTCCGTGCCATCCGGCATGGTTAATACAAAAGATACCTCCAACGTATCGCCAGTCAACTCACGGAGCGTATAGTTGAGTGTGCTGGTCTTGTTAGCAGTCACTTGGAAATTGCTGTTGCCGTAACTCTTCACCGCTTCGCCGTTGACATACCATTGTGCCTTCGCAGTATAAGCTGCAGAAACACCATTAAGCTGTACAGTGAAGGACGCGGGCTGATAGGGACGAACGCTATCCGGCTGCGTTGTCACGGACACACTAGTCGATGCACGGGACGCATCACGCTTTTGAATCTGCTCAAAACCGTAATCGAGCAGCTGACGGGAGTCGGCAAAGCGCTGTGCATCACTGGTTGATTTCATAACGACGGCAATCACACGACGACCGTTGCGCACAGCAGTTGTGGTAACACAATAGCCTGCCTGCGAAATCGTACCGGTTTTAAAACCATCCAAACCTTCATATGGCGCCATGGTGTTCAGCATATGATTGGTGTTATTATAATAGGTACCGTTAAAACTGAAACCGCTCTTACTGGTGATGCGTAAAATATCCGGGTAGGTATCAATGAAAATTTTGGTCAGCGTAGCCTGAGAGCGAGGTGTGATATAGTTGGGCTGTGCACCATGACAGTTATAATAGGTTGCATTCAGTCCGAGTTCCTTTGCTGTTGCATTCATACGCGTGACAAAGGCGCTCTCACTGCCGCTGATGTGCTCGGCCATAGCGATACAGGACGCACTGGCAGACGGAATCATGATGAGATGTAGCAGCGTATCTACAGTGTAGGTTGCGCCTTCCGTAAGTGGTACGGCGGTCGGATAATTACTATCGCGCGATTTAACCGCAACATTGTGACTAATTTTAACCGGAGTATCTAACGTGATCGTACCGGCTTCCAGCTCCTGATATACGATATAAGCGGTCAACACCTTAGTCATGCTGGCAGGAACACGGGCAACATCACCATTGTAGGAATAGAGCTCTTCACCGGTGTCTCCATCCATTACAAAGGCGCTTGCCGCTTCAAAGTTCAGTGCAAACGCACACGGAATACTGCTGCCCAGACAAATGACAACAGCAAGAAGCACCGCAAGTATTTTTTTGTACATTTTTAAGCCCCCTTTGTTTGTATACGCAAGTCATCACATGAACCTGTGCAGACATTATATCTGTTTCGCACAAAAACAGATATAATATTATCTATATTTTATCAGATATGACAAATAAAAGAAAGCGATTTACGTAAAAACTTTAGAAAATATTGAAAACAAGAATGCTCGGCACTTTGCTTTTGAACAACATATAAAATATGTTGGCATTTGCTTGACTTTAACTGGGAAAAATGATTATATATATATCGATGTAGCATAGATAGATGAGGGTTTGACAGTGAATTTGAATCGTGACACAATGAAAAAAATAATGGGATTGATTGCGTTTGCCATTTTGCTATATGTTGGTTTACAGAATACCAGAATGGTATCTTCTGTGCTGCGGTATCTGGCAGGCCTGACCGCGCCGTTTTTAATCGGCGGATGCATTGCATTTATCTTGAATGTTCCCATGCGTTTTTTTGAGAAAAAGATTTTTATGCAGAAAAAGGGGAAGGTTAGCACGCGTATGCGTAAAATGCAGCGCATTTTCAGTTTGCTTCTCACCCTGGTTGTGGTATTGGGCGTTATATCCATTGTGCTGTTTATGGTGGCGCCAGAGCTATATAAATCGTTTGCTGCCATTGGGCGTGAAATGACCAGTTTCAGCAAGCGTCTCCCGCAGATTCTGGAAGACGCGGGCGAGCGCTTGCCCATGTTTGCGGATGAGATTGAAAAGTTCAAGGATGACCTTCTGAATGTCGATTGGAAAGAAGTTGGCCAGATGGCAAAGGATTTCCTGCAAAACAGCAATTTCCTGAGCAGCACGGTAGATATTGCCACCTCTGTAGTCAGCGGCGTAGCCAATACAATCATCGGTCTGGTGTTTGCAATTTATATCCTGCTGCAAAAAGAAAATCTTGGGAGACAGTTTCGGCGCTTGTTTTATGCGATATTCCCAGAAAAGCATGTTGACCGTTTTCTTGAGGTATGCGATCTGACATCCGCTTCGTTCAACAGCTTTTTGTCCGGTCAGTGTCTGGAAGCATTCATCCTCGGTATGATGTTTTTTATCAGCATGTCCTTGCTGAAAATGCCATATGCCTTGGTCGTTGCATTGCTGATTGGCGTGACCGCACTCATTCCGATTTTCGGCGCGTTCATCGGATGCATTGTAGGCGCCTTTCTGATCCTGATTGCCAGCCCAATGCAGGCGTTGTGGTTCATTGTGCTGTTCCTTGTTTTACAGCAGGTAGAGGGCAATGTGATTTATCCCCGTGTCGTCGGCGGCTCGGTGGGTTTGCCGTCTATCTGGGTGCTGGTGGCCGTCACGCTGGGAGGCAGTATCGCAGGTGTCTTGGGTATTCTGTTTGCCATTCCTGTGGTGTCTGTGGTGTATACCTTACTGCGCGAATATGTGCGTGGCCGAATTCATGAACGCGGCATTGCGGACAAGAAAATTCAATAAGTGCAGCGGCCCAAAGGATTTTGGGCCGCTTTGCTCTACACAAATATAAACAAATCATGAATTTTCTGCTTGCCCCTTGATTTTTCCTTGATACTGGATTATCATATCAGTGTTGGCACTCTGATGTTGAGAGTGCTAATACCAAAAAATAGAGGTGCATACACATGGCAAAGAAGCAGTTTAAAGCGGAATCCAAGCGTCTTTTGGATTTGATGATCAATTCTATTTATACGCATAAGGAAATTTTCCTGCGCGAATTGATTTCGAATGCATCGGATGCGACGGATAAGCTGTACTATAACGCAATGAAGGAAGGCCGAACTGGTATTACGCGCGACAGCCTGCCGATTGAAATTACGTTGGATAAGGAAAACCGTAAATTTATCATCGAAGATCACGGCTGCGGCATGACAGCAGAAGAACTGGAAAGCAATCTGGGCACAATTGCCCGCTCGGGTTCGCTGGCATTTAAGAAAGAAAACGATGCGATGGATGATGTGGATATCATCGGTCAGTTTGGTGTCGGTTTTTATGCAGCGTTCATGGTGGCAAGCCATGTAGAGGTTGTCTCCCGTGCGGTCGACAGTGAAGAGGCCAACCGCTGGGAGTCGGACGGTGCAGCCGGCTATACCATCACGCCTTGCGAAAAAGCGGAAAACGGCACGCGTATCACACTGACAATCAAGGAAAATACAGAAAACGAAAATTATGATGAGTTTCTGGAGTCGTATCGCATTCAGGCGTTGGTAAAGAAGTATTCGGATTATATTCGTTACCCAATCAAGATGGATATGACACGCTCTCGCATGAAGGAAAAACCTGCGGATGCAGGTGAAGATTATCAGCCGGAGTGGGAGGAATATACAGAGAATGTGACGCTCAACTCCATGGTTCCGATCTGGAAGAAATCCAAGAAGGAACTCAAGGACGAGGACTACAATTCCTTCTATACCAGCAAGTTCTATGATTATCAGCCGCCGCTGTGCCATATTCATACCAGTGTAGAAGGTGCAGTGACTTACACGGCGATGCTGTTTATCCCGTCGCATGCCCCGATGGACTATTATACCAAGGATTATGAAAAGGGCTTGCAGCTATATTCCAACGGCGTGCTGATTATGGATAAATGTGCCGACCTGCTGCCCGATCATTTCAGCTTTGTTCGCGGCATGGTCGATACGGCGGATCTGTCGCTGAATATTTCGCGTGAAATGCTCCAGCATGACCGCCATCTCAAGGCAATCGCGCAGAGTCTGGAAAAGAAGATCAAGAGCGAGCTGCTCAAGATGCAGAAGGATAAGCGCGAGGATTATGAAAAGTTCTGGCAGGCGTTCGGTCGCCAGATCAAGTATGGCGCATATGTGCAGTACGGCGCAAATAAGGAATTGCTGCAGGATCTGCTGATGTACTACTCTTCGACCGAGGATAAGCTGGTTACGCTGGATGAGTATGTTTCCCGCATGAAGGAAGAGCAGAAGTATATCTATTATGCCTGCGGCGAAACCGTCGATAAGATCAAGCTGCTGCCGGCCATGGAGACGCTGCGCGACAAGGGCTATGAGGTTCTGTGTCTGGATGACAACATTGATGAATTCTGTATCAAGATGCTGGCAAACTACAAGGAGAAAGAATTCAAGTCCATTGCCGACGCGGATCTGGGGCTGGACAGCGAAGATGACAAGGAAGAAATCAAAAAGCTCACTGAAGAGAAGAGCGCGCTGCTCACGGCGCTGGGTGATGCATTGTCCGGCAAGGTGAAAAAGGTGGAGCTGACGCGCCGCCTGAAGAGCCATCCATGCTGCCTGCGCGCAGAAGGCCCGGTGACGCTGGAAATGGAAAAGGTGCTCAACCAGCAAGCGATGGACGACAGCCAGCGCGTGCACGCAGAGCGTGTGCTTGAACTGAACGCAGAGCATCCGATTTTCCAGAAGCTGTGCCGATTGCAGGAGGAAGGCTCGGATCAGTTAAAGACCTATGCGGATATTCTGTATACGCAGGCCCTGCTGATTGAGGGTCTGCCGGTAGATGATCCGGTTGCTTACGCAAATGCGGTTTGCGATTTAATTTCTTAACTCAATCTTAAATTTTGAAGGTGAGGAGGCGCGCCCGGTGAAAAAAATGCTATGGATTTTGAATCCTCATGCCGGACGGGGCGCAATGAGCGGGAAAATTATTGGCTGTGTCAATGCGTTCCAACAAGCTGGCTATGAAGTGACGTTATATGTAACACAGGGTGCGCAGGATGCGACTCGCATGGTTCGCGAACGCGCCGGAGAGTTTGACCGCATTGTATGTGCAGGCGGCGACGGTACGCTTAACGAAGTGGTCACAGGCTTGATGGAATCTGAAGTTCGTCCGCCGCTCGGTTACATCCCCGCCGGCACAACCAATGATTTTGCACTCAGTTTGGGCATTTCCAAAGTACCGGCAGAAGCCGCGGCAGTTGCTGCCGGAAATAATTTGCAGGCGCTCGATATCGGACGGTTTAACGATCGTTACTTCAACTATATTGCCGCGTTCGGTGTGTTTACCGAAGTATCCTATGCAACGCCGCAGCAATCCAAGAATATTTTTGGCCGCGCGGCCTATATTCTGGAAGGTGTGAAAGCATTAACCAATATCAAACAGCATCACATCCGCGTAAACAGTGCAGAAATGACGCTGGAGGATGACTTTATCTTTGGCATGGTTTCCAATTCGGTGTCGGTTGGCGGCTTTAAAGCCATCACGCCGGACGGTGTGGCACTGGATGACGGCTTGCACGAGGTGCTGTTGGTTTATCCTGTCGAAAATCCAATGGAACTGCAATGGCTGGTAAATGATCTGCTGACACACAACACAGAGTCCACACGCTTTGTTTACTTCCGCACTGCACAGATTTCATTTGATGCAGATGAAGCCGTGCCATGGACGCTGGATGGTGAATTCGGCGGTGCAACACAGCGGGCAGAGATTACTAACTGCGCTCGTGCCATCACGTTTGCAACCGGCAGCAATGCAAATTTGGAACAGCCTTCGCAATAAGAACCTATTAAAGCGAACCCCCTGTATAGGAACAGCTCAGACCTATACAGGGGGTATCTGTTTGTGCAGCCACCCGCCAGAGCGCAAGTCTTCTGCCTATCGGCTCAGCGTTCACCTGGACACAGTAAGATAGGCTGCAGTTGTCTGCCTTCAAGCGCCGCGCCGATGGTTTCCGGTATGCGTTCCATATCCGCTACCAGAGAGCGCGGCTTGACGAATGGCGCATCCTGCCGCATGGGAACAAAATAATAATGTTTACGGTTGAGCAGAGTACCCAGATTCGCCGCACTGCCGGACAAAGCGTCATTCGTGGAAACGGCCAGAACGACCGGTTTTTCTCCACGCAGGTGACTTTTGACCGCCATGGTAACCGTAGTATCCGTCACACCATGTGCAAGTTTTGCCAGCGTGTTACCGGTGCAGGGAGCAATCACCAAAATATCAAATAGTTTTTTCGGACCGATAGGTTCCGCCGTAGGAATACTGTCAATGACTTCGCGTCCGGTTGCTTCAATCAGACGGCCGCGCCACATATCAGCCGTTCCAAAACGAGTATCCAATGTTGCAGCATGTGCAGATAAGATAGGCGTGACTTCGCATCCACGTGATACAAGGGTTTCGACAATGGGCAGAACGGCAGAAAAGGTGCAGAAAGAGCCGGTTAATGCAAAGCCGATACGAATTGGCGGGGTCATAGAATGCCCTCCTCATGAAAAATATTGCAAACCGTATCGTAAATGGCATGTGCCGCAGTGAGCGGCGCGACTTTACCCGGTAAAGATAGTGCGTGCAAGATGCAGCACCCAGAGGGCAATTTCGCTTCCGGAGCAATACCACCGGGCATTGAAGCCAGATCAATCACCAGACAGGGAGGGGTAAGCCCAGCCAATTCCGCTGCACCGAGCACCGGTGCGGGAACTGTGTTAAAGATGATATCAAATCCGGCAAGCTGACCGGTAAGCTGACGAGTATCCAATGTCTGCATCCCCTGGGTTTCAATGCGTGCAAAATCGCGCGGCGAGCGTGCAGATACCGTCACCTGCGCGTCGAGCGCATGCAATTTATGCGCCAACAGCGCACCGATGCGGCCATACCCAATCACCAGACACCGTGACTGTTGGATGGTATGCGCAGTTTGTTCCATGGCAAGCTGCAATGCACCTTCACAGGTAGGAACTGCGTTGCGTATGGCAAGTTCATCGCGCGCTAAGTAGTCAATTAAATGCAGATTATTCTGTACGGCACGAGCATGCACCCAAAACGGCACAGAACCAGCCAATGTGATGGTATCCGCGGGAATTGCATCCAGCACATCGATGAGTGGATATGTCGTATTGGATAGCGGAGCATTGAGCTGTGAATTCCCATGCTGCACAGGAAGAGGCAGAATCACTGCCTGCACATCAGCAAAACAGCTTCGAGGGTCACTAACAGCGGCGCACCCCTCGATTGGATGGCGCTCCAGCGCAAAGGTGCGTACTGTGTGCCCATCCGCACACAGCAGTCCGGCAAGGTATGCCTGCCGGATATCGCCGCCGACAACCGCAAGGGTCGCCGATTGGTTCATAACAAATTCCTCCTTTGTCCCATCCTATGCAACACGCTGAACGGCTGTGCGAAAGAGAAAAGGAGTGCAGTTCTCCAATGATGTGTATCTCAATCTTTGAAGAAGCAATAAGAATACCACAAAAAAACGGTCAGCAACTTATGTCGCTGACCGTTTGATTCAAACGATATTTACTTGCCGTTTGGAAAGCTGTAGTTGAATGCCGACAAACTATCAGGCTTCACCATTATTAGCTGCGTTTTGCGCTTCGAGCTGCGCGGCAAAAACCCTGTCCAGCGCGGGCCAACTGCGTTTGAGTGATACTGGGCGATTGTCACGACCCATGAAACAATGTCGGCTTTCGCCTTCACAGCGCAGCGCATTGGTTTGTTCGTCTCGTATTTCATAGTGCAGCGCCATACGAACACCGTTATATTCCGTGATTTGTGCGTAAATCAGCACCGTATCACCAAAACGTGCCATAGTTTTATACTTGCAGTGCACCTCCAGCACAGGGCTGCCAAAGCCCTCCGCTTCAATGCGGTCATAGCCATATCCAAGCTGCTCGAGTAATTCGACACGGGCTTCTTCAAACCATCGGATGTAATTGGAATGATGGACGATACCCATACCATCGGTTTCGTAGTATTGCACCTTGTGTTCATAGGGGGTCATAACGTTCGTTCCTTTCCGAAAGAGAAAGCGCCCCGTAGGGCGCCTTAGTTTATTCTCGTAGACAGCCGCCGCGCAGGCTGCGGCAGAAAACAAGAGCGTGAACGGTTTTATGTTTTTATGATAGCATAAAAACCGATATTTGTCGAGCGTCGAACAGACAAACTCAAATACGCTGACAGAAAAGGCCATGACGGTTGCAATACCAGTACAACATTCCGTGGCCGCGGATGAAAAAACGCGTCTGTGCGTTACTCTCTGGATAGAGTTTAACCATATCGAACCGATCTCCGGTGACGCATGCGATAAAGGAAATGTAGTGGCTCTTGGCCATCGGATGGTCGATAGTAATATAATGCTCGTGTTCAATAACCTCACACTGAACAGCGTGTGTTTCGTCCGGTTCTTCTGCTTCGAGCGGGGGCAGCGTGATGCCGCAGCAGGAAATCACGGCCGGTCCGGTGCTGTGCAACACATTGCCGCAGATAGGACAGACATAGAACTTTGAACGCAGCAGATTGGCAGCACGATTGGTATTGATGACCTGTTCGCCGCTCAGCAGTTCGGGCAGGGAAACCTGCAGCACGCTTGCCAACGATTCGAGCAGGGAAACATCTGGAAAGCCCTTGCCGGTTTCCCATTTGGAAACAGCCTTATCGCTGACGCACAATTTTTCGGCCAGCTGTGCCTGTGTCAGATGTTTCGCTTCGCGCAGCCGTTTGATGACTGCGCCTGTAATATAATGATTCATATTGGGTTCTCTCCTCTCATACAGCAGAATACCATGACTTTTACCGCGGGACAACCTACGCTGCGTAGAGTAGGTGGACGGGAAGGGGAGACAGCAACAAGCGGCGGCACATCATGTGCCGCCGCTTTGTTTGGACCATCTGTATTTATTTGAAATACTTCACGCCGTTCTCAAAGATTGGCTGATACTTTTCTCCATAGATATTCCGGCCGACAAACGGGCTGTAACGCTCGGTATGGCCCATCTTGCCAAGCACGCGACCGTCTGGAGAAGTGATGCCTTCAATGGCGCACATTGAACCATTCGGATTCCAATCAATATCCATGGACGGATTGCCTGCAAGATCGGTGTACTGGAAGGCAATCTGTCCGTTCTTCGCCAGATCGTCAATCACGTGCTGCGGAGCGACAAAGCGGCCCTCACCGTGGGAGATGGCAATCGAATGCAGGTCGCCGACATTGCAGGAGGACAGCCACGGAGACTTAACTGACGCGACACGCGTGGTCACATAGCGGCTCTGGTGGCGGCCGATGAGATTGAAGGTCAACGTCGGGTCATCACCGGTCATCTCGTCACGGATCTCACCATAGGGCACAAGGCCCAGCTTAATAAGCGCCTGAAAGCCATTACAGATGCCGAGCATCAGGCCGTCACGCTTCTCAAGCAGCTCATGAATGGCATTTTTGATACCGGGGCCGCGCAGGAACGAGGCAATAAACTTGCCCGATCCGTCCGGCTCGTCACCGCCCGAGAAACCGCCTGGCACAATAACCATCTGGGCTTTACGAATAGCGCTTTCAAGCTGCTCTGCGCTTTGCGCCAAAGCATCTGCAGAGTAATTGCGCACGACGATGATTTCCGCCGCACCGCCCGCGTTTTCCACTGCGCGAGCAGTGTCATATTCGCAGTTGGTGCCCGGGAACACTGGAATGACAGCCAAGGGTTTTGCCGATTTGATTGCAGGTGCCTTGGTGCTGCGCTCAGTGCAAGAAACCGTGGTCAAATGTTCGTCCGAAGCTGATGCCTTGGTCGGGAAAACACTTTCCAGACGGTTTTCAAAAGCACCCGTCAACTCGTCCAGCGTTACAGACTCGCCCGCAACGGTGAGCTTTTCGTCTGCGGTTGTGCGGCCGACCAGCCAGTAAGCGGGCAGTTCTTCTGCCGCTTCAATCAAGATGCCGCCGAAGTTCTTGAGGTACAGCGCTTCGGTCGGGAAGGAGTCGTCAAACGCAAAGCCAATCTTATTTCCAAGCGCCATCTTGCACACACCCTCGGCGATACCGCCAACAGACAGTGCCCATGCAGACACAGCCTTACCGGATGCAATGAGGTTTGCAACCTCATTCCAGACATGCTTCATAGTCTGGTAGTCAGCTGATCCGTCTTGGAAGTACGGCGCGTCAAAGAAGTAAACCGGGTGATCTGCTGCTTTGAACTCAGGAGAAATCAAGCGGGACGCATCCTGCGGAGCAATAGCGAAAGAAACCAGCGTCGGCGGGACGTCCATATCGTCAAATGAACCGCTCATCGAGTCCTTGCCGCCGATCGCGCCGAGGCAAAGTTCTTCCTGCGCGGTATATGCACCCAACAGAGCGGACAGCGGCTTGCCGAAGCGTTTCGGGTCCTTGCCCAAACGCTCAAAGTATTCCTGGAAGGTGAGGTACGCAGTCTCAAAGTCGCAGCCTGCTGCAACCAGTTTCGCTACCGATTCAATGACCGCAGCTGACGCACCGAGGAACGGATTCTGCTCAGTATAGTAGGGATCAAAGCCAAACGCCATGACGGAAGCCGTCTCGCATTGGCCATTCTGTGCGGGCATGGTTGCCGCCATGACCTGTGTCGGGGTCAGTTGGTACTTGCCTCCAAACGGCATGAACACCGAGTTTGCGCCGATCGAGCCGTCAAACCGCTCGACCAGTCCGCGCTCTAAACAGATGCCGAGCGTCGAGGCATGGTTCAGCAGCTTTTCCTTCTCGGTTTTGCCTTCCGGTGCACAGAGAATGGATGGTGCGGACAGGGAAGTGACTTCTGCCGTGACATGCTTTGCACAACCGTTGGTATTGAGGAAATCACGCGAAACATCCACGATCGTGTTGCCGTTCCACGTCATGCACAGACGGTTCTTATTTGTGACCGTCGCCACAACAACCGCTTCGATATTCTCTTTCGCTGCGGCAGCGATAAACGCATCCGCATCCTTTGCGCGTACAACAACCGCCATGCGCTCCTGCGACTCGGAGATGGCAAGCTCGGTACCATCCAAACCATCATACTTTTTGGGAACAGCATCCAGATTGATGTCTAGACCGTCGGCCAATTCGCCGATAGCGACCGACACGCCGCCCGCGCCGAAGTCATTGCAGCGACGGATCATACGGGTAACGTTGCCGTCGCGGAACAGACGCTGAATCTTGCGCTCTTCAGGCGGATTGCCTTTCTGGACTTCCGCACCGCAGGTTTCGAGCGATGCCTCTGTGTGTTTTTTGGAAGAGCCGGTGGCACCGCCGCAACCGTCGCGGCCGGTCTTGCCACCGAGCAGAATGACGATATCACCGGGTTCGGGCACTTCACGGATGACGTTCTCAAGCGGCGCTGCACCGACGACCGCGCCGATCTCCATGCGCTTGGCTACGTAACCTGGGTGATAGATCTCATGCACCAATCCGGTAGCCAGACCAATCTGGTTGCCATAGGACGAATAGCCCGCTGCAGCAGTCTGGCACAGTTTGCGCTGCGGGAGCTTATGCTCAAGTGTCTCAGACAGCGGAACAGTCGGATCACCTGCACCGGTTACACGCATTGCCTGATAAACGTAGCTGCGGCCGGAGAGCGGGTCGCGGATCGCGCCGCCAAGGCAGGTCGCCGCGCCGCCGAACGGCTCAATTTCGGTCGGATGGTTGTGCGTTTCATTCTTGAACATGAGCAGCCAGTCTTCATAATGGCCGTTAATCAGTGCCTTGACCTTAATCGAGCAGGCGTTTATCTCCTCGGATTCATCAATATTCTTCAAATAACCGCGTTTTTTGAGCACCTTTGCACCGGCGGTTGCAATATCCATGAGCGTCACAGGTCGTTTGGATGCCTTTTCCTCACCGTAAACCTCGACACGTGCTGCAAGGTAACGATCAAACGCATCCTGCACCATCGGATCCTCAATCTTGGTGCCGTCAATTTCGGTCAGGAAGGTGGTGTGACGGCAGTGATCCGACCAATAAGTGTCCACCATGCGCACCTCGGTGATAGTCGGGTCGCGCTTCTCTTCATCGTGGAAGTATGCCTGGAGGAATTTCAGGTCGTCTAAATCCATAGCAAGGCCCATGCCGGTCAGCAGGTCATTCAGTGCTGCCTCGTCCATATGGATAAAGCCCGTGACCGATGCGACCGTCGTCGGTATGGCGTAGTCAACCTTAAGAGTTGCAGGCTTGTCCATAGATGCCTCGCGGGCCTCTACCGGGTTAATCAGATAGCCGCGGATCTTGTCCATATCGGCATCCGACAATTCGCCTTCCAGCACATAGATTTTCGCCGCAGCTACCGCAGGGCGCTCACCGCCAGTCAACAGCTGAATGCACTGTGCGCAGGAATCCGCGCGCTGATCGAACTGACCGGGCAGCGGCTCGACTGCAAGCACAGTGTGGGCGCCCGACGGACGGGGGAAGTCTTCATCATAGCACACGTCCGCCATCGGCTCGGAAAAGACGATACCCTTGGCCTTTTCATAGGCTTCAGGGGCCAAGCCCTCAGTATCATAGCGGCAAAGATACCGCACATGGGTCAGACTTTTGATCTCAAGCAGATCGTGCAGACTGGAAAACAGACTGCGTGCTTCGACGTCAAAGCCGGTTTTTTTTTCGGAATAACAACGATTGACGCTCATGTATCGTGTCCTCTCCTTCATCAGATAAAAGATATTTTTATTTTACCTGTTTTATATACATAAATCAATCGGTGAGGGCGACAAAATATCCGGGGATTCGAAAATTTCTCTGTATATTCTTTGCGTGGACTTTCAGGCAGAAGAAAAACGCCCGGATTTCCGAGCGTTTTTCTTTTCTAATTTTGTACCAGCGGAATCTCATAGCCACAAATTTCAATCGATTGAATCTCCTTGTCGTTAATCAGGTTATCAAAGGTGATGATATCCAGAATATCGCCAGTCAGGTGATGTATTTCTGTCAGCTGTCCCATGCGTCCGCTGCAGGGCGCAGTTTCCAAGGCACCATCGGCATAGTGAATGGTGACAGGGAACCAGCGGGGCGAATCATCCGAATAGGGCGCGTACTTGTCGTCTAGCGACTGAATGATTTCATGTGTATACGGACTATTGGCGCGCAGCGTGATTGAGAGCGGGGATACCGAAATGCTTTGCAACGTGATGTCATAACCCTCGGCAGACAGAGTCTGTTTCACAGGGTATACAATCGAACAGTCCTCAAAATTCAGCGGGAAGGAGATACGCCAGCTTCCAGACAGGATTGTTTGATAGTTTTCCCCCTTGTTAGCGCCCTCCAAATCGTATAGTTCCAGAACTGCACGCTTTCCTGCGGCAGGTTCTCGTGTGGGCTCACACATGATAAGCGTAATTTTGTTATCATTTTCGTTTTCATCCGTGATTTTGAAAAATCCGGCGCCGGTCGTTTGCTGCCCTGCTTCCAGGGCACCGCTGAAACGGTAGTTATCCTGATTCAGTCGTACACCCTCGGACGCAGTAAATTCGAGTAGCAGATACACCAGATTGCTGTCGCCAATGACCTGTTTGACCTCCAGCGTACCGTTTTGGTTGTTGTCGCTTTTATTGACAGCATATGCACCTTGCGCAAGCAGTTCCTCCTGCTGCGGGGTGGCAGGCTGCAAAAAAGTGCAAAGTCCGTCCATCAGCCCGAACGAAACGGCAGCGAATGCACTGGTACAGATCATGGCGCCGACCAGGGTACATACCAATGCGGTACGCAGCATAGAGTGGCGCGAGGTATTCGACCGCTCAAGTTTCTCCCGGATGCCGCATAGTATCTGTTCTTTTTGTTGTTCGGTTGGATTGAGCATTTCCTGTATGTTGCGTGTCATCGCATATCCCTCCCAATTGTCTTTTCATCAGGCTGCGTCCCCGCTGTAGTCTTGTTCGTACCGTGCTTTCCCGACAGCCAAGCAGAGGAGACAATTCTTTTGCCGGATATCCTTCAATATAATGCAGATAGAGCGGGACGCGATATTTTTCCGGCAGAGAAAGCAGTATATGCAGTGTTTCCCGGGTTTCAGCATCGGTACATGCGGTAGGTTCGGGGAGTGTGTCCAAATCGACACGCTGCCGCCGCCACCAGGTACGCAGTTGATCACGGCAGCAATTTTTAGCCGTCAGCAACAGCCATGCAGTTTCGTGCGACATATCATGGAACTCCGGCCGCTTTTGTAAATAACGCAGGAATACCGACTGCACTGCGTCCTCCGCATCCGCATGGTTTCTCAGATATACATAACATAAGCGGTAAACTGCATCTATGTTGCGATGATACAGCGCAGTCAGTTCTTCTTGGCTTTTTTGCGGTGGCATTGCTCTTCACCTCCTCATACGGTAAACGATTGACAGCTGACAAACGTCTCAATTGAACAGTGAAAAAATAAAGAAGTTTTATCATTCTATCATGGGTACAAGAAAAATACACGGTGCCTGATCGGAAAAAAGATTGAAAAAGTGGAAAAATGCGGTATAATGAAAACAAAAGGGGAGCGGCGCAGATGCTGCCGCTCCCTGTATTCGAAAAAGCCGGCGGCGGCGCATGGCCGCGCAAAGCCCGCTTATCATCAAAATATGCCGTGCGCGGCTGCGCGGTCACAGGAGGAACAAGCATGGAAATCAAACTGTCACCGTCCATTCTTTCGGCGGATTTTGCTAATTTGGCGCGTGATATTAAAATCGCGACTGACGCGGGCGCAGAATATGTGCATGTGGATGTGATGGACGGACATTTCGTTCCCAACATTACGATTGGAGCACCGGTTGTCAAATCGCTTCGGAAGGCAACGGATAGCGTGCTTGACGTACATCTGATGATTTCTGATCCGGATCAATATTTGGATGATTTTATCAAGGCAGGTTCGGATATCATCACCGTACATTATGAATCAAACGGCGATACGCTCGAGCAGCTTAAAAAGATTCGCGCAGCAGGTGTTAAAGCCGCATGCGTTATCAAGCCAAAAACACCGGCGGAAGTGCTCTTCCCGCTGTTGCCGTATTGCGATATGGTACTGATTATGACAGTGGAACCCGGCTTTGGCGGTCAGGGCTTTATTCCGGAGTGCATGGATAAAATCCGCGCAGTACGCGCAGAAATTCAGAAGAACGGCTACAACTGTGAGCTGGAAATTGACGGCGGGGCCAAGCTCACCAACACAGCAGATATTGTTGCAGCGGGCGCAGATGTCATTGTTGCCGGCTCCGCTGTATTTGGCGGCGATATTGCAGCCAATGTTCGCGATTTCCACAAAGTATTTGCCGAAGGCGTTTCCAAAGCGCGATGGACGAAGTAATAAATAAGAGCGGACGGTTCCTGCCGCCCGCTTTTGTGTGTAATTTGGGGAGGATAGAAAAATGAATTTCATTATTTTTGACATCGACGGTACACTGATTGATTCTGCACCAGTGTATTTGCCTGCGCTCGGACAGGCGTTGCACGAGCACGGCTACACCCCGTCTCCTGAGCAGATACAAACTGCATTTGGTATGACCGGTTGGCAAGGGCTTGCCTACTGCGGTGTACCGGAAGAGCAATTTGATACCGTAATGCATAGCTGGGAGGAGGAAGCCTACCGTCATTTGGAACGGGTTACGGTTTATGAGGGAATTGCAGATACGCTGCGTGCGTTGAAAGAAAGCGGAAACAAGCTGGGAATTGCAACCTCGCGCAATCGTTCGCAATATACCTATGGTGTAAAGCCGCTTGGACTGAGTGCGTTTTTTGATGCCGTTGTCTGCTCTGACGATGTTGCGGACCCTAAACCCGCACCTGATGAGTTGTTTGAATGTCTCAAACGCATGGGAGGCAGTGCTGAGCAGGCGATCTTTATTGGAGACAGCCCATATGATATGCAATGCGCACGTGCGGCCGGCATCAAAAGTGGTTTAGCACTTTGGGGTTGTCATGAACCGGAAAAACTGACTGCAGACGTACGGCTGGCGCATCCGAGTGAAATCTTACAGCTGATAAACCAATAAAAAAACGCGCTGCGAACGCAGCGCGTTTTTTGCATATAATTAATTAACCGCTTTTTCTTCCGCTCCTGCCTGCGCTGAAAGTTGATTTTCCAGCCAGCGGGAGATGTCTCCGAATGCGTCTAGCCGCCCAAGTTCATTGAGCACTTCATGCCGTGCATCCTTATAAAAGATGACCTCAATGTTTTTGACCCCGGCGCCACGATAAAGATTGACGACACGACGAACCCCTTCTCCATATTTTCCCACCGGATCCTTGTCGCCGGACAGAAACAGCAGCGGCAAGTTACGCGGTGTGCGGCGGAAAGTATGAGTGGAATTGGCTTTAGCAAGCAATGTGTACAAATCGCGAAAGCCGGTTGCGGTGAAGATAAAATTACACTTTTCATCTGATTGGTAGAGCGATACCACATTTTCGTCCCGACTAAGCCAATCAAATACCGTATGCGGATGTTTAATTTTACGATTATATCCTTTAAACGTCAGCGAAGACAGAAAACCGCTGCGATATGTCATACCACGAGAACGAGCAATCGAATCAGCCAGATGTGCGGCGCTAACCGCAGCAGCAGTTGGACCGGCAGTGCCAATCAGAATGCAGCCAGCCAGTTTATCGCCGTATTCGGTCAAATAAAGCCGCGCAATCAAAGAGCCCATGGAATGCCCAAGCAGAAAATAGGGGAGTGACGGATAGCGCTGCTGCATCAGGTCGGTCAACTGCTCGACATCTTGTACCAGATACTTCCACCCGTCGCGTGTAGCAAAAAAACCTAGTTCAGAGGCACGGGCCACCGAGGCGCCATGTCCGATATGGTCGTTGCCGCAAACAATGAAGCCAAGACTGCACAAATATTTGGCGAACGCAGTGTAACGGGTAAAATACTCACACATACCATGGGAAAGCTGCACAATGCCGCGTACTTCCGTTTCTTCGGGCACCAGAATGTAGTATGTGACATTAGATACACCGTTGGCGCTTTTATAAATATTTTGCGTACACTTGATATTCATAAGCACACATCCGTTCGGCAATAGAAATCACTGCTAATATCATACCACACAAGCGGACAATTGTGCACCGTTTTTGAGCAAAATTAACAAAGCGTTTATAAATTGTCCATCTTGTGCAGTGTGAATCGTCATGCTATAATAAAGAAAATGTTAGAAAATGAGGTGTAAGGCATGCCATATATCGGAATTTCCACATCTAAAAAATTATCAGATGCGCAAAAAGATGCGCTTAAGTCTGCTTTGGGAGAAAAAATCAGTGTGATTCCGGGGAAAACAGAAAAAGCGCTGATGGTGGATATTGCAGACGGACATGCAATGTATTTCGCAGGCGAAAAACGTGAGCTTGCATTTTTGGATGTCCGCTGCTATGGTTCAACTGAGTTTGCAAATCAAAAGGCTTTTACCGAGGCAGCTTTTGCAGCAGTGCAGCAAACGACCGGACTGTCCGAAGATAGTATTTATCTGACATACAGCGAGTTTGCCAACTGGGGTACCAAGGGCAGCATGAAATAAATTTGGTAAGATCGAAAGAGGCACGCCGAGTTTCCGACGTGCCTTTTGTCATTCCATATTGTTTTGCGGCAGACCAACAATATGGGCCAGTCGATTGGCAACCGGCAGAAAAAACTGCAATCCCGGGCCATATAGTGTCAGCGCAATGACAGTGCCGATTCCCAACTTGCCACCTAGTACAAAGCCAACCAGAACACAGCCAAAATCCCATATCATGCGCGTCCAGCGAAGCTGAAGAAACGGTAGATGATCATGGACAATCACTGGCACCAAATCATTGGCGCAGGCCCCAGCCTCGGAACGAACAGAAATACCGATTCCAATAGAAACAATGATGCAGCCGAGTGCAATCAGCAGAATAGTAAGGGGGAGGGAGCGATTCTGCGGCAGCACACGTCCAAACAGAAAGGCATAAAAATCCACCAGTGGTCCAAGACAGAAAATGCAAAACAGAGTGCCCGGATATATATATCGTCTGTCAAGCAAGAAGATGCCAAGCAGACAAAACAGCATGAGCACAGTGCTGGCTTGCCCATAACTGAGACCTATCTGCCGGGAAATTCCCTGTACAAGAATCATAAATGGGTCTGCTCCCACATTGAGCGCAACAAAAAGCTGGCTGCCAAATTCGGTTACGGCCACACCGATTAGTAAAACAAACAGTCTTTGCGGTAGATGGGGAAAGCGTTTCATATAATTCATCCTTTTCGTTCGGATTACGCTTTGGTTGGGCGATAGTCATTCTTCCACGACACAGAGGAAATCTTATAAGGAATCGCCTGATGAGAGGAAGCGGTGACTTTGCGGGTGTTCAAATCAAAGGTATAATTCTGGCGAAAAATCAGACAATTTTTATCCGAAGGATTATTGTTGCCGCCGAAAACCAGATTTCCCAAAGAATAGGCAATCGGTTTACCCTTATAAACCTCTACCTCCTGTACAACGTGTGGATGATGCCCGATCACCAAATCGGCGCCCTGATCGATACAGTAATGTCCAATTGCCCGTTGTGTCGCATCGCTGTGATAAGACTTTTCAATACCCCAGTGATAGTTAAATACAATTAGTTCTGCGCCGCGCTGCCGCAAGTCACGAATTGCATTATCAATAAAGTTTTTCTGTGCATTATCAAACGACCAACCGACGTTAGACGCAAAACCAATACGTACTCCTTTTACTGTAACAATCGGCATACGTGCATATCCGGATACTGCTACATAGGGAGAAAGATACCGAACCGTGTCATCGAAACCACGCTGCAGATAATCCATTGCATGATTGTTCGCCACCGAAACCACATCAATACTTCCTTCGTCAAGCACTTTTGCATACTCCGGACGGCCCTTGAACACAAAAGTCTTGTTGGCATAGGCGGTAGAAGTGGTTAACGTGCCCTCAAAGTTGACCATAGTCAAATCATCATTAAAAAACTCCGAAATACCAGAGAAAAAGTACGATGGTCCTTTCCGGTCATACATTTCGTCGAACGAACCACTGTACGAGAAATTGTGTCCGCGACCAAGCGTACAATCCCCGCCAAAGGTAATCGCCAGCTGTACATTATCATAGCCGGGAGCCTCACGCCAGCCATCCGCTACTTCAGTGATTTCCAGCGAGGACTGCATACGCCGCAGTGACAGAATCGCCTGCTCAACTGTATAGGTATCGAGTGGAGAAAACTTTCCGCCAGATCCGCCCATGATGGGCTGTCCACTTTTATCCGTACGGCCAGAAATATACTTGACCGCCTGAACAGCCCAGCGGGGAATCAAATAATTATCGGAGAACTGCTGAGGTTGACGGTTGGCTTCGGGAAAACCGAGTGTGTTCATGCAGCGCTGCATCATTGCAGCCGCCTCCGCACGCGACACAGGGTCACTTGGACGAAATACGCCGTTTGAACCGTTGACAATACCAAGACGTGCGGCAATCTCAACATACACGCTCTGGGTATCGCTAAAGCTTCCGGATGCAACATAAGGCAAACCACCGTCAAGCGGATCGCTCCATAGAGATACCTCGTCCTCAGTTTCCTCTAAGCTCGGCTCAATTTGAGTGGTTTCAGTTCCTGTTGCTTCACCAACACCTTCTACAGATGCATCTGTGTTATCTGTCGGAATATCTGTTTCTTCACTCACGTCACCGGCGGACTCCGCTTTGCTCGAGAAATCATCATTCAATGGCTCCGAATCAGCGGTATCATCTGAGACGCTTTCAATGCCACTGCTCGTGCCGGTATTTACCGATTCATCTAAGGAATCCGATATTAGTTCTTCCGATTCTGCGGCCGGTAACCCTGTATCATCTGTAAACCGTTCGGTTGAATTTGTAGCTTCAATGGCCGGATCGTCTGCTGTGTATTCATCAGATATGTCAGATGAGGAATTTTGCTCGGCTAATTCACCTTCGGATTGCGCCGGTGTGAGCGGCACAGACTGCAAGGTGATGCCAAGCTGTGCGGTCAAGTCGGTAATGGAAAGCTGCTGCTCATACGCAACAAGATCGACCGTTAGCCGTGCAAGCTCACCACGAGTGATGGGGCGGGTGTAGTCTATGCCCAGATCAAACGCTGGGGATACAGCACCGCTATCATAAGCTGCCTGCACTTCGCTCACCGCCCAACTGCTCATGTAAATGTTTGCACCTGCATTCCACGCACCGGCACAGGTGCCTGTCAGGAATGCAAGTATCAAAACAGCAGCACAAAGCCTACTTTTCATTGTTTTCACCTTTCTTTTGGCAGATACATCAAAAAAACGCCGTATTTCTCCTTGTCTATTCATCATACAGGAAATGGTATAAAGCTGTCAATTGGATTTACCCTTGTGGCACCAAAGTTTGTTTTTTTGCCATTTCCTCCACTGGCCTTAGCATTTATTTCTCTATTTCACGATGCATTTTGAGGATGTAGGTTTGTCAAACATATTGGACAGAGAACTCAAAAGGAGAAAGCCAACCCAGAGGCCTCATGGGAAAGTTGT
>NZ_CAXTXI010000012.1:0-114012 GCF_964248325.1 Agathobaculum sp. Marseille-P7918 | reverse complement strand
CTTGACGGTATCGCCGGTTCCGTCTGGATTGTGCTTTTCCTTTCCTCTTTTGATTACCTCTAATTAGCCATGACCTGCTTAATGCCCTGGCTTTTTGCTTATGTGTGATAAAGAAGCAATAGAAGTGCAAAAAATTTTGCCGTTCCTATCCGACACTTGGCCATTGTGTCGGATAGGTCGGGCGGTTATTCGGGCAAGTCAATCTTGCCGACAAAGCTGTAATAAATCTCAATGTCCTGCCTGCGGGTGCCGTTCTCATCATAGCTGCACTCATGCACCACAATTTTCTCGATCATTTCCCGCAAGAGAGTGGGGGTCAGTTCTTCAAAGGCAAGGTGCTTGCGGACAATGCCCATAAATTTCTCGGCGTTGACGGTAGCTGCCTGTGACTTGTCCAGTTCGGCTTGCAGGGCGGCGGCTCTCTTTTTCAGCTCCGCTTGCTCGGCTTCGTAGTCAGCCGACAGTTCCATGAAACGCTCATCGCTGATTTTGCCGTTTACATTGTCCTCATACAGCCGCTTGATAATGCGGCTGATTTCAGAAATGCGTTCCTGCGCCTGTTCAAGCTGCTTGATGGCTGCGGCGGTCTTTCGCTTGCCGCCGATCTCGTTCTGCTGGACAAGTAGTTTCACAAACCGGCTCTCATGCTTGGCTGCGTATTCGGTCACTTGCCGGAGATTTGCCAGGACACCAGCGGTCAACAGATCGGTGCGGATAAAGTGCGCCGTACAGTTGCGGGTGCGCTTCTTGTAGCTGCCGCAGATGTAGCAGTCCTGTTTGCGGTCTTTGTTCTGATACCGCTGCTGATACAGCACATGGCCGCAGTCGGCGCAGAACAAAATCCCGGAGAACAGCCCCACTTCATCGTAGCGGTTCGGGCGTTTGCGCTGTTTGCGTAACTCCTGCACCCGTTCCCATGTTTCCTTGTCGATGATCGGCTCATGGTGGTTCTCGAAAATGGCCTGCTTCTCGACGGGGTTCTCTATGCTGTGCTTGACCTTATAAGAAGGCTTTTCCGTTTTGAAGTTCACCAGACATCCGGTGTACTCTCGGTTTTCGAGGATATGAACGACGGTGTTGGTCGCCCATTTGCACTCATAGCCTGGGTGATAACGGCGGGTGCTGCCTGTCCGCTGATATTCCAGCGTCCCCGGCGTGGGGATTTGCTGCTCCGTCAGCATACGGGCAATCTTGGTCGGGCCGTTCCCGGCAAGGCAAAGCTGGTAAATCTGCTGCACCACCGGGGCGGCTTCCTCGTCTATAATAAAATTCTCGTCCTCGTCCATCACATAGCCGTAAACCGGCTTGCTGGTAACAGGCTTGCCGCTCATGCCTTTTGACTTTTTCACTGCCTTGATTTTCTTGCTCGTATCTCTCACCAGCCATTCATTGAACAGATTTCGCAGCGGGGTAAAATCGTTGTCCATGCCCTCGCTGGCACTGTCCACATTATCGTTGACAGCGATAAAACGCACACCCTTTTGAGGGAACAGCATTTCCGTGTAAAACCCTACCTGCAAGTAGTTTCGCCCTAACCGGCTCATGTCCTTGACGATGACCGTACCCACTTTCCCGGCTTCAATGTCCGCAAGCATGGCTTGAAATCCGGGCCGCTGGAAGTTCGCGCCGGAAAAACCGTCGTCGGTGTACCAGCGCAGATTGGTAAAGCCGTTCTGTTTTGCGTAGGTTTCGAGTATCCTTTTTTGGTTCGATATGGAATTACTCTCGCCTTGCAATTCATCCTCGTGGGACAATCTCGGATAAAGGGCGGTAATGAGGTTTTGGGTGGCTTGTCTTAACATAAAATCCTCCGTTTCCGACAGCCAGCCCCACTATTCCGTGGTTTCATTGTACCACGGAACGGCGGGGGCTGTACAGCGGCAAAAGCGTTAAATTTGCTTCTTTACAGCTTTTCAATTTTCCGATTTTTATGGTATGGGTTGTCGTCCCATATTTGCAGTAGAAAAGTTCATAACTCCGTGGTATACTCTGATTTAACAAAAAAATCAGAAGTTAAAGGAGAAAACATGAAGTATACAATAGATGAATTAACCGCGGCCAAAAGGCAAATTGATTCAACTCTGCACAAGCTAAGAGAAACAGTAAAAACATTTGAATCAAAGGATAATTCCGAGCGTTATAAATCACAAATCACATTGGCAAAGAGAAGAATAAAAGCCTTTGAAATTGCAAATTATTTTATAGAGAATGAGATTAAGAATTGCTAAAGCACTTCCGATTTTCGTTCCAGCGGTCATGCTCCCTGGCATGGCCGCTTTTCCATGCCCCGGTTCACGCCGGATAAGTCGGCTCCTGTGTAGCAGCGGCTTCCGCTTCCAGTACCCGCGCCATTTTGTCGGCGGCTGTGGTTGTGGTGTCTTTCTTGAAATAGCCGGACACGACAAGGACGGAATTGCCCATGCGGATTTCCGTCACACAGTCAGGGCGGCGGGTGGTGCGGGTGTCGTGCTGCTTGTTATCTGCCATAGGCAATACTCCTTTCAGTCGGTAATCAGTTTCTTCATGCTCTCCATTTTCCGCTTGGCGGTTTCCTGCCGGAAGTTGTCGCCGGTAAAGCGTACCGGGACGCACATGGAAAGCAGGCGGTCATAAATCCGGGAATGGGCGGTGTCCTCCGGGTTGTGCAGGTCGTCCAGCGTAAGGTTGGTCGTGACGATCAGCGGCTTGCCGCTGCGGTAACGGCTGTCAATCACATTGAACACCTGTTCCAGCCCGTATTCCGTCCCGCGTTCCATGCCGAAGTCGTCAAGGATCAGCAGCGGATAACGACAAAGGCGGGAAATGTACTCGTTGCGCCCCTCAAAGCTGGCGGCAAGGTCATTGAGGATAAGAGCAAAGTTCGTCATGCGGACGGGGATTTCTTTCTCCATGAGGGCGTTTGCGATACAGCCTGCAAGGTAGCTTTTGCCGGTGCCTACGCCGCCCCAGAACAGGCAGCCGATATTGTCTGTCCGCATATCTTCCCAATGCTCCACATACCGGCGGGCAAGCCCGGTCTGCGGGTTCCTGCCGTTGTCGTTCTCGAAAGTCCAGTCCCGCATGGTGGGGTCGGTAAAGCCCCGGCGTTTCAGTTCTTCCACGGTGTCAAGGTGTCTGCGCCGCTTTTCGGCGGCTTCCCGTTCCTCGCGGGCGGTTCTCTGGCAGTCGCACTCTGCCGGGTGGCGGTCGCGCCCGAAGATAGCGGCCTTATCCGGCGCAAAATAGGCTTCTTTCGGCTTGCGGCACTTGCCGCAGTACAGTAAACCGTCCTCGCCGGTGTAGTCCTCCGGCTCCGGGATGGTGGTCGTCATATTCTCCAAAACCGCGTTGATTTCATTCTTCATAAACTCTCGCCCTCCTTGCATGAGTAGTCTGGTATGCCCTTTTTAGGGGCTTCCTTTTTGTCGTTCCCCGCCCATATCCGCAGGGCGGCGGCATAGTTCTGGTAGCTTTTCCCGTTGGCGGCAAGGTAGCGGCTCATTTCCTCGATGAACCGTTCCAGCCTGTCAGGGTACTCTGCCTGCAACTCGTCGTATTCGGTCTGTGACAGAAAAATATTTCCATATCGGCCATAGGGCGCGGACGGCCCCCCACTCACTCCCTTTGTTTGGCTCTCTGTAAGGTTGTTTATAGTAGTTTGGTTAGGGGACGGTTTTCCGACCATCATAAGGTCGGTTTTCTGACCATCAGTAGGACGGTTTTCCGGCTCTATGAGGGGCGGACTTCCGGCCATCAGTTGGTCTGAAAACTGTACCTGTGGCACTGGCGGTACTTTGACATAAAGCCGGTTCGGTGCGGAGAAGCCGCCCCGTTCCCGTTCCAACAGCCCCGCCGTGTCCAGTTCATTAAGCGCCCCCTTGATGGTGGTGCTGCCTTTATCCAGTATTTCTGCTATCTCCGCGATGGGATAGATAATATAAATCCTGCCCTCGTCGTCCAGCCACTTGTTTTTCTGGGAGAGGGTGGAACGGTCTAACAGCAGCGAATACAGCAGCTTGGCGGTCTGTGAAATCTCCATTTTCAGCAGGAAACGGGGATACGGCAGATAGGCGGGCAGCCGCGTGTCTGCCCTGATATAATCAGCGATAGGATCACCTCCCTGTGTTCGGGTTGATTTTGGCGTATTGTCACGCATTAAAACGCCGTTTCCGGGGGAAAAGGATAAATGTATCGCGTACCCTTTGACACCCACGAAAAAAGCCTTGATTTATGCGGGTTTGAAAGGCTCTAAAGCGTGACATCTCTGCCTTTGTTTCCGCTTTCTCTCGGCGGCTTTGATTTTCTTCATGCGCCCGGCGCAGTCGGGGCAGTATTTTCCCCGGTTGGATTTGGGGACAAAGGCCGCCCCGCAGACGGCACACCGTTTCCGGCTTCCCCGGCACAAGAGGGCTGCGGCCAGCTCCCCGTCAAGGGGCAGGACAGCCACACGGAACCAGTGGCACATGAGGGAAAAGGAAATGCTCTGGACGCACACGCAAGGCTCCCCGTCGTCCAATAGCAGGCAGTTCCCCTCATCGTAGTTACAGCACTCATGTACCAGCCGCCGCGCCCGCCGGTGCTGGCGGTAGTCCATGTGGGGCAGGTTATCGCTCATGGCTCTGCTCCTTTCTGCGGTGCGGCTCGTCCCGGCGCAAAATCTGGTCGATGTTCCGCTTGACGGTCTGCAACTCCTTGAACCGCTGTTTCTGTTCGTGATAGGTGTTATACAGGCCGTCTTTCTCGGAGATAAGCTGCTCGATCTCGGCCTGCAACGCTTTCCGGGCGGGCAGCTTGGTAATGCCATGCGCCTTGAAATACCGGGCTGCTGCGTCGGCTATGATAAAATCGCTCTCATGGGCCTGCCGGTATGCGGCGCGGGCTTTCTCGGATTTCTGTGCCCGCAGCCCGTCGCGGGCGGCCTTGGTCTGGGCGTAGGCCAACACCTGCCGCTGCAACTTCTTTTTCCCTTGCAGCTTCGTTTCCAGTGCTTTCAGTTCGCCGCTGGTCTGGCGCATTTTCTGATAGGCGGTGTCAACGGCGGCTTCTAACTGCTCCGGGGAAGTAAAGCCGTATTGCTGGTAGACGGACAGCGTTTTGGCGGCCTGCTTCAGATTGTGTATCTTCGCCCAGCGTTCATAGCCCCGGCCTTTGCCCTCGGCCATTTTCTGCTCAATGTCCACAAGCCGCTGCACTCCGTCCTGTTTCGGGGCGGCTATCTCGGCTCTGGCAACCTGCAAGCGGTCTTTTATGGTGCGTGGGGGATCGGGGGATCTGGCTGGCGCTTCGGCTGCTCTGGCGGCGTTTTGCTCTAAAACGGCAAAGACAGCGGCGCGGTCAAAATCGTCGCCCAGCTTCCGGGCGGTAATTGGCTTTGTCCTGTCCGGCGTGAGGTAGGAAAGCCGCCCCCGGCTCTCCTTGACGGTCACACCCTCCTGCAGCAACAGAGAGGAAAACTCGTCAAAGCTGGCGGCGGTGGCAAGGGCTTTCCGTAGGGTCTGCCGCAGCTTCTCCTTGTTCGTTTCAAACTTGGTCTGCCGGGGCGTGATACTATCGGCAATCATGGGGGCGTTCTGCTTGTCCAGCGCGGCCTGTCCCTTTTTCTGCGCCCAATACTCCCGGTCGGTGACGCGGTTCTTGCTGCCGTTCAAGAGGTCGATTTGATAAAGCCCCTCCCGGTGGCACATCTCCATGACTTCGGATTTGAAGTAGCGCAGGGCAGCGTCGGTACATCGGTGCTTGCAGCCGACTTTCGTATCGGCCGGCCTGTCCATGTAGGGCAGGAACGGCACTTCCTCAATCCGCAGGCTGTTTATGACGATATGCACATGAATGTTGCCGCTGTGGTTATGCCCGTCCGGGTGGGTGCAGACAAGGGCCTGGTGGCCGGGAAAATGCTCTTTACAGAATTGTTCCCCCAACGCCTGCGCCCGGTCTACGGTCAGGCCGTTGTCCGGCCCGTCCCGCGGGTCAAAGCTGATGATGTAGTGGTGGCTTTTCACATCTTCCCGCCGCTGGTTTTTCTGATAGCGGAGATTGGCCCGCATACACGCAACGGCAAAATCCTCCCCGTCGCAGTTCAGCGTGGACAGCCGGTAGTCCTCGCGGGGGATAAGCCTGCCGGTTTCATCAAGGACGGGCTTCATGGTAAACTCGTCATGCTCAAAGAGAAGATATTGCTCGGCGGCTCCGTAGTCGGCGTTTTTAGAGTTGATATGCTTGAGTGTTGCCAACCGCGTCACCTACTTTCTTGAGGACTTCATACTTGAGGACGGCAAGGTCGGATATGGCGGCGCGTACCTCGCCGGAAAGGGTGTTGTAGGGTACGCCGTATTCGTTCAGATACCGGGCAATCTGATTGAGGTTGCCGCCGATCCTGCCGTACTCGGCTGTCAGCTTCCCGACAGCGGAAAGCAACTCGTCATTGACCGACGACACATGGACAACCGGGCGTATGGTCGCCCGCCGTATCGCCTGCCGGAGAAATTCGGACTGGCTGATACCATAGGGCGCAAGCCGCGCTGTGAAGTCGGCATACTCATCTTCGGACAGCCGGGTTTTCACAACGCGGCTGCGGTGGGGCGTGTTGTATTTCTTTCGCATGGTGTGACCTCCTTTCTCGCCCGTAAGGGCGCATGAGCAGGGTTTGGGGAAGGCACTCCCCAACAAGTTTCCCGCGAGGGGCAAAACTGCAGAATTGCGGATTTTGGCACCGTGGTAGAAACTTGCTCTCCGTGACTGCAAACTTTCTCTCACTTCCGTCCGCCACTTTTTTGGAAAACTGCAACCACAAAAGTTTGTTTCTCTTTTTCTGCTACTACTAATCCTGTAAAGGGCATTCCTGCCCGCTTTCGCTAAAATGACACCGGACGCAGTGGTTTCTACCCGGTGTTGGAGAAATCCTTTCTCTTTGCCCTCTACTACGGGTAAATGCTCCAAATGCCAAACACCAGGGCAGAAAAATTCCCTCCTCGCTTACTACTACAACCGGCAGGGGGCAAAATGGCCGGGAGCGGAGCCGGACAACAAAAAAAGCAGTAAATCTTTTTCAAGACTTACTGCTTTCGCTGGCCGCGTCGGTGGCGGCTGGTATTCAGTTTTTATGACTTGTCCGGTGGTTCGTCAAGCCGGAACTTGAATTGACAGTCAATTAACCGCTGCTTTACATAGTCCTCCACCTCGGCGTTGACCTGCCCGTTCACTTTTGAGAAATAGCGGATATATCCGGCGTAGTGGAGCAGGACAGCGTTCACGGCTTCTGGGTCGCCCTCACGGGCTTTGAGGATTGTTTCATAGGGGAGAAGTCTACTCATACCGGCTCACCCCCATTTCTTCGCGTAGCCGCTGCAAGGCAAGCTGGATATGCCGCCCCGCTGTGCTGCGTGACCGGCCAATACACGCGCCGATCACGCGCTGCGGCTGGCGCAGAAAGTAATAGCGCAGGATTTCTTCCCGCGTCTGCTCCGGCAAAACAGAGATCGCGTCGGCAAGGGCGGCGTTGCAGAGCAGGACGGTCTGACCGCAGACGGTAAATGGGTATTCCTCGTCCGGCTCCGACGCGGCAAACTGGACAAACTTCTCGTTCATCAGATAGTCAAGGGAAACTTGCCGTTCCCATTGCCGTTTAAGCTTCAAAATCTTGTCCAAGGCGGCACAGCGGATAACAGTCTTGCAAAAGGCGTTGTACCTGCGCTGGATATATTCTTGATAGGCTATCTGGTCGGTCATGGAAATTCCCCTTTCTGAATAATAGTGCGGGGCGGTGGCACTTCTTGCTGTCGCCCCTTGATTGCCTACCAGCAAAGGCGGGCGGGGCTGTCAACGGCTGCGCATATGCGCCGTTCATCTTGACCGTTGACTGGCTCGGCTGGGTTTGCTATTTACCCGACAAACTTGAATTTATTTTAAGCTATCACGTTTTACCTTCTTAAGCCTTACTATCATTACCATAGGAATTTCTTTGTTGGTTTTAAAACATTCTTCATAAAATCCATCAATGACAAATCCAGCTCTAAAACAAAGGTTAAAAATATCTTGTATGGAACGATGATAATAAATCTGCTCTTTCGGTTGCCCTTCAATCGCTATATCATAGTAACTGTGCGGTGTCATATATTTTTCAGTCAACGTGACAAAACAAGGGTGTTGCGTTGCAAAGACAAAAATTCCGCTTTCCTGCAACAGTTCATAAACAGCCATAAGAAGTGGTTCAATATCCGTAATATCCATAATTGCCATATTAGAAACTGCTTTCGTAAAGGCTCGATTTCTTTTTAATTCTAATATACTTTTTCTATCGGTCGCATCCGCCACACAAAATTCAATTTGTTTTGCATATTGTGATTGCCGTCTTTTAGCCAATTCTATCATTTTTTTGCTGTAATCAAAAGCGACAACCGAAGCGCCTCTTTGTGCAAGATACGAAGAATAATTTCCATTGCCACACGCAATATCCAAAATGTAATCCGCAGGATTAGGAGATAGAAGTTCCGTTACTTTGGGACGCACTACCTCTCTGTGAAATTCATTAGATTCGTCACCCATTGCATTATCCCAAAATTGTGCGTTCTCCTCCCAGATTTTTTTACTTTCCTCTGTTCCCATGTTCTCTCCCACTCCCCAAATTTGCTTTTTTGCTTCCATTAAATCTTCCTTACTATATTCCATTGTTACCCTCCATAACTTCTGATTGTTGCCGTCTTGACGATTATGTATCTTTACATTACCTTCTGAAACATATGGCGCACCTTGTCCAGGCGGCTGTTTGGACGGCGGGGCTGGATGACCGGCTGACCGACAGCGGCCTGATATCCTTTCAGCTCTGTAAGGCATACGCTCCGCCCGTTGGTGTAAAAGGCCAGATCAGTACGGTATGCCTGTATACAGCGGGCGGGAATCTCGCCAGTAAAGACAACTTCATCCTTTTTTACCTGGGCCGTTTCGATGGTGGCACAGTATTTCGGTGCATCATGATAAGCCCTGGAAAGGTATTCCTGGGGCGCATAGAGGATGAAGGAGAGATAAGGTTCCAGCAGCTGCGTCCCCGATTCCTTCAATGCCTGTTCCAATACAATCGGGGCCAATGAGCGGAAGTCCGCCGGCGTGCTGACCGGACTGTAATAAAGCCCGTATTCAAAGCAAATCTTACAGTCCGTTACGTTCCAGCCGAACAAGCCCTGCTCCAGCCCGTAACGGATACCATCCCTGACAGCGTTTTGAAAACTCTGGTTCAAGTATCCCAGCGAAACCCGGCTCTCGTATTGTACACCGGAGCCAAGCGAGAGTGGTGTAACAGACAGTCCTATGGATGCCCAAAACGGGTTGGGCGGCACCTCGATATGGATGGTGTGGCTGGCTGCTTTGAGCGGCCGCTCCATATAAATGACGGAGGGTTCCTTTACCACTGTTTCAAGCTTGTATTTTTCCGACAGCAAAGCGGAAACAACCTCCAACTGCACCCGGCCCAAAAAAGAAAGAATGATCTCATGGGTGATGGAATCCACTTCGCAACGCAAAAGCGGGTCAGTATCCGCAAGTTGCGTAAGAGCGTCCAGCAGCCGTTCTCTTTGCGCTGCCGTTTTCGGCGCAATCGTCGTCCGCAGCATGGGGAGGGGGTCCTCGCGCCACCTTTTACGAGGGAGCCGGGTTTGGTCCCCTAATACATCGTTTAACCTCACGCTGTCGCTGGGAAGGATAACAATTTCACCCTGATAAGCGGTGTCTGTCCGAACAATTTCCCCTTTGGATGGAATACGCATCTCTGTGATTTTCAGCTTTTCTCTCCCGGCCAGGGCCACCGTATCCCGCAGGCGCAGCGTTCCGCTGTATAACCGTAGATAGACACGCCGCTGGCCGCAATCGGTGTACTCAACCTTGAAAACGCTGCCGCATAGGGCGGCGCCCCCCTGTTCCCCAATCGGTTGGAACAGCCCTGTCACCGCATCCATCAACGGTTGAATGCCAAGGCCATTTTTGGCGCTGCCATGATAGACTGGGAACAGGGAGGCGTCTTGAACCCGCTGCTGTTCCTCCCGCGCAAGTTTTTCCCGGCTGATTGGTTCTCCTGCGATATACTTTTCCAATAATTCATCGTTATTTTCGATGACCGCATCCCATGCTTCTATGTCGGTATTTTCCTCCAGGACTATTTCCGGGGACAGCGACACCGTCTGCTTGATGATAATATCGGCGGAGAGCTTATCCCGAACAGACTGAACCACGCTCTGCAAATCAACGCCAGCCTGGTCGATCTTGTTGATAAAGATAACGGTGGGAATGTTCATTTTCCGCAGGGCATGGAACAGAATACGGGTCTGGGCCTGCACGCCATCTTTAGCGGAGATCACCAAGATGGCCCCATCTAAAACAGCCAAAGAGCGGTACACCTCCGCCAAAAAATCCATGTGGCCGGGCGTATCCACAATGTTAACTTTACATCTGTGCCACTGGAAGGAAGTGACTGCCGCTTGAATGGTAATCCCACGCTGCCGCTCCAAAAACATGGTGTCCGTCCTCGTTGTCCCTTTTTCGACGCTCCCCGGTTCTGAAATGGCTCCGCTGGCATATAGCAGGCTCTCCGTCAAGGTCGTCTTTCCAGCGTCTACATGGGCAAGAATTCCAATATTGATTATTTTCATGTGATTGTCCTCCCTTTACAGCCCCAAAGGGCATAAAAATCCCCAGCAGTAAAATACTTTTACCACTGGGGATTATAAGTTGCGGACATACACATATACAGCATACACCTGTTTGTGATTGCTGTTTTTGGGGATATGTCAAAATTGATAAGGCAAAAGTATTCTTAAATTGGGTACAAAAAACTAAGCCCCTACAAAAGGAGCTATCATAATCCTTTGTTCCCACTATTTGATTATAGTTTTATTTAAGAATACCTTGCCGCATATTTTTTACTCCTTTTCTGGATTAAATCATTGTATCACATCAGTTTTAGGAAAGCAAGTACCTAAAAGAAATTTTTCTTCCCCTTATATGTAACAATCATACCGGCTTCCTAGCGTTCAGAATGTTTTCTGCTGTCTGCTGTGGTGTTTGGTTGGAATTGTCCAACCAAAAGCCGATCCGTGGTGTTGTCTGCATTTTACTAAATACAAATTCAATGTATACAGAAAGATATAAGGAGTGGGAGGGATTCCGCCGTAGTTGGCATTGTAGGAAAATCCAAAAGTTTAGATTTTCCCACAATGCTTATCTTTTGGTCTTTGGTTCGGAATAGTGTAGTGCTGGCGGTCTATCTCTTGTTTTCGGTTGCTTGCTTCCTTACCGTACATGAGCATTTGCCGCGGGGTTGTCGGACCCGTAACCTTCCAGCAGATTGATGACGCCCCACACCGCCAGACCAGCGCCCAGCGCCATGACCAGAATCTTGAGAATGTCGATAGCAGAGTTGAAAAATTCCATATACGTTCCTCCATTTTGTTTGTTGGTTTTGGATACAAAAAAAGCCGCCCACATTGGCGGCGCTTCGGGCCATCATGGCCCGAAGTTACACAAACTCGTCGCTGTCCAGATCGTCGAAATTCAACAGGTCAGCTTCTTCGTCTGTGTCGGAGCCGTCCACCTCGTACACCGTATATTCGTCCTCCGGCTTAAGTCTCAATGGCCGGTGTCGGAACAGGCTTTCCAAGTGGAAGGCGTTTTTCTTTTTGTCAAACTCGGCTGTGTACTTGTAGTTTGGGTGCTTTTTCAAATCGTATTTGGGAGAAAAGAAGGGCGGAAGCCCTCGAAGCTGCAAGATACACTTATCTCCCGGCATGGTGGTGATCTCGCTGGTGGTCATCAGCTCCCGGCCAAGCCGCTGCATATTCTGGCTGTAACTCTCGGACTGTCCCCGGCTGCGTCCCTCGGTCTGCATGGAGATTGTCGCCTTGCCCAGCCAGTTTTCCGAAATATCCTTTAGGGTGGAAGCCTCCCGGCCTCCGAGGAACACGATACTGTCCATGTTTCCCATGATGGTTTCGGAATGGTCCTTGTACAGCGCCTTGCATTGGCTCATGGCCTGATAAAAGAGCGTCAGGCTGATCTCCCGGGAACGGATAACGGCAACGATTTTTTCCAGCCCCGGCACCTGCCCCGTGTTGGCCGCCTCGTCCCACAGCACCCGTACATGATGGGGCAGGCGTCCGCCGTAGGTGTTGTCGGCCCGTTCACACAGAAGGTTGAACATCTGCGAGAAAGCGAGGGCCACAAGAAAGTTATAGGTGGTGTCCGTATCGCTGATAAGGAAAAACAGCGCCGATTTTTCATCCCCCAGCCGGTCAAGCTCCAGCTCGTCATAGGACATAATCTCCCGAAGCTGGGGAATGTCAAAGGGAGCGAGGCGGGCCCCGCAGCTAATCAGTATGCTCTTAGCTGTCTTGCCCGAAACGAGTTGTCAAGGACTTTTTAATCCTATAATTTTTTATAATTTAGTTGTTAGATATAAATAATATTGTCAGTACCAGATTTCAAATATTCACATTTCTTGACAAGATGTGGTATAATAATTTAAATTCTGTTATAATAATAACAAAAATGCCATAGCTGTTCATATAATAAGATAGATAATATGAGGTAAATCAAAATGGATAATCAACTTGTGTTATTTTCCCTATCTCAAAAAATCGAGGCTGCATTTAAATCACTAATAAAGAGTGGTCGCCCTGATATTGTGGATGATCAAAATAATAATCTCATACCGCAGTTGTATGTGGATATGTATGAAAATGATTTTATTTTGAGACAGGTTTTAGACGACAATCATGTTTTACTTAAAGGGAGAAAAGGCACTGGTAAGTCAACTATATTTTTACGTGCTGAACAGGAAATATCCAAAGACAAACATAAAATATCCGTATATATTAATCTTCAATCATGCTATGAAGAGATTAAAACGGCAAATTCGGATAGAGAAAACAATTCACTCACACAATATCGTACATTTTACAACTTTTTTGTTGAAATAGTTAAGAGTATAACTGAAAAACTATCTCCCAAAATAGGTGTGCAGGAATGTGATCAAATTATAGCTGATATTGAGCACGGGAAATACATAGACGCTGATTTTCAAAGAAGTATAGAAGTAACTAATTCAACCAATCAAGAATACACCGCCTCATTGAACGGGAGCCTAACATTAAGTTCTTTGAATGCCTCAACAGCTTTAGATCATAAGACTCAACTTGGAGAATCTACCACTCAATGTCTACACGAGTTAAGAATTTTCTCAATTCATGAAATAATTAATAGAATTCAAAATCTATTATCCAAAAATAAAATATATAAAGTATACCTGTTTTTAGATGATTTCAGTGAATTAAATGAAAATAATCAGAAACTAGTTGTGGATTCGCTAATTGCCCCCATCATCTCTTCTTATAATCAAATATTTAAAGTGAAAATAGCTGGGTATCCATCTCGCACTTATTTGGGCAATATTGATTCTTCAAAATTACCGACGCATTGCTTGGATTTTTATGATGTATACGAAAAAAGTTCTTCTACTTATACACAGGTAGAAGAACTTGCCATTAACTACATAGAAAGAACACTTCAAAAAAGGATTGAAGTTTATACAAATTCACAGATACAAATCAGTGAATTATTTGACTTATCAAAAGCCACATTAAAGGACTATTTAAAAACCTTATTCTATAGTTCTGCTGGAATTCCACGTTCATTAGGTTATATTTTAACATATTGTTTTTTGAGTTCTATTAACCAAGGAAGAACGATTACTTTATCTAATATAGACAATGCAGCCGAAAAATACTATCTTGATAATATTTTGCCTGATTTTTTTAATGATGTTAGATTTAAGCAATCATTTTACGATGATAAGAATTTACTAAATCAAATAACTCAAAAAAATCTTCTGAACAAAATCGTACAAAAAATGCAGGATATAAAGAGAGATGTTATTGATGAATACTCTTCGCAAAGACTTAAAAAGCAGCTATTCATCGAAACTCTACAGGAAAATAAAAAAACCACAGGTTACTGGTTCCCGACTTCTCATTTTTTTATTCGGAAGGAAATGGAGCCGCTTTTAAAAACACTTGAGCTATATTTTATTGTAAATAAATTTCATGAAGGAAGCAGCCGGGAGCCTGGGAAAAAAATATCAATATATGGGTTAAACTATGGACTGTGCTATGAAAAACGCATTGACTATGGCAAACCGGCATCTAGACGCGCATACGACTACTGGCGACAAGATGAATTTGATCTATCTAGCTTTATCCCATCTGCAATAAGTGATGTGGAGGTACGGTGCTGCTCAAACTGCCAAAAGGAATATTCTGATATTGAATATTCAATCTATGAAAAATATCACATTTGCTTTCAATGCGGAAAAAAAGATACCGTAGTTACTATAAATAAGTTTGTAGAAAAACTACAAGATAATATAAAAGTATGGAAAGAAAAGAGCCTACCAAATCTTTATATTGATATTTTGCGCACGCTTTATAATCATTTAGGAGAAGAGCTATCAGCTTTTGAAATCGGCCAACAAGTTGATAAGCATCATTTAGCAATTACCCGTTCTATGGATAAACTTGTCTCCATGGAATATGTTACATATCACAAAACAGATAAACGCTACTATAGTATTACTGATACTGCTGTGCAAAAATTTTTCGCGGGTAATGTTGAAATATAATAAGTTGACCTTCTAAAAAGTCTAACTCAAATAATACTAAATAGCTGATATGTTACAAATGGGACTTGCGAGCCAAATACGAAAAATGGTGCATTAAACAAGTTGAAGGAATCTCCATATATGTGGTTCTCTGCAACTTTTTATTTGAACTAGGCCTTGTTTGAAAATAATCAACACGCCCAATCGGAGGGACGTCTAGCCTCCATAATTCCTCACCGCTAGTCATATTGTTATTTTTCAAATAAGGCCTAATTTTTTAAAATCTTTCTTGTAATAATTCCTTTTTTTAACTTTTTAGCACAATTTTTGTAAAGCGAGAAATAAATCGCAATTTTGTCCAGCAAAAAGCTTCCCTGAGTATGCTAAATACCCGTTTGCCGGCTGCATACAAGTTAGGTGCTCGCCGGTACAATAAACGCCCTTCTATGGCTTTCCCAAGCTTCCTAGTTTTACCGAATTGCCTGACTTCATATTTCTCAACGGAAAAACTACTTTCAAGTGTTTCTTAACATTCTTACCTCATTTTTCAGCATACGCTTGATTTTATCGCTCATGGTTTCGGTGCTGGTCTGGCTGAAATGGACGCGCACCTTGTAGGTAGTCCTTCCGATTTTCTTTACCAGCGCGGGGGCGTCCTCCGGCGCTCTGGCCGAGGTGGTGTCTACGGGCTGCATGGTACGGGGTTCTTCGCTCATGGCGCTCCTTTCTCCGGGCGGGGCTGCGCCGTCCGGCAAAAAATCAGTCGCTCTTACGGTTCACAATGTCCTTCGCCGCCTGCCTGGTAGCCCCGGCGTTTTCCTCCCGGAAATTTTTCCCGTCAAAGAGGATCGGGGCGCACCGTTCCAGGATACGGTCATAGATACGGGCGTGGGCCAGGTCAGGCGGGTTCTTGAGTTCAGACAGTTTCAGGTTGGTGGTGATAATCATGGGCCTGCGGCTGCGGTAACGGCTGTCAATGACGAAAAACATCTGCTCCATCGCATACTCGGTACTGCGCTCCACACCCAAATCGTCAATGATAAGCAGATCATACTCGTCAAAGCTGGCGATAAACTCCGCCCTATCCTCAGAGAACATCCCCGTCAGACGGTTCAGGATGGTGGGAAAGTTCGTCATCAGCACCGGCACATCCCGGTCAAGCAGGGCGTTGGCGATACATCCGGCAAAGAAGGACTTGCCGGTTCCCACATCCCCGAATAGCAGCAGTCCGGTGTTGTTCTTGTAAGCCTCCTTCCAGTTCTCCACATAGGCGCGGGCCTTGTCCATTATGGGATTTTGGCCGTTGTCGTTGGCAAAGGTATAGTCGTACAGATAGCGGTCTTGCAGGCCCTGGGCTTTCCGGCGCTTGATCCGCTCCATGCGGCGCTGCCGTTCCTCGGCGGCCTTGCGCCGTTCTTCGGCCTCCCGCTGGCACTGGCAGATACAGCGGGGCATAAAGCAGCCGGGTTTCCCAAAGCATGGTACAACGGTCTGCCTCTGGCCGCCGCACTTCTTACAGTGAATGAGGCCGTCTGCCGGGTCTATGTACTCGTCCTCAGCAAGCTCCATACCGGCGGCTGCCTTGTCAATCAGCGCCCGGATTTCTGCGGTAATCTCAATCATACGGTTTCATCCTCCTTTACGCTGTAATCCCGGTTGCGAGAGGGCGGAGCCGCTTTTCGCGCATCCTCGCTGGCCCAGCGCCGGATGGTGGCGGCGTGGCTCTGATACCGCTTGCCGGTAGAAGCCATGTACTCGGACAGCTTTTCGATATACTGGCCCCATACGGTGGGAAAGCTGGCCTGCAAATCTGCCAGTTCCTCGTCCGTCAGGAAAACATTCTGGTAACGGCCATAGGCGCGGGCGGGTTGTCCCTTCTCTATCTCTCTCTTTATCTCTTTCTCTAACTCTATCTCTATCTCTGGTGGACAAATGTCGGACAAATGTCCGCTGTTTGTCCGGGGCGCGGAAATAGCCTTGTTTTGGAGCCTCGCCGCCCGCTTTCGCTCGGCCTCGGTAGAGGACTGGCCGATCAGCAGTTCGATATTGCTCATGTAGAAGGTACCGCTGTCCAGCACTTCCACAAGGCCCAGCTTCAGGAAGATTTGCAAAGCCCTCTCCACAGTTCCGATCTGTTGGCGGGTGATGGTGGCGATCATCTGCGCCGTGTAGGGGATATTCTCGTCCAGCTGGAGCCGTCCACCATGTTTCAGCGATTTCAGGTACAGTTTAAGTAGGATGTTGGAGTACAACACACCGTCCTGCATACTTTCCAGCAGTACGATGGAGTCATCGTCAAAGTAGTTCTCTTTGAGTTTCAGGTAGTAATATTTTCGATTGTCTGACATGGGTTCCTCCTTGGGGTTCGTATTGGGGCTTAGTCCCCATTTAGAGGGCCGTTTTGGGGGCCAGAGGATAAATCTATCAGGCCCCCGCCGACACCCTCGAAAAAAGCCTTGATTTACAAGGACTTTTCAGGCCCTAAAGCGTGACACTTGGCCCGCTGTTTGCGCTTGCGCTGGGCGGCCTTGATGCGCTTCATGTGTCCGGCACATTCCGGGCAGTATTTGGCCCGGTTGGAGCCTGGGCGGAACAATGCCCCGCAGACGGTACACCGCTTGGCGTCCAGGCGGTGGAACAAGGCTGTTTCCAACGCCCTGTCCAGCGGCAGCACTGCCGCCCGAAACCAGCGGCACAACAGAGAGTAAGAAATGGACTGAACGCAGACGCATTCCTCGCCGTCATCCAGCGCGATACAGTTACCGCCGTTATAGTTGCAGCACTCATGTACCAGCCGCCGCACCTTGCGATATTGGCGATAGTCCATAATGATGACAGGGGCAGTATTGCGTTTCTTCATGTTGCCGCTTCCCAAACCGGCCAATGGGTCATGGTCATAACTCGTGTTCCTCCTTCTTGTGGTGCTGGCCCTGTCTGGCTAACTGATTGGCCGCCTTGCGGAGCTGTTCGGCGGCCTTCAATTCGTCCCGCATGGCTTTCATCTGCAAAGTGTTTGCCTCTTTTTCAGCGGTCAGTTGGACGATCTCCCGTCCCCATGCCTTGGGTGTAAGGGCCTCGCCGCTGTCTTTGAGTTCCTTCAGATACCGGGCCGCTGCTTCATAGAGAGCCAGTTCCCGGCTGTGGCGCTGCTCGAACAGTTCCCGTTTTGCTGTTTTCACCTTGTCAAGCTGCTTGCGGATGGGCTTGTACCTGTTGTACTGCGCCCACATTTCCCCGCGCTCGGTGAGGGCGGCAATCCGGCGCTCGGCGCTGACAATCTTACCGCGCAGGTCATAGTAATGGGCATTCATATCCACCATCTTTTCATGGAGCTGCTGCATGGACTGGATACCATTCGACTGTAAAAAGTTGAACAGGGCGGCATTTTCCTGTAAGGCTTTGATTTTGCCTTTCCGAGTGTTGGCCTGTTTTAGCTGCTGCTGTGCCTCCCACAGTTCAGCCATAATGCCTTTCTTGGCGGGCTTTTCGGATTCCGCTTTTGACCAGTTGTAAAGCCGGGTAATGCGAGCCTTGATTTCTTTGAGCAGCTTGTTGTCGGCGGCAATCTGGCGGTTGAGATTACCTTTTTCAGTTGCAATTCCTCGGCGCTCCATGCGGGTGGCAGCTACGCCCATGTGGACGGTAGGAATTTTATCAAGGCCCTGCCGTTTGTAGCTGCGGTGGTCGATACGCTCCGGCCTTCCGGCTGCCTCTAATGCCCGGTTGGTGTAGTCCGCCCACGCCGCCCGCCAGACTTCAGCTTTTTCTTTGTCATTCCAGTCGGTGGTGTCCTCTCGGTGATTCTTCCAGCCCCCTTTACCGTTTGGGATACGCTGGCCGCGCTCGTCCAGATCGTAGACCTTGCGGCACTTTGCGCCCCACTCGCCATTTTCTTTCAGCGGGCGGATGGTCAGCAGAATATGGGCATGGGGATTCCCGTCCCCTTTGTCATGGAGTGCGAAGTCTGCACACATACCGGTGGCAACAAAGTTGTCCTTCACATAGGCCCGGACAAGGGCAAGCTGCTGCTCCCGTGTCAGTTCACGGGGAAGGGCCACTTCCACCTCGCGGGCAAGCTGGCTGTCCCTTGCTTTCTCGATCTGCTCCACGCTGTTCCAGAGGGTGGAGCGATCTGCAAATTCCGGCGGGGCGTGGACGGGCAGCATGATTTCCGCATGGACAACGCCGCCTTTGCGGGTGTAGTCATGGGTCAGGCCGTCCCACTCATTTGTCAGTTTGGTGCCGCTGCGGTAGGCGGCTGCGGCAACGGCGGATTTGCCCTTGCTGCGCTGGATGATTTTGATGGGGATATGGCAGATAGCGATAACACGCACCTCCTTTCCGTGAGGGGATTTAGGCTCCATGGAACCGAACAGACGCAAAGCGGGTGTTTGGTTCTGCGGAGCGCACAAGGGGTTTGGGGAGTGTAGCTCCCCATCGCGGACGAAGTACGCAACAGCTCCCGGCAGGGCGCACAGCACCGGCAACGGTGCATAAGTGCGCCCTTGTAACCAAGGGACTTACGGCTCGTCCCCGGATTTCGGCAGTTTTGCGGCCAGTTCCGCCGCCCCCGGAAGGTGGGAAAGAGCGACAAGGAATGCCTTGACTTTCTCACCGGACAGGTCGGGAGCCAGGGAAAATACGCCCTCCACAATGGCCCCGCGCTCGATCAGACGGCGGGTTCTGGCCCGGCGTTCGGCGTCACGCTGCTTGTTAAGTAGGGTTTTCTGGCGGTTTTCCAACTGGCGCAGCTCTTTTTGTACTTTTTCCTTCTCGGCGTTCATCTGTTCCACTGTTCCCATTCTCTGGACACCCTCCATTTCTTCTTTTCAAAATACTTGCGGATGTTCTTTAGCCCCGCCCTGATGGAAGTGCTGACACAGCTGGGGATTACTCCTTCAATGGCGGCGATCTCAATTACTTTCATCCCCAGCAGATACCTCGCACGGATGCGGCGGGCCTGTGTCTCCGACAAATGATTGATTGCCTCCGCCAATCTCGTTAAGGTAAGTCGATACTCCTGCTCCGCCTCCTTCTTCATCAGAAGTTCTTCCGGAGAGGGCTGCGCCCAGCCGATGGCCGCTTTTTCAATCCCGTCATCGCAGTCCAGGGAATACTGCGCTTTATAGCGGTACATCTTGCGCTCACGGGTCGCCTCGGCTCGCTTGTCCAGCAGGAATGTTTCAACGATCTCATCGGACACCTCCACAAAGATGTCCTCTGTGCAGAACGGATAATATTGTTTCAGATTGATGGTCTGCATAGGCGAACCCTCACTCAGATTGCGGGAGCGTTCCATAGTAGCGCCGCATATTGTTCAAGCCCCGATGGATGGCAACCGTGACCTTACTGCTGTGTACGCCCTCCCTGCGGGAGATCTCGGTCTGTGTGATGCCGGAAATATAGTAGGCGTACACACGGCGGGCCTGCGTCGGAGTGGCGTGGGAAAGGGCCTCCGGCAAGGCAGCCAACAGTCGAAGATAGGAGGCGTGTTCTTCCTGCTCCAACAGAATGTCCTCCGGCGATCTGGCGTGTTCCAGCGCATAGTTCTCCATCCAGCTATAAGCGTCCAGAGAGTACCAGGCGCGGTGGTTGATTTTCCGGTGCTCGTAGTTGGTCATCTCCCGCTGAGCCTGCCGCATGGCCTCCCATACCTCGTCTCTGACCTCTACGAACTCGTCGTGCCGGTAGTGGGGATAAACCCACCGCAGATTGATTGTTTTCATAGGCTTACCTCCTGAAAATGTGAGAGGCGGGCAGCTTGTCCGCTGTCCGCCTCCCGCTGGGATAAGGGAAACAATCCCTTTCACTTGGTAGCCTCAAAAGGGGTCAATCGTTAGGGTGGTTTGCGAAAAAATTCAAGAACTTTTTCCGAACCGCGAGAATGCTCTCGTAGACGGATACTTTGGAGCAGCCACACATTGCCCCGATCTCCGCGAGGGTCAGTCCGTCCAGCGCATAGAGCAGGAACCGGCGGCGCTGAGCCTCGGTGCAGGTGTTCAGGACGGCCATCAGCTCGTCCAGCGTTTCCATGCGGCAAAGGTATTCTTCCGGCGTTTCGCCGTAGATGCCCACGCCTTCGGTGGCAACTATGTATTCGTCAAACTCCCGGCCATCCCAATGCCGCCGCTGCTCGTGCAGCAGGTTTTCCGTCTTATGGTCGGCCCGGTCAAGAAATTCATAGACTTCCAGCGTGACCTCCACGGTCACAGCTTGTCCGTTGTAATGGATGGTGACTTCCATCTGCCTTTCCTCCGTTCAGATTTTTGTGAGAAAATCTGAACGGGACGGCGGGGAACGGCACCGGGTCTGACACAGAAAAACGCCCGGACAGCAGAAAGCTATTCGGGCGCAAGAAATATGATATTCAACTACATTATGACAATTTTCGCACGGACTGTCGGACGAGGGTTGTTCAGTTGACAGGCTTTTTTTGATGGCGAATCAAACATCTGAATTTGTCGGCTGTTAAGTAAACACATAGCGGCTCCTTCCGTGAGCCGCCAATCGTAGCATTACTTCTTGAAAGACAAAACAAACGGCGGCTTTGAAATGGTACTTTCAAAACCGCCGTTCATTTTGTAATGATCTGATCAAAGCGCAACAAACTTCGGCCACCGAACCAACGTTTTTTTTATATACCGTCTCGTTGGCAGCCTGGCACTCTCTATGCATAGACATCTATGTATTTTCCGGCATCTATTGCCTTGGAGGAAGATTCCTGCGCTTTTTGTATATCACTGGACTCCGTTTTTTGTGCTTTCTCATTCTCCTGTTTTCTGAGCTGCTGAATTTGCTTTTCAATTTCTTTAATTTGTTTTTCCAGCTTTTCTTTTTGCTCTTCATCTTTACGCTGAGCGGCTTTCTGTTTTTCAGTTTCCAGCTTCTGTAGTTTCTGCTCCAAGGACTGGATTTTAGAATCGACACCAGCACCTTGCTGTGGCGCTGAATTACCAGATGGAGAATTGGGGTAAACCGAAGAAATATTCATAAAATCACCTCCCAGTTTGAGCATAACGATTCTTGATGTAGGAATCAATAGCTTTGTCTTGAACTGTTATCTGCTGGTAATGAAATGTTCAGTAATACATTCAGAGAAAATTTCTTGTCATGTGTTTCTATTAACATTGCACCGTGATATTTTTCTGCCACTGATTTGATATTAGAAAGTCCGATCCCAATTTGAGGCAAACTCTTTTCAGAACATGTATTGCAAAATTCCAGCAGATAAAAATCTCCCTGCTGTTTCCCGGTAATGCTGATGGAGCTTGTTCCTTCAATGGACTGGCAGGCTTTTAACGCGTTGTCTAAAGCATTCGCAAATATAATACACAAATCCAAATCATCAATCTCACATACTTTCGGAAGAAGCAGGGACACCTCTGCTTTAATTCCGCTTGCTTTCGCCAATTCCAGTTTTTCACTTAACAAAATATCCACTACAGGATTTCCTGTCTGGTATGGGAACGATAGAGAGGTTGAAATGCTTTCGAGCCTTTTTAAATAGTCCCGACTTTCCGCGATCTGCCCGTTGCGTAACAACCCATCCAGCAGCAACAAATGGTTCTTAATATCATGGCGAAATGCTTTCGTCTGCTCATAACGCATCTGAGCTTCCGAGATGTATACCTTTTGCGCCTGGGTTGCTTGCGTCAGGGAAGCCAACGCAGACTGCGCTTGAAATCCAGAACAGATCCGCCGGTATGCATACAAAGTACAAAGCAGTGCTGCCAACCCCAGTCCTTGTATGAATAATAGCCCAAGATGTTTTCCTGCCTCAGTCAGAGAAAGTGTAGAAGATACCTGGCTGTATGACATGTGGAGAAGGTATACCTCTGCCAGAAAGAAAAACAGCCCTGGAAGCAGTAAGAGACCAATGTATGTTGTTTGGTCGTTTTCTTTCAACGGCAGTAAACTTAACACGACAGCATAACAGCAGATGCAGATCGCAAAAGCAGCTGCTGTTGCAAAAGCAAGGAGCAGATACAACAGAGGCATCCCAACAAAATGTGGAAATATGATACTTTCTATGGAGTTTATCAGCCCAAATGACAACTGGGAGATATAAATTGCAATCGTTGCCGACAGAAAAGATACGGAGCATTTGCTTCTCAATGCAACTTGGCTTATACCAGATAATAAAAGCAACTGCATACCAATTGCTACCGTGTTAATGATTGTGCTCTGGGCAGCAGCAAATCCCAAAATAAAAAGAACACCAGGATATAACACAAAGCACCATATTCTATATTTCTTCCCCAAAAGTCGGCTCATAAAAATAAGCTGTATCGCACTTTGTGCGAGCAGGCAAACGCTCTCAAATAGTACACTAAAATAATCCATATCAACATCCTTTTTCTTTCATATATCGCAGAAGTGCCTCCGTTAATTCGCGTTCCCGTAATCTTGAAACTGGAATACTGCTGCCATCTGATAAAAAAACTTGCCCGGAATGACTGCCTCTGACCTGGTCAAGATTGACTAAGTAACTCCTGTGACATCTGAAAAACCGTCCGTCAACCTGTCGCTCAAAATCATTCAGTTTCTCATAATAGTCAACAATTTTTCCATTCTCCTGATGAATGTACACTTTCCGTCCCTGCACTTCACAATATAAAATCTGAGAGAGCGGAATTACCTCACAAGAAGTTCCTTTTAAGATGACGATCCGCTTTGAGGTATGTTGTTCCAATGTTCTCATGGCTCGATCCATCATTTTTTTGAAATGCAAATCTTCTATCGGTTTGACCAGATAATCGTATGCTTGCACTTCAAAAGCATCAAATACATATTCTTTTAGAACCGTTATAAAAACCACAAGACAGTGTATGTTTCGTTGTCTCAACATTTTAGCCGTTTCCATCCCATCGGGCTGTTCCATCTGAATATCAAGAAATATCACATCAAAGTCACATGAACTTTCCAGCAAGGAACGGCCATTTGAAAAACTACTGATATGGTAAGCTGCATCCTGATTCTCCTGCATGTATGTTGAAATAAATTCGCATATTTTTTGGGTCATGGACGGCTCATCATCACAAACTGCAAATTTTATCATTTATTATCACCACACTTATCTTATTAGAATATCAAATGTAGAGTAAAACAACAATGCTATGGTCATTAAATGCTATAAATTCGCAATGAAATGTTTTCTAAGCCGGATTATCGTTTGGGTTCATTTATAAAACAATTCTGTGCGGCTCCTGCTTTGGCAACTGGCTGATGGTAGTAAAAATGCCGTTTTTCATATCCTCGGCCCGGATAGCGGCTTTTGCCGCCTCCATTTTTGCCTTTCGTTTGGCGTTGTACCGTTCTTCCCATTCTTTCTGTTTGCCGTTTGCCTTGCGCCGTAAGTAGTTCTGGTGAAGCCTGTCTTTGCGTGCCTCCTTCTTCCGAAGTTCTTCCTGTTCCTCCGGGGTCAGAGGAACCGGCTGCAAGGCGGGCGGGATATACCGGCCCACAAAGTTGAAGTAGATTTCAACCTCCTGTGTGGTGTCCTGGCTTCCTTTGCGGGCGCGTTCATGGACAAGAATTTTCTCTACAAACTCGTTGAGCATGGTGTTTGTCAGCGTGTCGAAATTCTCATACTTGTCAATCAAGGCAATAAACTTTTCCGCTGATTTCCGGCTCTGCTCATAGCCGGTAACGGCCTTTTCCAATTCTTCGATTTCCGCATTGAGAGCGTCTTGCTCTTTGGCATATTGCGCGTCCAGGGCCTCATACCGGGCGTCCGGCAGCTTGCCCAGGGCGTTGTCCTCATAGATTTTGCAAATCAACCTTTCCAGTTCTCCAGCCCGCTTTTGGGCGGTAGCCAGCCGTTTCCGCTTCTTAGAGATGTCGGTGGTCTGCTGGGCGGCCTGCGTTTCCTGGACAGTGCGGATAAACTCGGCTCGGTCATTCTTGGAATACTCCGCGATGGCCCGGAGCATATCCGCAATCAGTGTCAGAACAGCTTCGGCCTTAATACGGTGCTGTGTAGGGCAAAGGGAGCCGATAGGGTACTTCCCATACTGGCCGCAAGTGTACTGCGGGACGCGTTTACCGTTGTATGTGCGGTGAACATACATCTTGCCGCCACAATCGGCGCAGTACATCAGGCCGGTCAGGGGATATGCCTCTCCAAAGCCATCCGGGTAGCGTCTGGCGTTTCCACGAATGCGCTGCACATTGTCAAAGGTTTCCTGGTCGATGATGGCCTCATGGGTATTCTCAAAAATCGTCCATTCGCTTTCGTCAACATAGTGGCTTTTCTTGTCTTTGAAGTGCTTGCGGGTCTTGAAATTGACCGTATGGCCTAAATACTCCCGCTTTTTCAAAATACTCACAATGGTGGAAGAACCCCAGCCGTAGGGGTCTTTGACCGGCTTCGTCCTGTTTACTCCTTCGTGAAAGCGTGCCAAATGGACAGCGGGGATTTCAACCTTTGCCTCGGACAGCAGCTTGGAGATTTGATAGGGGCCGTAGCCCTCCATCGTCAGGGAAAAGATACGGCGTACCACTTCGGCGGCTTCTTCGTCCACAAGCCAGTGTTCCCGTTTTTCGTCCCACAGGTAGCCATAAATGACGGTGCCGGTCAGGTGCTTGCCGCTCATGCCTTTGGACTTGAATACGGAGCGAATTTTCCGACTGGTGTCACGGGCGTAAAACTCATTCATGATGTTGCGGAACGGGGTAAAATCGTCGTCGCCTTTCAGACTGTCCACGCCGTCGTTAATGGCGATCAGACGGACACCGCGCTGGCGTAAAATCTCCATAACCTGACCGACCTTCAGATAGTCACGCCCCAAGCGGCTCATGTCCTTGATGACAATGGCCTCCACTCGTCCAGCCTCAACTTCCTCCATCATGGCAAGAAAGCCAGGTCGGTCAAAGCGGGTGCCTGAAACCCCGTCATCAGTGAAATGCCGGGGATTGGGCAAGTTATTCCGGCGGGCAAACTCCTCTAACATCTGCTTTTGATGGCTTATGGAGTTACTCTCGCCCTGTAACTCATCATCGCGGCTCAGACGCTCGTACAGAGGGGTGATTTTTTCGTTTCTCATAGCTGTACCTCCTGAAATGAAAATGCTCTAAGCGACTGCTTCACTAACCATGACAAAACCATGATTAAGAAGTCACTTAGAGCATACATCTCCGCTTGCCAGCTTGTACTTCTTATACTGCTTCACGGCGAAGTGCTGGGGACTCCGGCGCTCCAGCCCGTCAAACATATAGTCCACCGCGTTTTTGAAGGTTTCGTCATCCTCCCGGACTTCCATGCTGTTTATCATTTCCACCAGCGTATTCATATTGCGTTCTTCCTCCGGCCCCTCAAATACGATGTAGGCCACAAGGGCGCAGTACAAAAGGGTTTCGGCTTTGGTCCAGAACTCGTCGCCCTCCTTGCCGTCGCCTTTGGTGTTGGCGATCAGGGCGGTGACGAATTTCAGCACGTCGCTTTCCGTTTTGATGTAGGCCAGCGGATTGTAGTGCATGGATTTGGAGAAGTCGATACTATTGAACACCCGCACCTTATATTTCTCCCGTTGCAGGAACCGCCCGCACTGGTCGAGGGTGCCGCCCTTCGGGTCCACCACCACATAGGAGGAATGGGCTTGAAGGAGCTGCGGGGTCAGCCAGAACCTTGTCTTGCCCGAGCCGGACGAGCCGATGACGCAGGCGTTTAAGTTGCGGGCGTTGGCGGGTATCCTCGGGCGGGTGTTCATGGTAAGAAACTCCGTCCCGGTCAGAATAACATTGTTCTGAAATTTGGGGTCTACAAACGGCTTTATATCCTCCTTTGTTCCCCAGCGGGCGGTGCCGTACTCCGCATCCCGCCGGAATTTCTTTGCCTGCTTGATTTTGGACTGTATCAGCAGATACACCCCAGCCGCACCGGCGAGGCCCACCAGCAGGTCAATGCCGCCCAGTCCCGGCCAGTAGGTTTCAAAGGCTTTGGGGAAGGTGTCGAGCATCCCCATGAGCTTTGTCCCGAAGTCTGCACCGGACGCGATACGGTAGGCCGTCCCGATTTTGGAGAAAAACCAGAACACAAAGAGGTACGGCAGGTTGGGGAGCACATATTTTCTGATCTTGTCACTCAACGTCTGTCCTTCACCGCCTCTCTGGTCCGCTGCTTCTCCTTCGGCTTTGTCCTGATCTGCTCTGTGAGCTTGCGGAGCTGGCCGAGGATAGAAGCCTTGTCCTGGTCTTTGTTCAGCACCTTTGTACTGTATTTCTGGAAGGCCGCCGTGATGGCGTCCGCCTGATTGGCTTTGAAGAACAGCAGATAATGGCCGGGGCTCACTTTATGGAAAGCGTAGTCCACATGGAACTCCTTCGCTATCCGGTCAAAATCCTTCGGCGCGCCCACATACTGCATGGCGTTTTTACCGCCGTAGTGGTTCATCAGCTTTTTCACGCTCTGGCGGCCCTGCGGGGTCATCGCCTTCCGGTGGTGCTTTTGCAGCGCCCGAACCACCTTGCCAAGAGCGGCGGCCAGCACTTTTCCCGTCAGCTTTGCCGTCTTGATCGAAAGGGCAACTGTTTTTTGGTTTACTTCTTCCTGCATAAAACCTCCTTTCCGTCAGGGCTTCCGGTAGACGGGAGGCCCCCGTACACTCCGGGGCAACAGAAAACCTCGGGCCAATGTGGCCCGAGGCTTACCGCTCGGCATCCCTGCCGGACGGAGCTTTCTTTTCCGGCTCCGCCTGGACTTTTTCGCCCTGTTCCCGCATGGTCTGCAAGATAGAGGGCTTCTTTTGAAGCTGGGAGGGCTTTTCGCCGGACAGCGGCTTGATACATTCCAGACGGTCAGCCGCCCGGATGGCGTTGTCCGTGAGCTGCCGCTGCCATGCGCCCACGCTGGGAGCCCAGCGAAAGCCGCTGCTTTTCAGCTCGGCCCGGGTGTCCGCGTCAGGCTTTCCATCAAAGAACACCTGCAAGCGGTTGTCCTCCCGGTTCATTTCCACACGGCCCCCGTCAAACTCCCAGCCGGAAAACTCCCGCTGCGCCTGTTTGGAAAGCTGTTCGATACGGGCCTTTACCCGGCGGATCTCCGCGTTGTTGTTGGTAAGCTGGTAGCTTTCAAAGGGCCTCGGGTCGCTCCGCCAGCTTGACGCCATGCTGGCTTTCAGCTTTTCGATCTGGTCAGGCGACAGCAGCGCACAGCCGTCCAGCTTGCCATGCTTGCGGTAATAAGCGTTGACCTCCTTCATAATGAGCTGGGAGCGTTCCAGCCCATCCAGCTTTTTCTGGAGCTTTTCAATGGCCGCCGGGTCATCGGCGCTGATACCGCCCATGCCGGTACTGCGTATCTTATCCAGCAGCCCTTGAATATGCCGCCATTCCTCCATGTTGCTGTCCCGCGCCCGGTTCTGTTTTTCTTTCTTTCCCACCGGGAAATTGGAAGGCCCGGCGATCAACACAGAAGGAACTCTTGCGTCAATGGCAAAGCCCTGGTTCATGTTTTCGGCCAGCTTGCGGGCGTAGGTGTCTAACAGATGGTCGATCTTCTCATGGTACATGGGGTCCACCCGGGATTTTTGCTGTTCGGCTATGGCTGCGGCCTTGTCTACCATTGCCCGGTATTCCGCCGTTGCGCTCCCTTCCTTATAGTCGGAAAAGCTGTTCATTTCCTTTGCCCGGCGGGCGGCCCCTTCATTGATGGGGTAATAGTTGATGGTATGCACCTCCTTCATGCTTCGGGCCATGTTGGCCCGAAGTCTTACCGTTCCTCATGGGAAGGCCCCGCCTTGTCCTTTTGCGGAACGGGCGGGGCCTCTTGAAACCGTTTGAGTGCGCCGAGAATGGAATGGACGGGCTCGGCCTTTTCGGGATAGGCAAATACCCGGTGTTCCGGCGGTATGTCCTGCGTCCCGTGGTAATGCTCCTTAAAGCCCACCGGGTCCGCCGCCACATAGCCGCCGGGAGCGAATACGCCGCCCTCGTTGATACGCATATCCCGTCCGTATGCCTCATAATCGAAGTAGCCTTGAATGTGCTCCGGTATGTCGATGGTCCCCAGCTCGTCGGCGTACAGATGGCCCAGCCCTTCATCATCGGAAATATCCGGGTAAAAGCGGTAGAGGTCAAGGTTCTGCGTCAGGTTGATTAGGTCCTTCACGCTGCCCGTGTGTTTTCCCAAGACAAGAGCGGCCTCAAAGGTTTCCAATCCGCCCTTGTCCCGTACTTCCAGCAGGGCATGGCCCAGCTCGTTCAGCTCGTCGATGTTCTCGTACTCGTCCAGATAGTCGTACAGTCCCAGCACATCGCTGTCAAAGCTGGTAATAAACACTTCGCTGTACCGCTTTCCGTCTATCCCGATTTTGGCAAGGGCAGCCTGTACCTCCTGTGTGGTCGTGGGAAAATGTACCGTTGTTCCCACTTCAATCCCCATCATGGGGTACAGGGCCGTGTTGGTTATATAGGCTTCAAACATGGGCTCAATCCTCCTTTCCGTCCCTGTCTGCCAGCACTTCATAAATCCCGGCCATGATGTAATCGGCGCAAGGGAGAGCAATCGCATTTCCCAGCGCCTTGTAGCGTTGCAGAGGCCGGATTTCCTCGCCGTCCGCCCCGTACTTTGTCCAGCCCTCCGGCAGCCCCATCAGCCGCTCACTTTCCGTTTCCGTCAAGAAGCGGATACAGCCGCCGTCCGGGTCGCCCTCGTACCAAAAGGCGAAGGGCGTCACGTCGCTGGCTAAAAGAGTGGGAAAAGGGTCAGTTGGTAATCCGAAGCTGTTTCGGAAGGCGGTTTCTTCCTGCCTTTTTGCCGCTCCCCGCATACGGAAGCATTGAAAGGGGTGGATGACTGGTATTTGCCGCCCTGTTTCAAAAGAAGATGTTCGATCTCCTTCGGCGGCGGTCCGCCCGCCCTCTCGGCAAGGCGGAGGAAGTGGGAGCATTGGACGGGGCTTAAATAGTATGTCGGCGGCACGTTTGCCTCTAAAATCCGCCACGATGAAAATTCGCTGCCTTCGCGCCAGCCTTCGGGAGCCTGCCCAATACTGGGCGTCCATGAGCCGCCAGCACACATCAGGCGTTCCCCCTCGCACCATTCCGGCGTTTCCCCATCTTCCAGAAGGAGGCATTGGAACTTCGGTGTCCGAGAAGGCGGATAGGACGGCTCTAAAATCCATCCGGTCATTTGTAGAAAACGCTCCCATGACGTTTTCCCAAACAGCGATAGCTGGATATAGGTTATCAGTGGCATCCCTCATTTCCTGTATGATACGAAACGCCTGATAAAACAGGCTGGATTTTGCCCCGGCAAGGCCGGAGCGGTTGCCGATCAGAGAAAGGTTCTGACAGGGAGAGCCGAAGGTTATCACATGGACAGGCGGGATTTTTCCGCCGTCCACCTTCGTAATGTCCCCCAAGTGCGCCATATCGGGAAAGTGCCTTTTGGTTATGGAGATCGGCGCTTTTTCAATCTCGCTGGCCCACACCGGACGGATACCGCAGCGGGAGGCCGCCAGAGGGAAAACGCCTATCCCGTCAAAAAGGCTCCCCAGCTTAATGTCCGGCATGACCCGGGCCGCCGTGTCCCTTCACGGCAAGAACCCCGTCCAGCGTAGTAGCCGCGATACCCAGCCGCCCGGCAACCGCAATATCGTTTTTCACATCCTCGTCCACCGCACCGCCGCAGACGATCAGGGTATGAGAGCGCCGCAGCATATCCCGGCGCATATCAATCCCGGCCTTATGTTCCTCGGGAACGCTGTCATTCAAGAACAGCGGAAGATACAAAAGCGGGCAGATGGGGGAAAAGCCCGCCTCATAGGCAAGACGGCAGTAGTGGGCCGCCAGCTCCATATCAATATCCGGCTCACCGCTCCATGCGGCGGTCAGATAGGTCAAAGGTCGTTTCATTGGTTCAACCTCCATTTCTTTCTGATTTGCGGAAAGCAAGGTTTCGCCCAACCCCTCCGCCCCTTCCCCCGGGAAGGGGGACGGCTCTGAAGAATTTATATCCCCGTCGCTTGTCCGGGAAAAAGCATAACCGGGAGAAATCCGTCAAGGGTGCCTCTGGCACCGCCTGCGGCGGCGTTGCCCTTGACTGATTTTCCCGGCTATGCTACGGAATAACTGGCGACGGGGAATAATTTATATTTCCAGAGCTTCGGGGCGCGGGGCAGCGCCCCGCAATCCTCGGGCCATCTTGACCCGAAGTTTCGGCTTACTTTTCCGGCTCGGTTTTCTTCTCCGGCTTTTCGTGTTCTTTCTGCTGGCCCTTCCAGTCGTCCAGCAGCTTGATGATCTGGTCCTTCATTTCCCTCGGCGTGGTTTCCTTGCCGAAGTATTTGCTCAGTTCCGCACCCGTCAGAATCACTTTGTCTACCTCCTTTTTGTCCTCCATCATAATGCCGTCGATCACATCCCCGTTGAGCAGCTTCTTTTCGTCCAGCTCCCGCATACGCTTTGCCTGCGCCTGCGAAGGCGAGGACTGCTGGCTGTCGATGGCGACGGCGATATAGCTCTGGTTCTTCTTGCCGATGTAGGAAAGCTCCACCGCCGTAGTGAAGCCCAGCTTTTTCTCGTCCATCAGCTTCATCAGGTCGGGGACCAGCTCATTCAGCCGGATATACCGCTGCACCTGCTTGACGGCCATCTTGTTCCGCTCGGCCACGATCTCGTTGGAGCGTTTGCCTGCGTCCTTCGGGTCAATCTGGCCCGAAGTTCGGGAGCCCTGGTGCTTGATGGCCTCAAGCTGCATTTTCAGAGCTTTGGCCCGCTCGCTGGGGAGAATTTCTTCACGCTGGTTCAGATTGTCCTCCACCATCTGCGTGATGGCTTCATCGTCCGTCAGGTTGCGGACGATACAGGGCATATCCGCATATCCGGCAAGCTCGCTGGCCTTCTGGCGGCGGTGGCCGGACACGATCTCATAGCCGCCATCCTCACGGGGACGGACGATAGCGGGCTGGGTAACGCCCTTGTCCTTGACGCTGGACACCATAGCCCGCATTTCTTCATCGTCCCGGACCTCAAAGGGATGGTTTTTGAAGGCGTGGAGCTCGTTCAGCTTGATATATACGATCTGTTCCTCGCCACGGCGGGGAGCCTCCTTCGGCCCCTCGGGTTCCTTCGGAGCGGGAGCGGCCTGCACCGTGGGAGCCGCTTTTTTCTCCGGTTTCTCTTTGGGGGCCTTTTCCTGCTTTTTCTGTGCGGGGGCTTTGGGCTTCGGAGCGGCGGCCTTGTCCTTATCCTCTTTCGGAGGACGGCCCCGACGCTTCGGCTGCTCGGGCTCTTTGGGCTTTTCCTGTTTTCCTTCGGCCTTTTTCGGAGCCTCCGGCTGCTTTTCCGGTTTCTCCGTTTTTGCCGGGGCAGGCTTTTCCCCGCCGGAAGCTGCCGCTCGTTCCTCGGCCTTCTTTCCTTTCATAATTTCAGCGAAGTCATAGACGGACACCTGCGGGCTCTTTGCCTGCTGTTCCGTCTTTTTTTCGGCCTCCGGGGGAATAGACGTTTTCTCCGGCTCGGGCGGAGTTTCTTTGCCCGGGCCGGTATCCGTTACCGGCTGCTCCGGCATTTTCGTGGTTTTATCATCTGCCATAAGCACTTACCTCCTGTTTTTGGGCGTAAAAAAAGGGGCTCAACTTTTCAGTCAAGCCCCGTGGGAAGTTCCTCCTTTCTCCGCCAAGATACAAAAATACCGCCCGTAGTCTCGTTTGGGCGGTACTTTGTGTAAGATTGGCAGTCCATTATTAAGTTTTTTATTATGTTCCCTTTGTACACCGTTGCAAGGCAAAGGCAAGCGCAAATATCCAAACAAGTCTTTTGTTCTTCATCTTTTTCTCCTTTCATATTCATAAGTCACCCTTTTTCACAGAGTGCATGCCTGTCTTCTGCAGCCAGCTGCGCAACATTTCAGGCAGTTTATCTCCGCCGTTTTCAATTACGCCAAGCGCTTCTTTCACATCCGCTTTGGGGCACAACGCTGCAATGTCGCCCTTGAGATCTCCTGCCACGCCACCGCAATGAGAGTAAAACGGAAGAATGATCTTGCCGGATAGGTCGTTTCTGTATAGCCACGACGCCATAGGAGGCGCGATAGTACCACACCAGTCGGGAGAGCCGACAAAAATAACAGAATACAGGCGGGGAGGACGTGCACCGGGAAGTAGCCTAGGACGATATCCGCTTTTGACTTCGTTCCGCACCTGTTCCAGCAATTCCGGGAATTCCACCGGATAGGGCTGCCATGGGTAAATCTCACTCCAATCGGCCCCTGTGGCCGACTGAATCGCTTTGGCAATCTGCTGTGTATTTCCTGAATAGGAGTAGGAAATAATTAAGGCATCCTTTAGGCTGCTCTCATCCACATCAACGGTTGCTTTCTTAGTCATGACTTCCATCCTCTGCCTGCTTTCTTACTTCTGCAAAGGCTCTCCCAGCAAACACACCTATCCGCATGAAAGCGGGTAACACTCAATCTTTCTTCCCAAAGGACATACATTTGCCAATCACATCTCCGGTGGTCAGATATTCATAGGTCGGCATCTCAAACAACACCGTTTTGAGCACACGGTAGTCAATTTTACCGTGTTTGTCAAGAATACGCTCTTCAGCAAAAGTGCGATCAATTTTGCAGATAAAGCTCTCGAATCCCTCGGTCACATAGATGTCGTCCACCGTGCATTCCATGACCACTGGAGCCTGCTCGATCATCGGAATGCCAGAGTCATCAAGCCTATAGGAAAAAAGATCCGACTTGTCATGGTTCGCCCCGCTGATACATCCGGCCTTGTCCGCCAAAGGCAGCATTGCTTGATCCACAATGTTGATGGAAAGCTTGCCGGTTTCCTTGATACCCTGATTGGTGTAATGCGGCTTGGCTAGACTGACCATGACTCGGTCATGACCGATAATCCCTACATGTCCCACAAGAACCCAATTGGGTTTCCTGTTTACCATGGTTCCCACCACCACCAAGGGCATGGGATACAACGCCAATGTATTTCCAATCTGCTTTTTCATAAAAGAGCCTCCAAATGTTTGATATGATTTTTAAACGGTTTCTCTTTGCTGCTCTTGCAATATCGATTTCGGATTTTAGAAAATTTCAAGTTCAGAGATCCATGCTTCAATCTCTGCCTGTCCATCGCCCACTTCTCCCATGGGGATATGAAGCCCGTTTTCCATGACAATTGCTTCCGGTTCCAGTTCCTGAATGGAAGAAATGGTCCTAGAGAATCCGCTGCTCGCACTAACGACAAAGGGAATGATGATTTTTCCCGCAAAGTCATATTCTTCCAGAAAGCTGTACACTGCCATAGGCATATCGTACCACCAGTTTGGATATCCTAGAAAGATGATGTCATAGTCCGCCATGTTTTCCACCTGCGTGGAGAGTTCCGGTCTGGCGCCAGTGCGCTTTTCTTCGCCTCCTATCTCAATCAGTTCATCATAGTTGACCGGGTAGCCTTCTCTCATCCGGATAGAGAACAAGTCTCCGCCCACGGTGTTTTGAATCATCTGCGCCATGGTTTCTACATTACCCTGTACTTGATCGCCCATGACCGTGATACTGGCAGAAGCGATGGCATCCACATCGGCATCCTCCAGAGAGCCTCCCAGCGAACCATAGGGCCCGCCGCCTTGAATAATCTCGTCCGACGTAGCGTCCGTGTTGTCCAGGCGGGTAAAGTAAGCGATCAAAACACGATGATTGCCCTGTTCTTGCGCACTACTTTCCACACCGTCACTCTGCAAAGTGGATGCGGTTGGCGGTGTATTCGTACTGATTTGCTCGCTGTTCGGACTACTGCACGCAGTTAAAACCGCAAGCAGTGAAGCAAGGGCAATCAACAAGGAAATTGCTTTTTTCAAAGTCGGTCACCTCATTTCTTTATGCATCTATGTTCACCAGCTCATAGGTTCGGCTCCCCAGCCCAATGGCCTCTGCATGTTCCAGTGTATGTAAGCCGTTGCGAGACTCCATCCGTTGGATAAGTGATGCGCCGTCTTCTGCTTCGTAAACCAGATCCACACAAGCCTGATCCAGCGCAACGGGGTCGTAGGACGCCAGAATCCCGATGTCGTGCATATCTGGTTCCGCCGGGCTGCCATCGCAGTCACAGTCAACGGAAAGGCGGTTCATGACATTGATGTAAAGGATATTGCCATCCAGTGCTTCCACGACGGATTTTCCTGCTTCGGCCATAGATTCCAGAAAGGCGTCCTGATCTCCGCCCCACATACTTGCCCCGGTACCGCCGGAATGAATATGAGCTTTTCCTTCGGAAGAAGCAATGCCAATAGAAATGTTCTTAATAGCTCCGCCGAACCCGGCCATGGAATGGCCCTTAAAGTGGGAAAGAACCACGAAATAATCATAGTTGGCGAAATTGGCTCCCACATAGTTTTCGGTCAAATTGGTTCCGCCGCTTACCGGAAGGGTTATGGAGCCATTTTCGTCCATGATGTCCACATCGGCAATCGTGGTATAGCCGTGATCTTCCGCCACTTGATAATGCATGGCTGTGTTGGAGCGGGAGCCACCATAGGCGGTGTTACACTCCACAATGGTTGGGTTTTCAAAGGATTGTACCAGATCCCCGATCAGATCCGTGCGAAGATAATTGCTGCCCGGCTCACCCGTGGAGAGCTTCACCGCAATATTCCCCTGGGGATTGGCTTTAAGCGCCCCATAGATCCCCATCAAGCCCTCTGAACTGATGTCTGTCGTCATGTAAACCACCGGATCACCGTCAGAGATTGCTTCCTCGCTTTCTGCCTCAGAGGACGACGAAGGCTCGCTCATCTCCGGCCGATTTTCTTGGCCTTGCTGCCGGGAACTGGACGGAGTCTGCGAATCAGATACTATTTCAGACTGCTCAGGCGAGTTTCCCGCTCCACAGCCTGCCAACACTCCTGTCAAAAAAACCAAGGACATACAAATTCCGAGCATTTTCTTCATCTTTTTCGCGCCTCCTTATTCTTTTTTTGACTGTTTCTCAGGTTCCTGAGTAGCCGTCCAATATAATGGGTCAGGAAAATACAAGTTCCCATCATGGCGAGATAGTCAAGGTAAAACAGCACCTTGGATTCTCCGAAATCAAGAAATACGAACTGTGTTTGTACCAGCATGTAGGTCAGCAGATTTCGTCTCAAAAAGACCGTTACACCATAAACAGCGATTGCTGCACTTACAAGAAACAGCACCACACTACGGACACGGGAAGATTCTTTGATTCGGAACACCTTCCTTGCAAGACCGGTGAAAATCCCCCAATGGATGCCCAAATGCAACGCCATCACCACAAAGCCCCAGTAGGAAGAAGCCATATGCAGCAGTCGTGCCAGCGAAATCCCGCCACGAATGTTCAGAAAAGCAAACACATGATTCGAGAGCATGATTCCGCTGATCATCAGACAGATCATCGCCGCAAATACGGCAAGATCCAAAATCAGCTGAAAGATGCGAAAGGGTGTGTACTTCCCTCGAAAAAGATTTTTATACCAACTCCAGTTGAGAATGTGGTGGACAATAAAGAGGACAAACATCCCTGCGCCTACCCATTCATGGGCCACATCACCCCAGAACTGGTACCCCATCAGAAAAAGCAGCGCCAGCGTCATCAGCACGTCGAGGATAATTTTGAGCCGTACTTTTGCTTTCACAGGGGTTGCCTCCTTTCTTTGCTTATCCGTTTAAGCCAAGACTATCCAGCCATGTAGTCACACGGTTCTGTGCGTCTCCCAGTTCGCCTTCTGTAAGGTCCAGACCTTCCAGAATAGTGGCGCCGACTGCGCTTTCCTCAATGCCCGTCAGGCTTCTGCCAAAACCGCCGCTGGCACTGGTGTTGAAGGGGATCAGTGTCTTTCCGGTGAAGTCGTAAGACTCCAAGAAGGTATAGACGGCCATGGGTGCGTCGCTCCACCAGTTGGGATATCCCACGAAGATCGTATCGTAGCTATCCCAGTTTTCCACCTGCGCATTCAGCTCCGGGCGGGCATCCTCTCCCTGTTTCTGCTGCGCGATGTCCAAAAGCTCGTTATAGTCGTCGGTATAAGGCGTTGCGGTGGCGATCTCAAAGAGATCCGCACCAGTTTCCTGCGCGATGATCTCTGCCATCTGCTGCGTGTTGCCCGACCAGGAGAAGTAGGCCACCAGAGTGCCTCCCTCTTCTGCGCCTTCTTCCGGCTGGGAAGAAGGCGCGTCAGATGCAGACGCTTCAGAAGATGCAGATGATTCCGAAGAAGAGTCGAAACCATCATCTCCACCGGACGACGGATTTCCGCCGCTGCACGCAGCAAGAGAAAACGCCATAGTCATTGCTACCAGAACAGAAAACAATTTTTTCATAAAGGTCATTCCTTTCGTTTGCTTTATTGTTTAAGAGCCAACGTCACGCGTCAGGCTCTTGTTTTCTTTCTTGAAGAGGCGGATTCCACTTTTTGATCTTACAGGGATTTCCACAGGCAATGGCGTTATCCGGGATGGATTCCGTCACCACACTTCCAGCACCTATGACAACATTGTTGCCTATGGAAACCCCTGGAAGAATCACGGTGCCGCCTCCGATCCAAGTGTAACTTCCGATTTTGACCGGCGACGTCCAGGTTTTTACCGCCATGGTTCCGTCCGGTTCTTCCCAGAACCGCTCTGCTCCATTAAGGGGATGCTGGGAAGTGTACACCTTGACGTCCGGACCTAAAAGGGTATTGCTGCCGATGGATATGGGACCCGCATCCAGAAGTGTGCAATTCATATTGATAAAGCTGTTGTCACCAACGGTAATGTTGTAGCCGTAATCCACGGAAAAGGGTTGATTGACACGCACATTCTTGCCAACAGATCCCAGAAAGAGCCGCAAAATCATATCCTTCGCCTGTGCGTCCGTCGCAGGCAGACTGTTATAAGTTTTGGCCCAATCCTTTGCCCGGTTGTATTGGCTGCGGATTTCCGGGTCACGGGCATCATAAATCTCCCCGTTTTGTTTCTTTTCGACCTCCGTCATATGTTGTTCTCCTTTATCAAAATCCTTTCTGTTATCAGTATAGCGGTCTTTTAGATTCATGTAAAATACTTATAATTCATTATAATCCATGTGTTTTTTGCATGGCTATTAATAATAGAAAACGCAGGTGTTATCTTCGACGAAGAGAACCCTGCGCTTTCTGTCTTTAATGTATGTCGTTCAAACCAATGGCAAAAATTACTTCCCAATGTTTTTTCCCGCGCAGTACGCCTCGTCCATTGCCTTTGTCCCCAGAACTTCGCCCTTTTGCCAAACATGCTCTGCCCAGATAATGGTTCGGACCGGTAAACCCAAGTTTTCCAAGATTGCGCTCAGGTCTTCCGCCGTTCTTTTGAGCCCGTGTTTTCCATCATGTCCTGTGACGATCACATAAGCCTCTTTTGCGCCAAGTTCCTGCCACTTTGGCAGGAACCGATCAATCATTATTTTCATCTGTCCGCTCATTGTCAAAAAATATGTAGGAGAGGCCAACACCAATACATCTGCATTTTGGACTTTGTCCAATATTTCATCCATATCATCTTTTTGCACACAAAAACCCGTTTTGAAACAGGCATAGCATGCCTGACATGGGGAAACCCTTTTGTCACGAAGTGAGATTTTCTCTATCTGATGTCCCGCATCTTCGGCACCGCGAAGAAATTCATCGCAGAGAATGTCAGAATTTCCTCTTGCACGAGGGCTGCCGTTGATTGCCAATACCTTCATATGCTATGCCCCTTTTATCGATTTTGCTTGCTGAAAGCAAAAGTGGGATTTTGCTCCGTTTCCACATGGCCGCGATGTCCATACACTTTACATGTTTGCAATGCTTGCTCCAACGCGGCAAATTCCGCTTCCGTCAATTCTACTTCACTGGCTTTCAAGTTCTCCAGAATTCGCTCACGATTTTTTGAGCCGGGAATTGGTACAACATTGGGATATTTATGAAGCATCCAGGCAAGCACGATCTGCGCATTGGTTGCCTTCTTTTCTCCGGCGCATCGACCGACAACATCTACAATCGGTTGGTTTGCCGTCAGATTTTCTTTACTGAGTTGCGGGACAAACTTCCGAACATCATCCCCCGCAAAAACTGTATTGCGCGTTATCTTCCCGGACAGCAGACCACTGGCGATAGGTGAAAAAGGAACGACCCCGATGCCGTGTTCCAGACAATAGGGGAAAATATGTTCCTCACAACTGCGCTCCACCATGGAATAGATATTCTGAACGGCAGATACCGGTGTCACAGCGTCTGCTTGTTGCAGCATACTAGCGGACACCTGTGAGAGGCCCCAAGCACGTATAGTACCCTCTTGAATCAGCTTTCCCATAACCGCCGCCACTTCCTGCAAGGGGACATCTTCATTGACTCGGTGTAAATAATAGAGGTCAACATAATCACTGCGAAGATTTCTGAGCGATTTTCCCAAATGCTGTCGCACCACGGTTTCCAGCCCCGCGCCATTTGGGGGAATCTCCCCATGAAAATGAAGCTTTGTAGCCAGAATGATCTGGCTACGGAAAGGTTCTACAGCCTCTCCTACCAGCTGCTCATTGTGGCCGGGATAAAACTGCTGGATACCGTAACTTTCAGCGGTATCAAAAAATGTGCAACCATAGGCATAGGCTTCACGAATGGCCTGTATGCTGTATTTCCTTTCCGGGGCAGTACCATAACCGTGAGAAAACCCCATGCAGCCCATGCCAATCTCTGAAACAACCAGCTCTCTCAGCTTTCGTGTCTTCAAATAATCATCTTCCTTTATATTCTGCAAAACAAACAGGTTTTCTTCTTAGTCCCAGTGGTTATTGCTCAAAGCGAATATTGTGGAGTCGATAAACTTCATCCAGACTTGTGATGTTGAGAATCACTCCCTTGCCGCTATCCATTTTCTGAATTTGTTGCAAGTCTTTCTCTGACAGTATAAAATCCTCCACAGCAAAGTTTTCACGGATTCTTTCGGCGTGTACCGATTTGGGAATCGCCACTATTTTTTCCTGCGTCAACCACCGTAAAATAACCTGTGCAGGGGACTTTCCGTAGATTTTCCCAATACAGCTTAAAACGGGGTTGGTGAATATCTGATTTTGTCCTTCCGCAAAAGGAGCCCAAGCCATGGGTTGAATGTGATACTGAGCCATCAGTTTCCGAAGTTCTGTCTGTTGGCAGAATGGATGCAGCTCCATCTGATTTACCATAGGGGCAATCCGGTGGCTGAGAATCAGATCGGTGAGCCGATCCGGAAGGAAATTGCATACGCCAATGGCTTTGATCCGCCCCTCCTCATAAAGCTCCTCCATGGCTCTCCAACTTCCATGGTAATCGCCATAGGGCATATGGATTAAATAAAGATCCAAGTAATCCGTCTGCAAATTGTTCAGAGTTTTCTCAAACGAGCGCTTCGTTTGTTCATATCCAGTGTCTTGAATCCAGACTTTCGACACGAGAAAAACATCTTCTCTCCGAATCCCGCTGTTACGAACCGCATTTCCAACTGCTCTCTCGTTACCATAACAAGCAGCTGTGTCAATTAAACGATACCCTGTTTTTAATGCCTCGGTGACAGCTCTCTCGCACATGGAAGCATCTGTAATCTGAAAAACGCCAAATCCCAGCAAAGGAATTGTTACGAAATTTCTTAATTGTACAGTTTCCATTTTTCTTCTTCCCTTTCTCACTTGACTGGCATGGTACAATGGGCGAAGCGGTACACCGCCTCGCCCATTCCCTTTGTTATGTTTCGCTGAGCAGCTTTCCGCCGGCTCCGATATTCTCCGCCGCATTTTCTTTCAAATAGACAATGATGGCGGATGCGGGCAGGTGAAGGATTCTGGATGCCGTTTCGGTAAATTCTTTTACAAGTTGCTCCTTCTGCTCTTTATGCAGATGTGTAGTCTCCAATAAGATAACGGGCATATTCTTCTCCCTTCCCGTGTGCTTTATCTCAAACGAACGCCAAGCTGATAGGCCATCTGTGGATAAGGGGAATGTTTTGTCATGGACGGTGTCCCGCAGCCATATCCCAGCACCATGCCCATGTCCTGCAAGTTGAGATAACGCACCAAGGTCTTATAATGCGCCTCCAGCGCGTCAAACGTCCAGTCGTCACTATTCCACGCTACTGTAAGCAAGGCGGATTTCATATGCTTGCTGTGAAGCGAGCTGTTAAACGCACAGAATCGGTCAATGAGTGTCTTGAGCTGAGCGGACATGCCATAATAGTACAGCGGAGTGGCAAACACCATCATATCCGCGTCCAGGATTTTGGCCCGGATTCCCTGCATGTCATCTTTCTGAGAACAAGGGCCTTCATAGCCGCAGTGGATACAGCCAGTACAGGGATGAATGTCAGCATGGGCTACATCGATGATTTCCACCGTATGGCCCGCCTCCTGAGCACCCTGACGGAAGCATTCCGCCAGCAGATGGGAAGAGCCTTGCCGATTTGGGCTACCCAGCAATACAACGATCTTCATTTGCTGGACCTCCTTATTTCATCTCTTTCTCCCAATAGCGGATTACATTCAGGGACAAACCGGCAGCCAGCTTCTCCATGGCGGCAATTTCGTCCACCGTCAGTTCCAGAGCAGCAGCCTTTGCAGCATCCTCCACCTGATACACCTTGGTGACACCGATGATGGGAAGCGTTCCCTTAGCGATGGCCCATGCTACAGGCACCTGTGCCGGAGCTACGCTGTGTCTATCGGCAATTTCCTTGAGGCAGACATTCAGCTTTTCCAGCTCAGGCAGCATGGGGTTGTAGACGGCGGCACGGTCAGAGCCTTCCGGGAAGGGATGCTGGGTGTCATATTTCCCGGACAGAGCCCCTTGCTCCAGCACCATGTAGGCAAAGAAGGTAATGTCATTTTCCTTGCAATAGTCCAGAATGCCGGAATCTTCGGAAGAGCGGTTGAGCAGGCTATAATGGTTTTGAATCGCAGAGATGCGAAGCCCTTCCTTCCCAAGAATCTCGGCAGCCTCCTTGATTTCCGCCAAATTATGGTTGGAAAGACCGATGCGGCCGATTTTACCCGTCTTGGCCAGCGGAATCAGCTTGCGAACCCACTCTGGAGCCCCCACAGGATTGTGAATCCAGTAAATATCCATGTAGTCTGTTCCTAGCAGAGTGGAGCTGGTTTCATACATGGCAACCACAGCATTATCCACCGCCAGGTCCGCGCACTGGGGCGTAAATTTATCCGAAATCAGATAGCTTTCGCGGGGAACGGTGCGCAGGAACTCGCCCAGCACCTTTTCCGAAGTGCCCATGCCATAGGCATAAGCGGTATCCCATAAATTCAGCCCCGCCTGCATGGCAGCGTCAAATACGGGACGCAGCTGCTCTGGCGTCAGCGTACCGCCAAAGGTTCCATCATTGCCCCAAGCCCAAGCGCCAAGCGCGATTTTAGGCATCTTTTCATTCTCGGTCATGACATATTCCTCCATATTTTCAATTAGATTGAAAATTATTACGCACTTGCAGTAAATGGTTGGCAGCGCTCCTTATTGCTATTCCTATTGCTGTTTAATATCCAAGCCCCTTTACCCACTCTTGGACAGCGCCTTGCGAAGATGCTGCATCCTCTTCATAACAATCAAAGATGTTGTCGGAGATGATTGCCTCCGGTGCTGCCTCTGTGATAATTTCTACACTGCTGGCCAGTCCGCCGGTACCATGGGAGCAGAAAAGATAGACCTGTTTGCCCGAAAGGTCATTTTGCTCCAGAAAGGTAAGCAGCGCCATGGGTACACCATACCACCAGTTGGGATATCCAAGAAAGACCGTATCGTACTGATCCAGATTCTCAACGTTTTCTTGTAGCGCAGGTCTGGCATTTTCGCCCCGTTCCTGATTGGCTCTGGCCAGACAATCGTCCCAGTCACTGGAATAGGGTTCGGTCACGCGAATGGAGAATAAATCCCCGCCAGTCACTTCCTGTACCCAGCCAGCCAGTGCCTGCACATTTCCGGGAGCAACCACACTGGGTGAGGTGACCGCATCCACATCATCTTCCAATACAGCATTGTCAGCCCAGGAAAAATAGGCAACAAGGATATTGGAAGACGTTGCTCCATCGGCTTCATTTACCGTGCCGTCCTGCGCAGTTTCTTGCTGTAAAAGCTCCCCCGTCTCAGAAGTCTGTTCCTGCATCTGTATGAATCCTTCCGATGGTGTGTTTCCTGCTTTCGGCTCATTTGTCGCATTTCCGCATGCTGTTAGCGAAAACCCAAATGCAGCAGTTAAGAGCATTGCAATCATCTTTTTCATATTGCTTCCTCCTGTGATATACGTTTTGGGGGATAGCAACTGCTATGGGTAGATTGTGATTTTATTATAGAATTCGTTATATGAAATGTCTAATACCTATATTTTATTATTTATCATACGAATAAAGCATGGTTTTGGCATATCATGTCTACATAAAAGAGGGCGTCAAGTCCATCTGACTTGACGCCCTCTTTAACGCATTTGCGCACGCATCATGTTAATTTCTTGAATAAACAAAGAGGTTGCTGGAGAAAAAATCTGATTTTTCTTCCATACCAGAACACTTCGCGTGGTTTTCTCTGGCTGTATCGGGATAAATTTAAGATTTGGGCTGCTGCGGACTGCCAATGCACCATCCAAACAAAAGGCGCATCCCATACCCTCTTCCACCAGCAAAACAGCGTTGGAAAGAAGCGTATAGCTCAAAGGAATGTGTAAATTCTTTTCTTCCCTTCCGATCCAGTTGATGATATCCTCCCGAACCTTCTCACGCAAAGGCAAAATCAAAGAATACTCCGCAATGTCTTCCGGCGTGATTACCTCTAAACCTGCCAAAGGATGGTCTGTCCTCATCAGTACACCCCATGTTTCCTTTTGCATCAGACGCAGATATTCGTATTTATGCACGTCTATCGGCTCCAATAATAGCCCGACATCCACCAACCCCTTATCCAAACGATCTTTGATATTGTCCGCCATCTCATTATACAGGTGAAACTGGACAAGGGGATATTTATCAGAAAATTGACAAATCAGCTTTGCCATCATGCGGCTTCCAATTGCCTCTGACGCACCAACATTGATAATTCCTGTTACGCTTTCGCTTTTTTCAGCAAACCGCTGTTCCAACCGATCAGCCAACTCAACAATCTCTTCTGCACGCTGTCGAAAAAACAGCCCGTCGTCCGTTAAAGTCAAGCCCTTTTTCCCGCGTAGCATAAGCGTCGTGCCAAGCTCTTTTTCCAGATCCATGAGCTGACGACTAAGAGTAGGTTGTGTCACATGCAGGACATCCGCTGCGCGTGTAATATTTTCTTCCGTAGCCGCAGTCAAAAAATAGCGCAGTGTTCTCAGCTCCATGCCATGTACCTCCTATTTCATATATTATTATATTTACATATATAAGCCAAAAAAGCAACGCAAACTAAACATAAATCACCTTTATGTTTTACTGTTTTTCGTCCCTTGCACTATAATTTCTGCCGCAATCAACAACAGGTATAACGCTTCCTCTTGTTAGAGAAAATGACACACCCGACAAAACATGATTTATCTGGCATTGGGCACTGGAGGAGATGCACTGGTCATCATACAATCCCCATTCTGAAAAATGACATATCAAAACGCCCAGATGTTCTAGCCGCTATCCGTTTTCCGAAGAAGGAGTCGGATAGCAGCGTTTATTTATGCCCAAATGCTTTGATAATAATCACTCAAAATTTCTCAAAGAACTACAGAGAGTCGACCAAAAACCACCAACTGTAGTCGGAATTTTGCTACAATGATTTTGGAAAGGCTGCTTGGCCGGAGCTCGGCATGAGCTGCAACGGCGTCTCCCGGCTATAGAGGACTTAAAGTAAAGATTTTTGTCGCAAACTCTACGCTATGTGAAGCGATTATGCCTCCCTGTAGACCAAAATTGTGGTATGCTTGCAGTAGAAGGAAAAAGCATGGCGTAGAGGAAAGCTACGCAGCCAAAGCGGCTGATGCGTACTGCCGCGTTAGCAAAAAATATTGAACTTTATTTGAACAACGAATCCGACATCTTTGCATTTTGGGCGTATATTGCTATAATAGACCTGCCAACGATCAGAAATCTGCAGCAAGGAGGCGTATAGCAATTTGAGCAGTGCATGGGTGCTGCCACAGGAGGGACAAGATATGAATAGGAATATTGTACAGGATCAGGGCGTGGAGAAGAAAACCTACTCTGTTGTGGAGATCGCAAAGATCCTCGGCATCAGCGAACGAAGCGCTTACTATTTTTGCAGTCATACGACGGATTTCCGCGTGCTGCATCTGGGAAGGCTTGTTCGCATACCCAAAGAGTCTTTCGACCAATGGTTTTCCGGTTGCTCCTGATCCACCCGTTCTGTGGAGGCAACTATGGCAACAATTAAAAAAAGAGGTTCCAAGTATGCGGTAATCTATGATTATCGAGACGCACAGGGACAACGGCATCAAAAGTGGGAATCCTTCTCCAACAAGGCGGATGCCGAAAAATTCAAAAGGAAGGTGGAATACAAAAAATCCTGTGATTCTTTGCTGACACCTTGCTCACAAACCGTGGCGGAGTACCTGATGCAGTGGGTAAACGTCTATGGCAAAGCCAAATGGTCATTCAGCATGTATACCTCATCTTTAGCTTTGATCCGAAATCATATCATGCCGGAAATTGGACAAATCCCGCTGCAGAAGTTGCAGCCGATCCATATCGAGATGCTGTACAACACGCTGCGGGGCAAAAAATGCAATGGCCCCAAAGGACATGCACCAAGTGGGACGAAAACACCCTGTCTTTCTTCTACGACAATCCGTCACGTCCATACATTACTGAAAACTGCATTCGACAAAGCAGTGGACTGGAGATTGATCGAAGAAAGCCCGGTCGTATGCGATGCGCCTAAAAAGAATAAGACCGAGCGCCGGATCTGGACGCCGGAAATGGTGCGGCCGGCTTTGGACGATATGGAGCACTCTCTGCTGCATCTGGCGGTGCATTTGGCGTTTATCTGTTCGCTGCGTATTGGTGAAACGGTTGCGTTGACCTGGGAGGATGTTGATTTCGATCAGAACCTCATCCGTGTGCGGCACACGCTCCAGCGTGTCAGCCGTGAGGCTTTGGATTCCGTCCCGGCGGACGGCTTGGTGCAGGTGTTTCCGCCCAGGGTTAAGAAAACCAACACGGTGTTGGTCCTCAAGACACCCAAAACGGCAAACAGCAACCGGTTTGTGTACTTAACTCCGGCGCTTCGACGAGAGCTAATGCTTCGGAAGGCAACGGTGGCAAAGCAAAAAGCGTATGCCGGTGAAGCGTATTCAGACTTCAATCTGGTGTTTGCTAACAGGCTGCTAACAGGAAATTGCCGATTTTCTGTTGGCAGCAAAAATTGAAAACCCTCAAAAAATTAAAAAAACAAGCGATTTCTTACGAAATCGCTTGTTTCCCACAAGAAAAAGTGGTACGCCAGAAGGGATTCGAACCCCCGACCTTTTGGTTCGTAGCCAAACACTCTATCCAGCTGAGCTACTGGCGCAAATGATTCACTTGTGTTTTCTCAGCCGAACTTTTTGCTCAGTTTCGACTGCCTAAATAGAATACCACAACGTATCGCTTCTGTCAATCTTTTTTTCAAATTTTTCTTTAATTTCTTTTCTCCTTCTGCAAATCCCCCTTTTCCCCTCTCATTCCAATCAGAGCCGCCGAAAACCACGTTCGGCGGCTCACATGAAATGGATTGTGCGACCTATTCTGCCGGCAATTTCACCGCAACCTGCTCTTCATTTTTAATCTCCCAGTGAATGAGAACAGTTAACGCCGCGCGCAGCAGAATGATCGCACCAACCAAACCTACCTCCTTGAACTCGCGCACAATTACGGTGCGCAGAATTTCGCTGCCCAGCTTGAACTCCAGACCGAGCGCCAGCCCCTTGGCAAGCGTCAGGCGAGTCAACGGATCGCGGCGCGCATAGTGCCAGACGCCCTGTACACCGGCAACCGCAATCACTGCCACACCAACATATTCAAATAGCAGGATAGCCCAGGAAACAACAGACTCGAGCAGATGCTCCGCCATGTCCACGACAGGCCTCACCTCCACACGAAATGGATTTTATTCCGGCTGAGCAGGCAGTGTGTCAAAACCGACCTGCAATTCTTCATCCGTCGGCACATGGTTCGTCATTGTGCCGTTGTGATACGCTTCATACGCTGTCATGTCAAAGTATCCCGTACCCGTAAGGCCAAACAGAATGGTCTTGGCTTCGCCGGTTTCCTTGCATTTGAGCGCCTCGTCAATCGCACCGCGAATCGCATGGCTGGACTCCGGCGCGGGCAGGATGGTTTCGACCTTAGCGAACAGTGTTGCCGCCCCAAACACATCGGTCTGCTTAGCAGAAACCGCCTCCATATAGCCGTCGTGATACAGCTTGGAAAGAATCGGGCTCATACCGTGATAACGCAGGCCGCCCGCATGGTTGGCCGCCGGCATAAAGCCGTTGCCCAGCGTATACATGCGCGCCAGCGGCGTCACATGGCCGGTATCGCAGAAGTCATACGCGTACTTGCCGCGGGTAAACGACGGGCAGGAGGCCGGTTCGACTGCGATAATGCGCGGGTCCGCCTTACCCAGCAGCTTATCCTGCATGAACGGCGCAATCAGACCGCCCAGATTGGATCCGCCGCCCGCGCAGCCGATGACGATATCCGGATATTCGTCCAGCATCTCCATTGCCTGCTTGCTCTCCAGGCCAATAATCGACTGATGCAGCAGCACTTGATTGAGCACCGATCCGAGCACATAACGGTAGCCCTCATGCGTAGTTGCCATCTCAACCGCCTCGGAAATTGCGCAGCCGAGCGAACCGCCTGTGTTCGGGTCCTGCGCAAGAATTGCACGGCCCGCTTCGGTGGTATTGGAAGGCGACGGCGTTACATCCGCACCGAAGGTCTGCATCACCGCCTTACGGTAGGGTTTCTGCTCATAGGAAACCTTGACCATATAGACCTTGAGATCCAGTCCGAAATACGCACATGCTTCGGACAGCGCCGTGCCCCACTGGCCCGCGCCGGTCTCGGTGGTCAGGCCTTTGAGTCCCTGCTCCTTGGCGTAATACGCCTGTGCGATAGCCGAATTGAGCTTGTGGCTGCCTGAGGTGTTGTTGCCCTCAAACTTGTAGTAGATCTTCGCCGGGGTGCCGAGCGCCTTTTCCAGATTGTAGGCACGACACAGGGGCGACGGACGGTACAGCTTATACATATCCAGAATCGGCTCGGGAATATCGATATAGCGATCCGTGCTGTCCAGCTCCTGATGCGCCAGCTTTTCGCAGAAGATAGGATAGAGCGCCTCCTCGGGCAGCGGCTGATGCGTGCCGGGGTGGAGCAGCGGATCGGGCTGTTCCTTCATGTCGGCGCGCAGGTTGTACCACTGCTTGGGCATCTGATCTTCGGTTAAATACAATCTGTGCGGAATCTTTGCCATGGTAGGTTCTCTCCTTTTTATATGAAATATGTGAGTCAACGAAATAAAAAAACTCCTGTCCCATGAAAATCATGGGACAGGAGTTGATAACAAACTCTTGCGGTACCACCCAGGTTGACGCAAAATGCGCCCGCTCACTTTCACATATCCAACAATATGCGCTCCCCGGATAACGGGTGGAGTCCCCGTCGCAGTTACTTGGAGTTTCCTCCGTTCGCCTTGCCCTGCTAAAGTCCATTCACAAGGTCCTTGCCTGCCGCGATCTCACCACCCGCGGCTCTCTTGGAGGTTTGGTCTCCCTGCTACTCGTCTTCGTCATTGGTTTTTCAGTATGGTGACAGTATATTCTCAGCCAGCGGATTTGTCAAGCGCTTTTTGAGAATTTCTATATTTTATTATTCTGATATTTTCTTATTATAAGAATCAACTCTGTCGCGTCCTTTCCTTGCCGCCCCGTCATGCGTGTGCTATAATCAAACCAGACGAAAATTATCCGAAAAGGAGAGCGGAATATGCGCGTAATCGACGGCGAAAACGACCTTTTACTGAGCTGTGCGCACATACCGGACGGCATCGCCATTTTGCGGTGCGAGACGCGCGACGATACCGTGCGCTTGCCGGACAATATCGACGGCGTGCCGGTTACGCAGCTCGGGCCTTATGCGCTCAGCGAACGCGCGCCCGTTCTTTCCAAACAGGAGACATTTTCCATCCGCATCACCTGCGGCGGGCCGGAGCCTGTGCACGACGCGAACGCCATCCGCTCGGTCACGCTGCCGGGAGACTTGCAGAGCGTGGGCAGCTATGCATTTTATAACTGCCGCCGACTGGAAACCATTACCCTGCCCCAAGCGGTCACGGACTTCGGCGGCGGAGCGCTGATGAACTGCCGCGCACTGCACACGGTTGTACTGCGGGCCGAGCCGAACACCCCCACCTGCCTGCAAAAGCTGCTGGGCGAGCACGCGGGCGAGTTGGACGTACGCTTTGACGGCAATACGCCTGCGCACCTGCTGTTTCCCGCCTACACGGAGGAACTCGAGGACCTCTCCCCCGCGCACATCTTCCAGCGCCGCATCCACGGCGCAGGCTATGGCTACCGTCAGTGCTTTGACGCGGGTGTACTTAGTTTCCGACAATATGACCTTGCGCTCACCGGCCTGCTCGAGCGGCATGACTTTGCGGTTGCCGCACGGGTCGCCGCACGGCGGCTGGCTGTCCCGTATGCCCTGTCCGATACCGCACGCGACGCATATCTCGACTGTCTGCGTGCGCACGGCGGCGCGCTGCTGCGCGGGTGCGCTGCCGCCGGCGAAAGCGCGGCGATTTCCTTCCTGCTGTCGCTCGGCGTGCTGACCATCGCCGATGTGGAAACCGCCTGCGACGCTGCCCGCGAAAAAGGGCAGACTGCGGCGCTGTCCGTGCTGCTGGCCGCCTCCGGCAAAAGCACCGCTCGCGGCCGCGCCAAAACCTTCGACCTGTAAAGGAGCTTTTCCATGCCTCAAAGCGAACGCTGGAACGCCCTCGGGCGCGAGATTTTATTCTCCGCCCGCACCGAATTATATATGAGCCTGCCCTTTCTGGACGCCGCGCTGTCTGCGCTTGCCGTCTCGGACGGGTTTGACACCGCCACCCTTGCCACCGACGCACGCAGCCTGTACTTTAACGGCGCGTGGCTCGCACAGCAGCTCGAGCGCGGCCGTCCGCGCATCAACCGTGCCTATCTGCACAGCGTATTTCACTGTCTGCTGCGCCACCCCGCGAAAACGCGCGGTCGCGACCGCGATTTGTGGGATTTGGCCTGCGACGTAGCGGTGGAAAGCATACTGGACACGCTGGATTACCGCTGTTTGCAGGCGGATAAGCCCTCTGTGCGGCGGCAAAACCTGTACCGCAGCCTGCGTGCGGAGATGCCTGTGCTGACCGCCGAGGCGATCTACCGGCAGTTCCGACGCGACCGGTTAAACTCCTATGACTGCGCCACACTCTCGCGTGTATTCGCGGTCGATGAGCACTCGCTCTGGCCCGAAGAAGGCGACGACGAGCAGGACAAGCAGTGGCAGCGCACCGCCGAGCGCACCCAGACCGCGATGGAAACCGTGTTCTCGAATCAGGCGACGGGCGGCGAAGCCGTGCGCGAGCAATTATCCGTCACCACCCAGCACACGACCGACTACCGCGCATTCCTGCGGCGGTTTGCCGCGCTGCGTGAGGAGGTCGCAGTCGACGCGGATTCCTTCGACTACGGCTACTATGCCTACGGCCTGCGGCACTTCGGCAACATGCCGCTCATCGAGCCGCTCGAGACGCGCGAGGTGCGCAAAATTGAGGATTTCGTCATCGCGGTCGACACCTCGATGTCCACCTCGGGCGAGCTGGTGCGCAGCTTCCTCACGCGCACCTACGAGCTGTTACAGGACAGCGAGAGCTTTTTCCGGCATATCAATCTGCGCATTTTGCAGTGCGACGACCAGATTCGCGCGGATAAACGCATTGCCAATGCACGCGACCTTACCGATTATATGGAGCATTTCGAGCTGATTGGACAGTCCGCGACCGACTTCCGACCGGTGTTTGAATATGTTGACCGGCTGGTGAGCGAGGGTGCGTTCCACCATCTGCGCGGGCTGATTTACTTTACCGACGGACTGGGGATTTACCCCAAAAAACGCCCCAAATACGACGCGGCCTTCGTCATGCTCGAAGGCGGTGCCTACCCCGAAAACGTCCCGCCGTGGGCCATCCGCGCCGTGCTGCGCGAGGACGAGATAGGAGAACCACTATGAACATCAAACGAGCCAAAAACGAAATCAAAAACGCGCTGCGCGCCTATCTTGCGCGCGACGAGTTCGGCGCGTACCGCATCCCGCCCATCCGGCAGCGTCCCATCCTGCTGATGGGTCCGCCGGGCATCGGCAAAACGCAGATTATGGAGCAGATCGCGGACGAAACCGGCGTGGGACTGGTGTCCTACACGCTGACCCATCATACACGCCAGTCCGCGCTCGGCCTGCCTTATATCGAGCATGAGAAGTTCGGCGGACAGGAATATACCGTCACTGCCTACACGATGAGCGAGATTATCGCCTCGGTCTACCGAGAAATCGAGCGCACAGGCGTTTCCGAGGGCATCCTGTTTCTCGACGAAATCAACTGTATTTCCGAAACGCTGACCCCCATGATGCTGCAATTTTTGCAGTGCAAAACCTTCGGCAACCAGCAGCTGCCCGCAGGCTGGGTGGTTGTCGCCGCGGGCAATCCCCCCGAATACAACAAATCCGTGCGCGAGTTCGACGTGGTCACGCTCGACCGCGTCAAGCGCATCGACGTAGAGGAGGATTTCGCGGTCTGGAAGGAATACGCCTACCGCCGCGGCATCCACGGCGCGATTTTGTCCTATCTGGAGATTCGGCGCGACCATTTTTACCGTGTCGAGGCAACCGCAGACGGCCTGCAGTTTGTCACCGCGCGTGGCTGGGAGGACTTATCCGAGCTGATGCAGGTATATGAAACACTCGGCTTACCAGTCGACCGGCAGGTCGTCGAGCAGTATCTGCAATTGCCGCGTGTCGCCAGCGATTTTGCGAATTATCTGCAATTATACGATAAATATAAGCGCGTTTACCGCGTAGAGGAAATCCTCGACGGCTCGTGGGAGCGCGTACGCGCCTCCGAGCTTGCCGGCGCGCCGTTCGATGAAAAGCTGGGCGTGCTGGGCCTGCTGCTGTCACGGCTGGCTGACAGCGCGCGAGAGACCTACCGGCTGGACGGTCTGACCGATGCGCTGCATCAGGACCTCACCCGCATCCGCGAAGGCGAAAAGACGCTCGGCACACTGCTGGACGACAAGCGCGCTGCGCTCTCCCGCCGCCGCGCCGCCGGTTCGACCGACCGCGACGCACTGTTTATTGCGTCGCGCGAGACCGAGCGGCTGGACGCCTTCCGGCAGGGACTGTCGCTTGAAAAGATTCCGGCTGGACGCGCCTTTGATTACCTCAAAGAGAAATTTCAGACCGACGTGCAGGCGCGCGCGGACGCGGCGGACAAAACCGACCGCGCACTTGCCAACGCTTTTGCCTTCCTCGACGAAGCCATCGGCGACAGTCAGGAGATGGTGCTGTTCGCCACCGAGCTGACCGCGAATTACTTCACCTCTTGGTTCATTCAGAACTTTGGCTGCGAAGCCTATTTTGCGCACAACAAGCGCCTTCTGTTCGACGATACGCAAAAGCACCTGCTGGAGGAAATCCAACAAACCCGCGCCGCAGAACACTCCAACGAATAAATCGTACCACAAAGCGCACATATAGCAAAAACAAGGCCGCCAATGCGGCCTTCTTTTCATATGAGAAAACGCCGCAGAGCCTCAGCGCTACGGCGTTTTCCATTCAAAGAAAGTAGAAAAGGGAATAAGGTAATATCAAAAGAAAACACATGCCTGCCTCAGAGCGTAACGCCATCCTTAAAGATTGCGATTTCCCGATAGCCAAGCTGTTCGCTCTTGGACTGTCGGCCGCTGGCGATCTGCAAGACCAGATCGAACAGGCGCGCCGCCGCATCCTTAATCGGTTCACCGTCGGCCACCGGACCGGCGTCAAAGTCGATCCAGCCGGACTTCTTTGCCGCAAGCTGGCTGTTGCTGGCAATCTTAATGGTTGGCGCGGGCGCGCCGAACGGCGTGCCGCGACCGGTGGTGAACAACACGATATGCGCACCCGCCGCCGTCATGGCCGTAGCAGAGACAAGGTCGTTGCCCGGGCCGTACAGCATGTTCAGGCCGTGCGCGGTCACTGCATCTCCATAGCCGATGACGTCCACAATCGGTGCCGTGCCGCCCTTCTGCACGCAGCCGCAGGACTTATCCTCCAGCGTTGTGATGCCGCCTGCTTTGTTGCCGGGCGAGGGGTTTTCATACACTGTCTCATGATGGCTGATGAAATAATCCTTGAAGTTGTTGAGCATACCGGCCGCCTTGTCGAATACCTCACGGCTGACACAGCGGCTGAGCAGCATGCCCTCAGCGCCGAACATCTCGGGTACCTCGGTCAGCACGGTCGAACCGCCGCGGGCGATCACCATATCGCTGAACGCGCCGACAGTCGGGTTTGCAGTGACACCGGACAAGCCGTCCGATCCGCCGCACTTCATACCGATCACCAGATCGCTGACCGGAATGGGCTGACGGGTGAACTGCGCGGCAAATGCAGCGCACTGCTCCAGCAGTTTGCGACCGGCTGCGAATTCGTCCTCGACCTCCTGACAGGTCAGAAACTTGACACGGTTTTCGTCGTAGGGGCCAAGCTCCTCGAGAAATTGATCGTGCTGCAAATTCTCGCAGCCGAGGCTGAGTACCAGCACCGCCGCTGCGTTCGGATGACGCACGAGCGCCGCAAGCAGTTTGCGGGTCTGCGCGTGGTCCGCGCCGGTCTGCGAGCAGCCATAGGGGTGCGTAAAGGTATACAGGCCCTCAATGGAGCCACTCACCAAATCCTGATTGTCCGCAACCATCTTTTTCGCCACGTCATTGACACAGCCGACGGTCGGAATAATCCAGATTTCGTTGCGAACCGCCGCGCGGCCGTCTTTGCGGCGGAAACCCATGAAGGTTTCCGGCTCGACAGCCGATACCGACGGAACAGCAGGCTCGTAGGTATATTCCTCTTCGCCCGACAGATTGGTTTTCATATTATGGGTATGCACCCATGCGCCAGTCTCGATTGCCGCCGTGGCGTGACCAATCGGATAGCCGTACTTGACAACAGACGCGCCCTCCGCGATCGGCTCGAGCGCAATCTTGTGGCCCTGCGGGATGTCCTCGACTGCGGTGACGGTCACACCGCCCGCGGTCAGCGTCTCGCCCTTGCTGACAGGATGCAGCGCAACCGCTACATTATCCCGCTCGTTAATGCGAATGAGTTTTGTCATAGCATATTTCCCCGCTTACAGACAGGAAGCAAACGCAGCCTCCGCACCTTCCGTGCGGATTTTTTCCAGATCTGCCAGAACCGCAGCTTCCACACCGTCGATCTTCGTCAGGTCCTGATCCCACATCTGCTCGTTGGTCAGCACCGCGTGCACCAGTTCAGCGTCACTGTCGTCACGGTGCGCCCAGTAGAACTCAAGCGCCCAGCGGTCATCCGAGCAGGTGTAGGTGTTGCCCTTCGCACGCTTGCAGACCAAGCCCTTGTCGGTCAGCTCCTGCACGTCGGTCGAATAGAAGGCGATGTAGGCAGCAAGGCTCATGGTCAGGCATACCGGCAGCTTGCCCTCCTTCTCGATGTACTCAAGGAAGCTGGGCATGTTGCGCGCCTTCCACTTGGAGGTGGAGTTGAGCGAAATGCTCATCAGCTCGTGATCTACAAACGGGTTGTTGAAGCGGTCCTCCACGGCTGCCGCGAAATTCTCCAGATCGTCCTTGTCAAGCGGCAGGGTCGGGATAACTTCCTCGTGCAGCATCTTGTTCATGAAGCCCTTGATATGCTCGTTGTGCATGCAGTCGCGCACGATATCGAAGCCCGCAAGGTATGCGCCGAGCACAAAACCGGTGTGCGCGCCATTGAGAATGCGCACCTTGCGCTTCTTATACGGGGTAACGTCCGGCACGACGATGCAGTTGAGGCCGGCCTTTTTAAAGGGCAGTTTGTCTTCCAGCCATGCCGGACCTTCGATATTCCAAACACCAAACACCTCGCCCACGTCGATCAGCTCGTCGTGATAGCCGTTCTCCTCATCCATTTTAGCCGCCTCGGCAGCGTCCTTGATGCGGCCGGGCACAATGCGGTCGACCAGCGTAGAACAGAAGGTGCACTCACCGCACCAAGCCTTGAAGTCCGCTTCAAGGCCCCACTGCTCGATGTACTGACCGACGCACTTCTCCAGTTCCTTTCCGTTGTTGTCAATCAGCTCACAGGACAGGATAACCAGCGGCTTCTTGCCGGCCTGCCAGCGCTTATACAGCACCTGCGTGAGCTTTGCCGGGAATGAGGACGGCGGGCAGTCATCCTTCCGGCAGGCAGGATCATACACGATACCGGCCTCGGTGGTATTGGAGACGATGTATTCGAGATCATCGGACACCGCAACTTCCATCATCGCATCATAGTCTGCCTTCTCATAAGGGTTAAGGCAGCGGGACACCGAGGATATCACACGCTTGCGATCCACCTTCTCACCATTCTCGCGGCCGCGCAGATACAAAGTATACAGGCCCTGCTGATCGTTTATCTGCTTAGCCAGACCCGGTGCAATCGGCTGTACCAGAACCGCCTTGCCGTTCCAGCCAACCTTTTCGTTGGACATGTCAAACCAATAGTCCACAAAGGCGCGCAGAAAATTGCCCTCACCGAACTGAAGAATCTTTTCCGGTGCGTTTTCCAAGATATAGCCCGTATAACCGGACTTTTTCAGTACTTCATAATTGAGTTTTTCCATCATCATTCTCCTTATACAAACAACCCGGAAACGGCGGAGAAACCTCCGCCGTACCGGACAATAACCTATGGATGAACCAAAAACGTTCAGCCACCGAACAGGGACAGGATACCGGTAGAGAAGGCCGGTACATAAGTGATCAGAAGCAGGTTGACGAGCAGGAGCAGATAGAACGGAACTGCTTCCTTGATGAACTTGCCCGTCTTACAGCCGGTAATACCGCAGGTGACGAACATCAGCGTGCCCATCGGGGGCGACAGCGCACCGATGGCGTTGTTGAAAATATAGGTCATAGCAAACTGGATTTCGTTGATGCCGTACGCCAGAGCAATCGGATGCAGCAGCGGAACCAGAATGATCATAGAAGCGTTGCCTTCGATGAACATGCCGACGATCAGCAGGAAAATGTTGACGATCAGCAGGAAGATGTACTTGTTATCAATGGTGGCAACGATCCACTCTGTCAGCTGCTGCGGGATACGCTCCTTGGTCAGTACCCAGGAGAACACGCCGGCGGCAGCAACGATCAGCATGATGGACGAAGTGGTGCATACGGTTTCTTTGAAGCCACGCTTGAGGTCATCCCAACGCATCTCACGGTAGACAACACCCAGCAGCATAGAGTAGACAATAGCAACCGCACCGGCTTCGGTCGCGGTGAACAGGCCCAGACGGATACCGCCAATGATGATAATCGGCAGGCAGAGCGGCAGAATAGCGGGCTTGAGAGCCGTACCGAATTCTCGCCCCGAAACACGGGTGGTACGCAGCGGCGCATAGCCGCGTGCCTTGGACACAAAGCGAACCAGAATCATCATAGTGATACACAGCAACGCGCCAACACCCAAGCCGGAAATGAACAAATCACCAATCGAAACATTTGCGATGCAGCCGTACAGGATCATGGAGATTCCGGGCGGAATCAGCGGAGTGATCATCGCGGAAGCCGCCGTGACGACCGTGGAAAATTCCTTAGAGAAGCCTTTCTTCTCCATTTCCGGAACCAGCATCTTGGCTTCCATTGCGGCATCAGCCAGGTTGGAACCGGACAGGCCGCCCATCAGGGTGGACAGCAGCACGTTTACCTGTGCCAGACCGCCGTACATACGACCGGTCAACACTTCACAGAAGCCCATGATACGGGCGGTAACGCCGGTGTAGTTCATCATGATACCGGCACATACAAAGAACGGGATTGCCAGCAGCGAAATACTTTCCGCGCCGGTAATTGCCTGCTGCGCAAATACAATCGAATTTACGCCGGGATTCATCACAAAGTATACAGCTGCACCGCCCAGGACCGAAACAAATACCGGCACCTTGAGGAACAGCAACACGAGCATGACGATGGATGCAAGTGCAAGTACACCATTCATACTTCAAGCGCCTCCTTTGCCTCGGATTTTACGCCCTTGAACAGCGCATAGAAGTAGCTGACGATCATCAAAATATAGGATACCGGCGCGATGCCATAGACAAATGTATACGGAATCTTCAGCATCGGAGTCGAACGACCGCTTTTTACAAAAATATTGATAAAGCCAATGCTCTGATAGAACAGATACGCCAAAACGACAACTACAACCACGGAAATAAAGATTTGCGCAATTTTTTGTGCTTTTTTCGGCATCATATCGACAATCATTTCGATTGCCACCTGGTTGCCGGCACGGAATGCCGCGCCCGCCGCTGCAAATACGATCCATACCATGCAGGACGTCTGCACTTCTTCCAGCCAAGTGAACGGCGCGCCAAGCACATAACGGAAAATAACGCCCGCAAAGGTCAGGATAATCAGGATCGCCAGCACAACGGAGGCTACAATCGTATCCAGATTGCACACAACCGCGCGCAGCTTACTGCCTTGCTTCATGTGTTTTACCCTCCTCAGAAATGGATAACCGGCAGCGGCAGAACGCGCATTGCCGCTGCCGGTTGGAAGTCACTTCATCTTTTCTGTGTTATAATCAAACGCTTCCAATCAGGCCTGCTTGCCCATTGCCTCGCAAACAGTCTCGTACAGGCCGTCGGACCAACCAAAAGTATCGCCCATGTCATAGAAGGACTGTGCCTTGTCCTTGAAGCCCTGCAGCACTTCTTCGGTCGGCTCAACAACGGTAACGCCCTCGTCCTTCATCTGCTGCAGGTAATCCTGTTCCTGCTGGTCAAGTACTTCGTTGTTGTACAGACCGGCTTCATTACCCGTTTCGATCAGCCAGTTCTGCTGCTCCTCAGTCAGGCTGTTGAACCAGTCAGCCGAGCAAACCCAAGTGGTGAAGTTCAGCACATGACCATCCAGAATCAGGTACTTGGCAACCTCGTGCAGCTTGCGGCCATACAGAGTGGCAATCGGGTTCTCAGCGCCATCAATGGTCTTGGTCTGAAGCGCCTGATAAACGTCACCCAAATCCATGCCGGTAGACACTGCACCCAGAACGTCAAAACCATAGGACTGAATCTGGTTGTTCGGCACGCGAATCTTCATGCCGGCAAGGTCCTCAACCGAATTGACCGGAGAAACCGTCAGCGTGTGACGAGCGCCATACTTCCAGTCCGAGGTCAGAATCTTAAGGCCCTGCTGCTCAAGCTGTGCGCACTGGTCAGCATACCAGTCGGACTCGATGAGCGTCCAGCACTCATCCCAGCTGTCAAACAGGAACGGCCCGAACACGATACCGAAATCCGGTACGCCATAGTCTGCGTAGAACGCGCCGTCAGCCAACGTACAAACCGGCTCACCCAGCATCATGGAATCAATCAACTCATTCTTGCTGCCCAACTGGCTGTCCGGATAAGGCGTGATGGTCATGGTGCCGCCGGAAGCCTCTTCCAGCAGTTCCGCCCACTTCTCAATGCCCTGACCAATCGGCTCGGAGATCGAGTTCTCAAAACCAATCTGGAGTTCGATCACATCACCCGAGGTAGACGCAGCATCGCCGCCAGTGCCTGTCGAACCCCCGTTGCCCGAACCGCCGCATGCGGTCAAGCTCGCCGCCATCGCACCACACAACAGCATGGCCAGCAGTCTCTTGCTTACGTTTGCTTTCATAGTGATTCTCCTTTTCTCTTTTCTTTTATTTACTACACCATTGCCGTGCCGCTCAGGTGAAGTCGATAACAACCTTCAGCATCTTGCCTGCGTTTGCAGCAAACTCCTCAAACGCCTTGGGCGCGTCCGTCCACTTATATGTATTGGTGACAATCTTGTCCAGCGCAACGCCGCCGCCCTTGACCAGTTGAATCAGCTCGAGGAAGTCCTTCTTCATCGCATTGCGTGAGCCGTAGATGTTCAGCTCCTTCTTCTGAATGATGGTGAAGAAGAAGTCTTCGATATTGCGCTTGGAAACACCAATCAGAACCACGCGCGCGCCGAAGCAAGCAGCGTCAATGCAGTTCTGGAAGGTGTTCGGCAGGCCGACCGCTTCGATGGTCACATCAAAGCCGTCGCCGTTGGTTAATTCTGCAACGCCCTTTTCAAAGGCTTCGGGCGACTCGTTGAGCAGCTTGTGATCCAATTCGAAGGTCTTGTAAGCGTAGTCCAGCTTATCCGGTGCAACGTCGCAGATGGTAACCTCTGCGCCCTTAGCCTTGGCTGCAACCGCTGCCAGCACACCGATGGTGCCTGCGCCGACTACCAGCACGCGCTCACCCGGCTTAACATCCGCGCGAGAGACGCCGTGATAGCTGATACAAAACGGCTCAATCAGCGCCAGTACCTTGGGGTCAAGACCCTGACCATCATAGATGCGCTCAATCGGCATGGTGATGTACTCGGCAAAAGCGCCTTCGCGCTGCACGCCCATGGTCTGGTTATCCGTGCAGGCGTTTACCAGACCGCGCTTGCAGGAATAGCAATTTCCGCAATTGAAATACGGGTTGCAGGTGACAATCATGCCCGGTTTGAGACCCTTGTCATTATCGTCGATCTCAATGATTTCCGCCGAAAACTCATGGCCCGGAACGCGCGGATAGGATACATAGGCGTTTGCGCCGCGATAGGAACCCAGATCGCTGCCACAGATACCGCCATAGAGCAGCTTGAGCAGTGCCTCGCCCGGCTTACGAACCGGCATCTCCCGTTCCACGATTTCAACCTTGCCCGGCTCCTTGATGCAAATTGCTTTCATCTTTTTCCCTCCAAACTTTCTTTTGTTCGGGTTTTTCCCGCTAAAATTAGTCTCAAAATCTTGTATATCACTTGTATACAAGTTGTTCTTTACTTGTAATCTTATTCCCCTCTTTCCCATTTGTCAATTCCTGTTTCACGTTTTTCCCAAAAACCGTGAGTTTATCCAATCCAGCTCAATGCAATATGTCTAAAATCACGAACCAGCGCCGTTCTTTCACCTCTTGCAAAATTCCTCCAATCCGATATAATAAATTTATCAGGGTGATTTACGCCCCTTCGGAGGTATCAACATACATGTCCACTGCGAAAACATCCTCAATGCAGTCACAGGCCTATGATTTTATCAAAAGAAAAATTACGATGTGCGAGTATGCCCCCAATCAACTGCTCAGTGAAGCCGTTTTGCAGGCGGAACTGGGTTTCTCCCGTACGCCAGTGCGTGAAGCCATCGGCCGTTTGGAACAGGAGGGCTTGCTCAAAGTGTTTCCCAAACGCGGCATTGTTGTGTCCGGCTTTACCATCAGCGATATCAGCATGATTTTCGAGGTGCGTCGCCTGGTGGAGCCTTACACACTGCGCAACTACGGCAGTCGGCTTGATATGAATAAAATTGCAGAGTTTTCCAAGATTTTTCATGATCATGCTGACGCAGAAGAGTTTACAGGCTTTTATGAGTTGGATGACCGGTTTCACTCCACATTGGTTTCGGCCCTGCCCAACGAATACCTGTCCGACCTCTATTCCCGCATCCAGACGCAGATTATCCGTTTGCGCGTCATGAGCGGCCAAATGATTGAAAGCCGCCTGCAACGGACAATGACGGAGCACGCAGAAATAGCGGATGCCTGCCTGGAGCACAATTGGGAGCGCGCCTCTCTGGCCATGGTGCAGCATCTGCATTATTCCGAAGAGTCGTCGCTGGCAACGCTGCTTAAGGGCTATAGCAACACCAGCATTGTTTGACTTTGATTCCATCTTATGTCTGAGCATGTCCCGTCATGCAGAAAGGATTGCAAAAACATGAAAAACGACAAGGACGCCTCCTACTTCAGCCGCTATCGCGCGGCTGCCATACGCTTTGAAATCATCGGAGGCGTACTGCTTTTGGTCGCCATCGTTCTTAATCTGCTTATCGGGAATAGTCTGCTGCCTGTCAGCCTTCTGCTGGCCGCATTCGGCGCATTCCTGCTGATTATCGGCGGCTCCAGCCTGCTCCCGCACAATCTGGTCAAGGCTTTTGCCCAGCAGTGCGCACGTGAGCCGGGTCACGAAATCGCACAGGGCCTGCTTGACGCGATCGAAAGCGATAAAAAAATCCGTCTGGTGCAGAAATCTATTGACAGCGTGGATTTTGCCATCGAAGTCTATGAATGTCTGGACGATGCTGACCCGGAACTGATCCGCAAGCTACGCGAAGCCAAGGAAACACACATCGCCAAAAAGGCCTTCTGATTTTACCTCAACAGACAGCAACGCCCGCTGCAGCTTCAGCCGCAGCGGGCGTTTTTGCTATCCCGTATTCTTATCCGAAATGCCCCATGGTACCATACATTTCCGGCCGACGGTCGCGGAACACGCCCCAACTGCGGCGCAACTCACGGATTTCGTCCAGATCGAAGGTATGCGTCAGGATGCCGGTTTCCTCCCGTCCCGCCTGCTCGACCAACGCGCCCGTCTCGTCGGCAATGAAGGACGAGCCGTAAAACGTCAGGCTGGAGGACTGGTTCTGGTTATCCGGCGAGGGGGTCACAGTCTCTGTCCCGACTCGGTTTGCCGCAACGAGCGGCATGATGTTCGCCGCCGCGTGTCCCTGCATGCAGCGCCGCCAGTGCGGCATGGAGTCGCAGTCGAGAATTGGCTCGGAACCAATCGCCGTCGGGTAAAACAGCAGCTCCGCGCCTTGCAGCGCCATGCAGCGCGCGGACTCCGGAAACCACTGGTCCCAGCAAATGCCCACACCAATCTTGGCGTAAGCCGTATCCCATACGCGGAAACCGGTATCGCCCGGCGTAAAATAGAACTTTTCCTGATAGAAATGGTCGTCCGGAATATGGGTCTTGCGATACTGCCCCAGAATGGTGCCGTCCGCATCAATCACCGCCACCGTGTTAAAGGTGGTGTTGCCCACACGCTCATAATAGCTGACCGGCAGCACCACATGGAAATCATGCGCCAGCGTGCGTAGCACATTCACCGCCGGATTTTCCTCCAGCGTGGTCGCCAGATGATAGTTTTCGTAATTCTTTTCCTGACAGAAATACCAGTTTTCAAACAATTCGGGCAGCAGAATAATCTGCGCGCCCTGCGCCGCTGCCTCGCGTACTTTTTCCGTCGCGGTTTCCAGCCCATAGGTCATCTGAATCGCAGCTACGGTCACTTTGCTCATCGTTTTTTCTTCTCCTTTGTGGTTATCCGTCTCCGCTTATGCACGGGGAATCTGCTGTGTGATGCAGTGGATGTTGCCGCCGCCAATCAAAATGTCGCGCGCGGGAATCGCCACGACCTGACGCGTCGGGAACAAGTCCTGCAAAATCGTCTGCGCTTTTTGGTCCATCGGATCGTCAAAGGCCGGCATAACGATTGCTTCATTTGCAATATAAAAATTGACATAGCTCGCCGCAAGCCGTTCGCCCGGCGTGCGCGTCGGCTCACCGTCGCACAAATCCAGCCCTTCACATTCCTCAGCCGTAATGGTCACCGGTGCGGGCAGCGGCAGCTTGTGCACGCGGATTTTGCGTCCCTTTGCGTCGGTCGCTGCCTCCAGCACGGCCAGACTCGCCGCCGAAAGCGCATACTGCGGGTCGTTTTGGTCGTCCGTCCACGCAAGTACGACCTCGCCGGGCGCGGTAAACGCGCATACGTTGTCCACATGCTCGTTGGTCTCATCGTTGTAAATGCCGCGCGGCAGCCAGATCACCTTGGAAACACCCAGATACTCGCACAGCGTGCGCTCGATCTGCTCTCGGGTCAGGTCAGGGTTGCGTCCCTTGGACAACAGGCACGCTTCGGTTACCAGCGCGGTGCCCTCGCCGTCGACATGGATGGAGCCGCCCTCGCAGATAAAGTCCCGCTTATCGTAGCAGTCGTTTTCCAGCAGGTCGCAGAACTTGCGCGCCACGCGGTTGTCGCGCTCCCAGCTCGGATATAAGCCATCGAACGATCCGCCCCATGCATTGAAGCCCCAGTCGATACCGCGGCGCTCGCCCTTTCCGTTTATGACAAACGTCGGTCCAACGTCGCGCGCCCATGCGTCGTCCGTTTCCATCACGACGAGCCGCACCCGCTCGGGCAGCTGCGCACGCGCGTTGTCATACTGCCCCTCCGAGCATAAAACGGTCATCTTTTCGCTTGCCGAAATGGCCTCAATCACCCTCAAAAACGCCTTGCGCGCGGCATATGCGCCGTACTGCCACGAATCCGCCCGCTCGGGCCAGATCATCAGGCAGCCCTCATGCGGTGCAAACTCCGCAGGCATAGAAAACCCGTCTTCGGCGGGCGTAGTGTGTAAAATTCTCATACCATTTCTCTCCGTCCTGTTTTCTCCCTAATAGGGTACAACATTTCGATAAGACTTGCAAGATTTTCCCGGATATGTTACACTAAATATACACACTTTATCCTTTTATCAGGAGGAAATCATGTTTAGCTATCCTTATTCCTATACACATACCTATACGTATACTCCGTTTTTCTCTGTTATCCTTCCGATTATCGCAGCGATTGTCATTATTGCAGGCGGCCTTGCGCTGTACTTCCTGTTTGTCCGCAAGCCCAACCGTTTTCAAGGCACGGCCGCAAAGCTGCATGATGCACTCAACTTCCGAACCTTCTATACCGAAAAGCTCATCCGTGCGCTGTACTGCATCACGGTTGTCGGTATCGTGATTTACAGCGTCGCGCTGTTGTTCTCACACTTCTTTACCGCCCTGCTGCTGTTTGTGCTCGGCAATCTGGCGGCGCGCATCGTGTATGAATATGCGCTTTTGCTGCTTGTGCTGTGCCGCAACACGCAGGAAATCAACCGCAAGATGGGACCGCTCCCCGAAGAGCAGCCGGTTCCGCCTGCCCCCGGCGCCGGCCCGGCACCTGCCGCTCCGCAGCAGCCCCCTGTGCCGCCGGTCAACCCGCAGCCGTCCGTCCCTCCGCAGACAGACGCTCCGGTACCGCCGCAGGAAGCTCCTCAGCAGCCGCCTGTGCCTCCGCAGGACGGTCAGCAGCCATAACATAAGTTCATACTCCCCTTCGGAATTTTTCACAGCGGCGTGCAGAATGTCGGTTAACTTCTGCGCGCCGCTGTGCTATAATATAACCGAACATCCACCGGCTTCACAGCCGGTCAAAGAGGGGGATTTTCATGCAGTCAAAGCAAGCATCGGGTGCCCAAAACACCCATCCGCAGAGCGGCTGGGAGCCGCCGCTCACCGGACAGGCACGCCGTCTGTTCCTCATCGTACTGGCTTCGGTTGTGATGGCGGTCAACATCAAGAGCTTTGTCGATGCCGGCGGACTATTTCCCGGCGGATTTAACGGTCTGACTCTGCTCATTCAGCGCAGCGCACAGCAATTTGCAGGCATAGCGTTGCCGTTTACTGCGATTAACCTGCTGCTCAACGCCATTCCGGCTGTCATCAGTTTCCGGCTCATCGGTAAACGCTTCACCCTTTATTCCTGCCTGATGATTGCACTGACCAGTGTATTGACCGATATTATCCCCTCTATGCCGCTGACCAACGACGTTCTGCTCGTCTGTATCTTCGGCGGCATCATCAATGGTTTTTCGATCAGCCTTTGTCTGCTTGGCCGCGCCACCAGCGGCGGCACAGACTTCATTGCGGTCGCCCTCAGCGAACGGCTGAATGTAGATGCATGGAATTACATCTTCATCGGCAACTGTCTGATGCTTGTGGTGGCAGGCATGCTGTTCGGCTGGGATAAAGCGCTGTACTCCATCATCTTTCAATTCGCCTCGACGCAGGTTGTCCATCTGCTCGACCCACGCTTCAAGCGCACGACGCTGTTCATCATCTCTAACCGTGCGCCGGAGATTTACGAGCAAATCAAAGACACCACCCACCACGGTGCTACGCTGTTTCACGGCACCGGCCTGTATAACGGCGAGGAGCGCGACCTGATTTACTCGGTCATCACCAGCGATCAGGTTAAGGAGATCACGCGCGCCGCGCGCGAGATTGACCCGCACGCCTTCATTAACATTCTGAAAACCGATCAGGTGGCGGGCAACTTCTACCGCCGCCCGCACGACTAACAGTGTCTTGTTTGAAACTACAGTTTCGAACGAAGAGGCAGCGCGCGGACACCGCCCAAGCTACGCGAGAATTACTCTACCGACACAAAAGCCGTTTCGTTCCCGAATGGGAGCGAAACGGCTTTTTCATTGATTTCAGTTGCTTTCGCAGCGGTTGAGCAATTTCTCCCACTGTTCGTCGACGTACTGCTGCGCGGCTTCGAGCGTCCACTCATTCCCCGGCTTGAAGCAGTGCTTGAAGCGGCCCTGTAATTTCATAAATTCAGTGACAGGCAGCTTGTTTTTCGGCATGTAATTCAAATGCCACTTGCCCTCGATTACCTCATACAGCGGCCAGACGCAGGTCTCGACCGCCATTTTGCAGATTTCGGGCAGCAGTTCGGTCGAATACTGCCAGCCGCGCGGGCAGGGCGACATAACATTGACAAATGCAGGCCCTTCCGTATAAATTGCGCGATGTGCCTTCTCATGGAAATCCTTGAAGTTGCCGAGGAAGGTGGTCTGTGCCACATACGGGATATTGTGCGCGACCATAATCTCGGTCAAATCCTTCTTATTCTGCTTTTTGCCAACCGAAACCGTACCCGTCGGGGTGGTGGTCGCGCTGGCAAAGCGCGGTGTGGACGACGAGCGCTGAATACCGGTATTCATATACGCCTCATTATCATAGCAGAAGTAAACCATATCGTGTCCGCGCTCCATCGCGCCGGACAGCGACTGGAAACCGATGTCATAGGTACCGCCGTCGCCGCCGATAGCAAGGAATTTATAGGTGCCGTCCAGCTTACCCTTGCGCTTGAGCACATTGTACGCCGCCTCGACGCCGCCGCAGGTCGCGGCCGCATTCTCGAACGCGGAATGGATGTAGGAATCCTCCCATGCGGTGTAGGGATACAGGAAGGACGAAACCTCGAGACACGAGGTCGCGTTGCATACAACCGCCTTGTCCCCCTCATCGAGCGCACGCAGCATACCGCGGCACACCAGACCCGCGCCGCAGCCCGCACACAGGCGATGACCGCCGACAAAGCGCTCGGGCTTGGAAAGTTCTTTCTTATGATTGTACGCCATGTCAGAGCACCTCCGTTTCGCTGCTGCGCTGGCCCATGTGGATGTATTTCGGTCCCTTGCCGCCGTTTTCGGTCAGCAGGAACAGGTGGTCGTACACCCGCGCGATATCCTCTGTCGCCACATCACGGCCGCCCAGACCGTACACCACGTCAATCAGCACCGGACGCTTCTCCAAATCATAGCACGCAGCACAGGTCTCGGCGTAAATCGGGCCGCCGCAGGCGGAAAAGCCCTCGCTCTTATCCATCACGGCGACCGCCTTGACATGGCTGAGCGCCTGCGCGAGTTCCTCGGCCGGGAAGGGACGGAACACGCGAATCTTGATAAGGCCCACCTTGCGGCCCGCCGCGCGCAGCTGGTCGATGCAGGCCTTGGCCGTGCCCGCGGTCGAACCAATCAGCACGAGCGCGACTTCTGCGTCCTCCATCTGGTATTCTTCAAAAAAGCCGTATTTGCGGCCGAAGGTCTTTTCAAAGTCCGCTGCAACATCGAGAATCGCCCGCTTGGCATTTTTCATCGCCTCGGCCTGCTGTACTTTATGCTCCATGTAATAGGGCGAAACGTCGTACGGGCCGACGGCCAGCGGTGTTTCCCGGCCGATCAGCGCATGCTCAGGATGATACTCGCCCACAAACGCCTTAACCGCTTCGTCCTCTTCGAGCAGAATGTTCTCGACCGCGTGCGAGGTGATAAAGCCGTCCTGACAGACCATAATCGGCAGGCGCACGTCGGGCGTTTCCGAGATACGCATCGCCTGCAAATAGTTGTCATAGGCCTCCTGATTGTTCTCAGCATATAACTGAATCCAGCCCGCATCGCGTGTGCCCATCGAATCCGAATGGTCGTTGTTGATGTTGATGGGGCCGGTCAGCGCGCGGTTGACGCATGCAAGCGTAATCGGCAGGCGGGCGGATGCCGCCACATACAGCAATTCATACATATACGCAAGGCCGCAGGACGAGGTCGCGGTGACCGCACGCACGCCTGCCGCCGACGCGCCGATGCAGGTGGACATGGACGAATGCTCGGACTCGACCGTCACATACTCGGTATCGACCTGTCCGTTCGCCACATACTGCGCAAAATACTGCGGAATCTCGGTCGAGGGCGTGATAGGGAACGCGGCGAACACGTCCGGATTGATTTGCCGCATGGCATAGGCAACCGCCTCGTTGCCCGAAAGCCGGTCTCGAATGCTCATCACTTTTCCTCCTTCACAAAGTCGATTGCGCCGAAGGGGCACACCTTCCAGCAGATGCCGCAGCCCTTGCAGTGGTCAAAATCAAAGTCCGTGCGCTTGCCGTCACACACCGGAATGGACGAATCCGGGCAGAACGGCGCGCAAAGCAGACACTGTTTGCATTTTTCCTCATGCCAGACCGGGATATTGGCGCGCCACTCACCGGTCATGGTCATACGGGCGGTGCCGCCCTCGTAAATCTCGCCGCCCGGTGTCAAATCCTGCCACGGCGACTGCTCATTGATATCCTTTGCGCTCTTTGCCATTATCCGCGCACCTCCTTGAGAGACTGGGTCAGGCATTCCATATTACCTGCGATAACCTGCGGCTTGGTCGCAAACTTATGCTTGAAGGAAACCTCCATATCCGACTGAAACCGCCACGGGTCGAGCACACCGCTGACCTTGACAATCGCGGCCAGCATGGGCGTGTTGGGGAAATACTTGCCAAGCGTGCGCTCGGAAATCGCGCGCGCGTCGATGGTATAGACGCGGCCCTCATAGCCGCGCAGCAGCGGACGCACCTCATCAGGCGACTTGTGCGTGTTGATGACGATAGCCCCCTTAGGGTTGAGTCCGTGCGTCACATCGACCGACTGCAAAAGCGTCTCATCGACCACAACGACGTAGTCCGGCTCATAGATATTGGAGTGAATCGTGCACCGCTCATCCGAAATGCGGTTATAGGCCGTAATCGGCGCGCCCATGCGCTCCGGGCCGTATTCGGGAAAGCCCTGCACATACTTACCCGATGCAAACGCCGCGTCCGCCAGCAGCAGGCAGGCGGTCTTGGCGCCCTGTCCGCCGCGGCCGTGCCAGCGAATCTCCACCATGTTTTTCATGCTGTTTCCTCCTCGTATGTTCTTTGTCCTGTCCATCCAAGCGCGGGGCTTTCCGCGGGTGAAAACAAAAAGGCTTTCGTCCCCGTAAAGGGACGAAAGCCTGTCGAAAACTTACGTGTAACCACCCGTTACTGCATACCATCATACGCGCTTCCTGTAACGGGGAAAACCGTCAGCACCTACTCCCCCACAGGGTTTCGGGCTGCAACTCCGGAGTGATATTCGGCATCGTCCTACTGGCGCCGGACTTACACCATGCCCCGGCTCGCTGCGGCGTTGGGATGCGATCCTACTGTCTCCCTCATCATCTTTGGCTGTTTTGTTGTAACTGCACTTTATTATAATAAAGGGGTAGAGCAATGTCAATCGGCATTTCGCACAAAAACAATTGTTTCTCCTGCGCGGACACGTCAAGCCTTGCCCGAAATCAGCCATGGCGCAGGCTCGGTGACAAAGGTATGCTTGCTGCTCAGCTTGGACACCGCAATCTGGATGACCTCGGTCTCTCCGATGCCATAGCGTGCAAACAAATCCGGGATGGACGCGGCACAGCGGAAGTCCAGCGTATAAATGACAAACTCCATATGCGGGTTGATGCGCAGCAGGCATTCGATCTCCTGCTCCATGCTCGCAGAAGCGACCAGCATGGTAAGCGACGGCACAGGCAGGTTCTTCATCGTTTCGTCATCCACATGGTCGATAATCTGTATGTTGTTCAGACCGAACTGCTCGATATTCTCCTCCATCGTGCGGCGGTCGTTTTGGTTATACTCGACCGCAATGACCGTACCCTCTCCTGCGATGATCGCGGACTCGACCGCAATTGACTCGCCTGAGATAATACACACGGTATCATCGTTTGCGATGTGCATTTTGTTGAGGATGACCGCACGAATCTCGCTGCCGACATAGTGAATCGACCCGCGCGAAAAGCTCGAGTTGCGCATACCGATCTTGTAGGTCGAGCGCGCGGTCGGATTGAGAATCAGCATCGCCGCCGAAGCGTTGATGCCGCGGTTAATCATATCGCGCAGCTTGTTGTGCTGAATCGGACCGGAGGGGTCGGAGCCGGTATTGTACCACACATCACACTCGCCCAATCCCGCATCCCACATGCGATAGAAGATGTCTGCATGACCGGCCTCGGTGAATACAAGCACCGCGTCGTTGGATTCCACGGTCGGGATCAGATTTTTGTTCTTGCGGGTAATGTCGAGAATTTTGACCTTTTCCAGATCAACCTGCGTGTTTTCCGAAAAATATTGCAGCCAAGCGAGAATCTGCGTATTGTTGAACATCTGCTTATCCATTGCGGTCACTCCTTTTTGTCCGTATAATTTATTATAGCACAGCGGCAAAGCAAATGAAAAGCCCCGCAGAGACGTTTTTGTTTGCCGCCGCCGCTGCGCTCCTGTTGCCAAAAAACGTAAGACATGCTAAAATAAATATATTATCCCTAAGCATCAAAGGAGGCCGCCCCCGTGAAAATACAGGAAAGCGCGGAAAACTATCTGGAAGCGATTCTCGTGCTGACGCAGCGCAACGGGCAGGTGCGGTCGATTGACGTGGCCCACTACACCGGTTTTTCCAAGCCGAGCATCAGCCGCGCGGTCGGCTTGCTGCGGGACAACGGCTATGTTTCCATCGACCAAAACGGTTTGCTCGGTCTGACGGAATCCGGTCTGCACATCGCGGAAACCATCTACGAGCGCCATACGGTGTTGACCGAGCTGCTGACCATGCTGGGTGTTTCGCCCGAAACCGCAGCCGAAGACGCCTGCCGCATCGAGCATGTCATCAGCACGGAAACCTTTGAAAAGCTCAAAGAGCACGCGCGCCGGCATCGCGGCGACGCCGAACAATAACTCAAGTGCCCCAAGGCCGGCCGGTTAAGGCCGGCCTTTCGCATACGCCGCAAGGAGGAAAACCCATGCCGCAAACCATCGAAGTCCTGCCGAACGGGCTGAAATTATGGCAGGACGACCGTTTTTTCAAGCTCGGACAGGACAGCGTACTGCTCTCCGCATTCGCCAAACCGCGCCGGAACGCCAAGGTGCTCGACCTCGGCTGCGGTACGGGCGCACTCGCGCTGCTGATTTACCGTCCCGACCTGCGCATTACAGGGCTGGAATTGCAAGAGGACGCGCTTGCGCTATTCCGTCGCTCGATTGTGGATAACGGCGTAGGCGTTACCGCCATGCAGGGCGATTTGCGCGCGATTCGCACGATTTTCCCGCACGGCAGCATGGATTATGTCATCTGCAACCCGCCTTATTTTGACCGCACGGCGGGAAAAAGCGCTCCCTCCCCCGAAAAACGCACCGCCCGGCAGGACGGCACTTGCACGGTGGAGGATGTGGCGGTCGCCACTTCCTTTGTGCTGCACACGGGCGGCAAGGCCGCCTTTGTATTCCGTCCGGAACGGATGTGGGTGCTGCTCGAAGCGCTCGACCGCGTGCGGCTCGTTCCCAAGCGGCTGCGATTTGTGCATCAGAACGCGGCTGCCGCGCCCAGCGCCGTGCTGGTCGAGTGCCGGAAGGGCGGCAGCGCGGAGGGCCTGAGCGTCGAACCGCCGCTGCTGGTCGAGAGCGAGGAATACCAAAGAATATACGAAAAATAATTTATTAAGGAAATATTACAATGAGTGAAATTGCATTATATCTGGTTGCCACACCCATCGGCAACCTCAGCGATTTGTCGCCCCGTGCGCGCGAAGTACTCTCCTCGGTGGATTTCATCGCGGCCGAGGACACGCGCGTCACCCAAAAGCTGCTGACCGCCTGCGCGCTGCCCAAAAAGCCGCTGATTTCCTACTATGAGCACAACCGCCGCGCACGCGGCGAGGAAGTACTCGCCAAGTTGCTCGCCGGCGAAAGCTGCGCGCTTGTAACCGACGCGGGCACGCCCGCTGTCTCCGACCCTGGTGAGGATTTAGTGGCTCTTTGCGCGGCCCATGACGTGCCGGTCATTCCGATTCCGGGCTGCTGCGCCGCCGTGTGCGCGCTGGCGGCTTCCGGCCTGCCGACCGGCCGCTGGTGCTTCGAAGGCTTTCTGTCGGTCAACAAAAAGGCGCGGCGCGAGCATCTGGACGCGCTCCAAGGCGAAAAGCGCACGATGATTTTCTATGAAGCGCCGCACAAGCTGTGCGCCACGCTGCGCGACCTCGCGGAAGCCTTCGGCGGCGAGCGCCGCATTTCGCTTTCGCGTGAGCTGACCAAGCTGCACGAGGAGACCCTGCGTTTTACACTTTCTGAAGCTGTGCAGTATTTTGACCAAACCCCGCCGCGCGGCGAATTTGTGCTGATTGTCGAGGGCGCGCCCGATATGCCGGACACGCCCGAGGATGCGGACGCGCGTCTGCAAGCTGCCGCAGATGAGGTGCGCCGCCGTGTCGCACAAGGGGAAACGCAAAAGGACGCAGTCAAGGCAGTATCCGCTGAGGCCGGTGTGAAAAAGAATGCGCTGTACCGCCTTGTGCTGGAGCAGGAGGAGCAGGAAAACGCAGACGACTGACCCACCGCTGCGCCGCCAGAATACACAACATTATTTCAAGAAATCCTCTATCCCTTTTCTATTTGTTCACACAACGGACAAACTTTCCCCGTATACTTTGCTATATATCAACACAGAGGTGGGATATGATGTCTACGATTTTGATTGCCGATGACGAGGCGCGCATTCGCCGTCTGGTCAGCGACTTTTTGAAGCGCGACGGCCACAACATTGTGGAGGCCGCCGATGGGCGCGAGGCCATGCAAATACTGGAAACCCGGCATCCCAGTCTGGATCTTGCCATTCTGGATGTGATGATGCCCGGCATGGACGGCTTTGAGGTGCTGCGTGAGCTGCGCGCACAGGAGCGCGGGGACAAGCACCTGCCCGTCATGCTGCTGACCGCCCGCGCGGAGGATGCGGATCAGGTGCGCGGATTAGAGGACGGCGCGGATGATTACGTCACCAAGCCGTTTTCCCCCATCGTGCTGGCCGCGCGTGTGCGCGCCCTGCTGAAACGAGAAGGCCGCACCGCCGCACCGGTCGAGCAATTCGGCGCGCTGTCCATCAATGAACTACGCCGCGAGGTATTGGTCAATAATACCCCGGTTGATCTGACCCCGAAGGAATACGAACTGCTGGTCTATTTCAAAAACAACCGTGCCATTGCCCTGTCGCGCGAGAGCATTCTCAACGCAGTCTGGGGCTACGACTATTTCGGTGATCTGCGCACGGTCGACACCCATGTCAAAAAGCTGCGCGCCAAGCTGGGCGACTGCGGCTCGATGATTGCCACCGTCCGCGGTTACGGCTACCGTTTTGAGGGATAAAGATGAAACACGGTTCCATCCGGTTTAAGTTTTTTGCCGCGATCAGTGCAGTTGCGCTGGTCTTTATCGGCATGCTGCTGCTGCTCAATCTGTTCTTCTACGAGGATTACTACATGATGACGCGGCGTAATGAATTGCGCGACGCCTATCAGAGCATCCGCAGCAGCTATACGGGCAGTGTGGATGACATCGCCACCGTGCTGGACAACTATGAAAGCCGGAGCGTAATTCGTCTCTCCATCGTGGCAGCAGACGGCACGGTACGCTATTCCTCCTTCTTCTCGCCGGGTAACGGTAACCCGACCGGCGGCGAATCCTCCTTGCAGGGAACCTTCCAATTGCCGGATTTTGATTTGTTCGACCAACAGCGACGCGGCTATGCCATCCTGCAATCCATCGCCCAAAGCGTCAATCTGGATACACTTGTCAAGCATAACTATCAGTTTTTAAACGTTTCGCTGTGGGACGGCGATCAATACCTGTGCCTTGCCGGTACGCTGGACAGCCGGGGAGAAAACTGTCTGTTTGCCTATATGCCCTATGCCTATATTGAACAGAACTCCTCGCTCAATCTGGTTTTCCTGCTCATTGCGGGCGGCTGTGCGCTGCTTATCTGTCTGATTTGCGGCTATTTTATCTCGCGTCAATTCACCCGACCGCTGATTGATATGGCAGGTGTTGCCGACCGTATGAGCGAATTGGATTTCTCGACCAAGTGTCCTGCCGGCGGCAGCGACGAAATCGGTCACCTTGGTCAATCACTCAACCGCCTGTCCGCCTATCTGGAACAGACCATCGGGGAACTCAAGCAGTCCAACGATCAACTCGCGCAGGAAATCGAAAAGAAAGAGCGTATTGACAGCATGCGGCGCGAATTTATTGTCAATGTATCGCATGAGCTGAAAACCCCTATCGCGTTGATACAGGGCTATGCAGAGGGCCTGACCGCCGGCGTGGCAGACGACCCGGAGGATCGGGAGTTTTACTGCGACACCATTGCGGACGAAGCCGACCGCATGAACAAGCTGGTCATGCAGCTGCTGAACCTGTCCAAGCTGGAACTGGGCGCTGAGCAAACCTTCTATGAGGACATTGATATCCACGAACTTTGCACAGAAGCTGTTCAAAAGACCAAGGTACTCTGCGAGAGCCGCGGCTTGACCGTGCATTTTGCAGATACCTGTGTCACGGTTCGCACAGACGGCGACCTATTGGAGCAGGTACTGATGAATTATCTTTCCAATGCAATCCGCTACACGGTGGACGGCGGACATATCGAAATCTCGGCAGCGAGCACGGATTCCGGCATCCGGCTGACTGTATTCAATGAAGGCGAGGGCCTGCCGGAAGAAGAGCTTCCGAAAATTTGGGAGAAATTTTACCGTACCGACCGCGCCCGAACCCGTGAAGCAGGCGGTACCGGCATCGGCCTGTCTTTGGTGCATGCCATTGCCGATACGCTGCACGGCTCCTGCGGCGCTGAAAATGTGCCGGGCGGCATTTCCTTCTGGTTTGAAGTGCCAGACACGCCGGAAAGCAGCGAGTCGGACGGGGAGTCACAATAATTTTTCTTATTTTTTCATTTTTCTCTTGACATCCACCATATCCCGTGGTATAGTAAATAAGCACTTCAAATGAAGGTCTTATATCGCGGGGTAGAGCAGTTGGTAGCTCGTCGGGCTCATAACCCGGAGGTCGTTGGTTCAAGTCCAGCCCCCGCAACCATTAAAAAGCACTGATTTCGAAAGAAATCAGTGCTTTTTTTTTACTCTCACTATTTCCGATCTTTTATGTACTGCAAAAGCGCATATTTCGCACATAGGCAAAACAAAGGTACTTCCTTTCACTTTTTCATACCGCCAGCTCCACACTTCTCCTGTGTATATTCTATCAAGTGGATGTCGACTTTATTGACGGAAAGCTCATTTGACGATTTGGCCGAGAGCGTGACGGACCATATCCATTGCGCTGCCACTGCAATAAGCGCCGCCTCCCATCCATAAATGGAGTTCGAGCCTAAACAGGGGCGGCCCCCACTTTGTTGACAATCCGGAATGCGCGCTGCCGCCTGTCAGTGAGACAGTCGATCAGATTGCGGCAGCTTAACCGCTGCAATGCTTCAATCGATCGTGCGCTGTAAAAAGCGGCATGCGGCGTGACAATCACGTTTTCCCGACCAAGGAAGGGGCACTGTGCCAGATCCGGCTTTTCCTCCCGCAGCACATCCAATCCCGCTGCGCGAATCCATCCTTCATCCAATGCGAGTACCAATGCCTGCTCATCGACACTGACACCGCGGGAAACATTGAGAAAAATCGGGTGCCGCTGCATGCGGCGGAAACAATCTTCGTCAAAAAAGCATTCGTTTTCCGCCGTCTGGTTCATGTGGTTACTGATCACATCTGCTGTTTGCAGCAGCGTATCCGTATCGGTTAGACACACACCCATCAGCTGTGTCTGTTGTTCATCTGCATGGGGATCTACGGCCATCACCCGCATGCCAAAAGCCTGTGCCCGCCGCGCCACTGCGCGTCCAATCTTGCCGAACCCGAATATCCCTATCACGCTGCCACAAAGCCCCATCGGCTGCGGTGCAGCATAATACTGCCACCGATATTCCCGGTCGACTAGCCGGGTATACGACTTCAGGTTTCGTTCCAATGCCAGCAGCAAAGCAATGGTATGATCCGCAACTTCCTGTGTACAGTATTCTCCAATGGCACAAACCGGAATATCACGCCGCCTGGTTTCCTCAAGATCGACGAAATTATAGCCCGTCGCATTGATGGAGATGGCCTTAAGCTGCGGCATCCGGTCAAGCGCCGTTCGGTCCAGTGGGATAAAGGCCGTGAGCAGGCCGTCCGCATCCGCCATTTCCCGGTAAAATGCTTCCGGGTCGGTATACGGATGCAGCACAATATCCGCATCCGGTATCTCCTGTCTCAAAAGCGCATATTCTTTGTCAATGTCACGTCCCAGCACATCCGGATAATCTGCAATAACGATTTTCATAGTGCTGCCTCTTTACGCCTCGGACATAGTTTCTTCAAACGACTGACGCAAAATTGTCATCGCTGTGTCGATCTCTTCCTTGGTCACGGTCAGCGGCGCAATAAAGCGCAACACATTTTTGTCGCAGCCGCATGACAACAGGAACAGTCCACGCTCCAGCGCAAGGGCAATGATTTGACTGGTGAGTTCACGGTTCGGCGAACCATCCGGATAGACCAATTCCATGCCGATCATCAGCCCCAGACCGCGCACTTCCCCGATGCTCGGATATGCTTGCTGCAACTTTTTCAGTTCCCCCATAAAATATTCGCCCATGTGTCGACCATTCACGATGACGCCGTTTTCCAGCGCGTCAATCGTTGCCAATGCTGCTGCACACGAAACCGGATTGGCGCCAAACGTACCGCCGTGCGCACCAGCCACCCATTTGTCCATTATTTCGGTCTTACCGATCACCGCGGACAGCGGCAGGCCATTGGCAATCCCCTTAGCGCAAGACATGATATCCGGCTTGACGCCATGGGTCTGCCATGCAAACATGTTGCCGGTACGGCCAAAGCCGGTCTGCACTTCATCAAAAATCAGCAGAATACCATATTTATCACACAGTTTACGCACATACTGCACCCATTCGCGCGGCGGTACCACATAGCCGCCTTCGCCCTGAACCGGCTCCATCAGGATAGCCGCCACCGAATACGGATCAATCAGGCGCTTGAACATGTCATCAAACTGCGTAAAATATTCTTTCGGGCATGCGCCGTCCTGCATTTTGTACGGTGTTCCGAACAGTTTAGGATATTCTGCAAAATAGATCGACGGCACCAGCCCCTCATAATGCTTGCGGTAGGCTGAATTGGATGCCGTCAAAGAAGTGCACAGCATGGTTCTTCCATGGAACGAACCCTTGAACGCGATGATCGCCGGTCGCTCTGTTGCATATTTGGCCAGCTTAATCGCGCCTTCGACCGCTTCCGCGCCGGAATTGGAGAAATACACCTTATATCCGCCGCCCATCAGGCCCACCAGACGCTCTGCCAGTGCCGTTTCCACCTCATAATGGAACAGGTTGTGGCAACAGTGCACCATTTTGTCCAACTGTTCTTTGGCCGCCTGCACAACCGTTGGATAATTGTGACCCAGATTATTGACCGCGATGCCGCTGGCGAAATCCAGCAGCTTTCTGCCGTCATCCGTATAAAGGTACCTGCCCTGTGCATGCGAAATTCCAAACGGCAGCGCATGCAGCGCCATCGGCGGCATCACTGCCGCAGAACGTTCCTGTAATGTAGCCATATCAAGCCCTCCCCGCTTCGCTAAAATAATACTGAATGGTTTTGAGTATAAATTTCGGCAGTTTGCCGAAAGAATACGGCATATAAATGCGCTCGGTCCATTTGTGACAATCCTTGCCCCAAACACCATAATTTACCGCCGGAATATTTAGTTCTTTGGCCGTTGTCAGCGGCACTGGATACAACTTTTCATACCCTGGGAAGCACGCCTGCAGCATGGCGATCGAGTCCGCGTCGTCGTCGATCTTCAGATAGCTGGAATCGGTCAGACTGGGGAAAAACTGCTGCAATTTCATTTGCTCCCCACTCTCCGCCGCAAATTCTGCGGCAATCTTCTCCACTTCGGCAAACACCAGTGCCTCCTCAGGCACCTCACGCTTGAGCGTATTATGCGGACAAAACGGCGTTGCAAAAAACACAACCACGGTTGGTGTCTTGATGTCACACAGCTCGCACAGTGCCTGCACGATGCGCAGCGAGGTGAAACGCATATCATCGCCTGCTGCAATAGAGTCGTCTGTTACACGGTCGATGAAAGCATCCAAATCGCCTTCGTATACTGCTTGTGCCCGTTCATAGACCTCGCGGTAATCCAATACCTGTGTTTTTTCCATCAGGCTGGAATACTGATTGCCGGACAGCTTCGCATATACTTTGTAGCGCTCATCTGCCTGCTGCATCACATTATTAAGCGCAGTGCGCGCAGCGTCCTTGAGCAGTGCCATGCTGTCTGTGACCTGTCGGTTGTGTACAAAGTAGTTGAAATAGACACAAGCATTGTGCGGCGTCTGCACATTGTAACATGGCTTGAGATCCTGCATTTTGAGCACAGTCGGCGGCAAGGTATATTCCCCCTGATATCCGTCACAGAAATCCGGATTGCGGTCGATCAAGCGAACCAGCTCGGCCGCGGTCAGGTCGGGCGAAAAGCCCTCGAAGCACTGTGCCACGTGGGTCTCCCGACCAATGATATAAAACATTGGCAGCAGTTTACCGACCGCGCCGGTATACACATATCGTGTGGTATCGCCGGCATACATGGGACAGATGAAATCGTTGTTGATCGCCAGCCGAAAACGCAGATTGTGCTCCTTTTGAAGCGCCTGTATCAGCGGCAATTCCTCAATGATGCCGCGATGCAGTGTTTCCTCGACCGGATTGAACGACAGCAACAGATTTCCGTGCATCTTGTCCAGTGCCTGTGCCAGATAGCGCGCCAAAACCAGAAAAACCGCATCTCCACCCTTCATGTCACATGCGCCGCGGCCGAATAAATAATCTCCGGATTCCAGATCATGTCTGACTTCCTCGGGCAGTTCCGCCGACCGGAGCATCTCAGCGAGCTTTGCACAGTCAAACGCATACGGCTCATACTTCCCATAGTCGTCCACATCTACCGTGTCGATGTGACCATGCAGCATGATGCAGTCCCGCTCGGTTCCATCTCCGCCCTTGAGCAGCGCCACTACGTTGCGCCGGTGCAGCGGGTCGTCTTTCAGCGGCTGCGCGATCACCAGTTCTGGATGCGCCTGAAAATACGGTATTTCACGCAAATAGGCTTCGATAGCATCAGCGATGTCTCGTTCGCCGGATGTACCGTTGACGCTGGGAATGGCGACCAGTTTCTCGGTCAGCGCTTTGATTTCTTCCAAAAACTCCATGAAGATTTCCTCCTCATTTCATATTGTATACGGTATACAATTCATATCTGAGAGAAACGCTTCCAGTATCGGAAGCGTTCCCCACAGGAAAAATCCTCAACTCTCGTTCTGCTCGGCACAGATCTGACTGTATTCCTCGATCCACTGATCGATCAGGCCATCATCCTTGCACTCCTGAATGGTCTCGTTAATAATCTCCAAAAAGTCCTCGTTGCCCTTGGGCACTGCAATGGCTGTATCCTTATACAGACGGTCCTCCGGCAACATGGCATCGCACAGAACCAAATCCGGGTTGGCAATCAGGTATGGCTGCGCCACTGTAGATTCAATAACGACTGCATCCGCCTTGCCGGTGGTCAATTCGAGCACCGCCAGCGGGATTTTCTCCAGCGAAGTAACAGAGGAATTGGTCAATACTTCTTTGGCTATGGTTTCCTGCGTGGTATTTTTCTGCACCGCAATGGTCTTTCCATCAAAGGCGCCCAGGTCCTTGTACTGATCCGCATCCTCCGCACGGACCATCAGACGCTGCTCAGCCTGCAGGTAAACATCCGAAAAATCCATATTCTGCTTGCGCTCCTCGGTTGGAGACATACCGGCCAGCATGATGTCCACCTGATCGGCTGCAACCGCCGCCAGATTGGCAGTGAAGGTGGTGTCCTCAATCTGCATCTCCACATCGACGCCCAGTTTTTCACTCAGTTTTTCTGCAATCTTTTCGCCCAGCGCCATATCCACGCCGATGACCTTCTGATCCGCGCTCGAAATGTCGATGAACTCATAGGGCATATAACCGGACGCTGTGGCCACAACCATCTTGCCGCTCTCCTGAATACGCGTCAGCACAGGACCAAAATCACCGGCCGCCGCATTGTCTGCTGCGGTATCGCTGCCCGCGGTGCTGCTTGTCGTGTCCGAATTGCCGCAGGCGGATACCGCAAGCGCCAGACTGGCTGCCATCAGCAATGCCAGCGTTCGTTTTACTGTGTTTTTCATTTCTTTTCCTCCTTTTGTGGAAACAACGGTTTCTATCATGGATTCATGATAAACTGTGGAATAAACGGCGCACCGGATTACCGGTCGCTCTTTTTGAATTGGCGCTCCATCGCGCGCACACCAAGGCCAATCGCAAAAGTCACCACGAAATACAGCAATGCGATGACCAACAGCGGCAGAAACGGCCGCCCGCTGGTACCGCTGATGGTATTATAGGAGAACATCAGTTCTGCCACGCCGATCACCATCACCTGCGAGGATGCCTTGACCAGATTGGCAAATTCGTTGCCGAAGTTCGGCAGGATATTTTTGACCGCCTGCGGCATTACGATCCGCAGCATGGAGCTGACCGATCCAAAACCCAGCGACCGCGCGGCCTCCATCTGGCCGGGATCTACCGACTGGATGCCCGAGCGGATAATCTCACAAATATAACCGCCCGAGTTGATCGTCAGCGCAATGATGCCGTATACCGACCGTTCACCCGCACTGCCTAAAAAACTAGGCACAGGCAGTTCCACGCCAATCATCGGCAGGCCGTAATACACCATCATGATCTGCACCAGCACCGGTGTGCCGCGCACGAATTCAATCCATATATTTGCCAGCCAGCGCAGCGGCGGAATTTTGCTCATGCGCAGCACGCACAAACCGCCGCCCACCAGAACACTCAACACACCTGCAACGATCGATAGGATCAACGTATTGCGCAGGCCGCCGATGAATAACGCCGAATAGCGGGACAGGAACTGTCCTACATCGATCAGCCAAGTATTCAAATCCATAATACCCCTCCTTTTTCCTCTCCGCAGTCGTATACTGTATACAATTTTTGCTAAGCGAGCACCTTGCCGAGAAAGCTTATCAGCCGTTCACTCTGCGGATGCTCGAACACCTTTTCCGGCGAGCCATATTCCTGTATGATGCCGTCAGCCATAAAGACAACCTTGTTGGCAACCTCACGCGCAAAGCCCATCTCATGTGTAACGATGATCATGGTCATGCCGTCGTGCGCCAGATCCTTCATGACCTCCAATACCTCGCCGACCATTTCCGGATCCAGTGCCGAAGTCGGCTCGTCAAACAGCATCACATCAGGCTCCATTGCCAGCGCCCGGGCAATGGCGATGCGCTGCTTCTGACCGCCGGACAACTGGCTCGGATATGCGTCCCGCTTATCCAAAAGACCGACCCGCTCGAGCAGACGTTCTGCCAAGTCATCGGCCTCCTGTCTCGGCATCTTGCGCAGCTTGCGCGGCCCCAACGTGATATTTTCCAGCACGGTTAAATGCGGAAACAGGTTGAAATGTTGAAAAACCATGCCAATTCTCTGACGTACGCGGTTGATATCAACCGGACCGTTGGCAATGCTGTGCCCCTCGAACTGAATATCCCCACCCTGAATATTCTCCAATTGGTTGATGCAGCGCAGCAATGTGGACTTGCCTGAGCCTGAAGGCCCGATCAGCACCGTCACACTGCCCTTCTTCACATAAAGTTCCACTCCCTTGAGCACTTCCAGACTCTTGAAACGCTTATGCAAATCAATCACCGCAATCAACGGATCGATTTCCGGATTGAACGGACGACCCGTCACGCCATAGCTCTGGGATTTTGGGTTCTTATCATGGCCAAATGCCATTGGACCCCATTTCATAGCCGCTTCCTCCTATCAGTTCAGGATAAACAAAAAAGACGAGTTTGCCCTTGCCGGACATCCTCGTCTCTGCTTGATGCGCTCATTATAGACCGTGGGAATTATCTTGTCAACCGATTTTTGGGATTTCAGCATTGTATTCATTCTGTACAAAACCATTCCACTGTTTTTTGGATAATTAGCACAGTCTTTTTTCTCTGTGTGTTTTCTTTAAACCGAAAAAATTGTATTTTCCCATTGACATTCCAACCCCCCAGTCGTATTCTGTATACAGTATACGTTCTATACGAGGAGGTTGTACCATGAAAAATCTTCGACTGACCGGCGAACGTCTCATCACCGGCGCCGGCGCGCTGAACGCGCTCAGCGAACTTACTTTTACCCGTGCGCTTATCATCACCGGCGGCAAATCGATGTTCCGCAACGGCACCATTCACCGCGCCGAGACGCTGCTCTCCCCCCGCGGCGCGGTAGAGGTCTGCCACGGTATCCCGGCAAACCCCACCTGTGCGGATGTGGAAGCCGGTCTTGCCGTCATGCGCCGCTTTGCTCCCGATCTGGTCATTGCGATCGGAGGCGGCTCGTCCATCGACGCAGCCAAGGCCATGCTATTATTCTATGAGTGGCCCGCGCTGAACTTTGACAATGTATTTCAGAGCACGCTGCCACAGAAGCGCACCAAGACCACATTTGTCGCTGTGCCCTCTACCTCGGGCACGGCCAGCGAGGTCACGCACGTCACAGTTATCACCTTTCCCGAACAGCAGAACAAACTGGCGATCAAAACCGAAGCGCTGCGCCCGGATATCGCCATACTGGACGGTGAGCTGTGCATGTCCCTGCCCGCGCACATTGCTGCCGAAACCGGCATGGACGCGCTGACGCATGCAATCGAATGCTTCACCAATCGCAGCAAAGAAACCTTCACCAACGCGCTTGCCATCGGCGCGATCACTGGTATTTTGCAGTGGCTGCTGCAGTCCGTTGAACAGGCAACGCCCGAAAGCCGCCAGAAAATGCACGAATTCTCCTGCATGGCTGGAATGGCATTCTCCAATGCCGGTTTGGGCATGGTACACGGCATTTCACACGCGTTTTCCGCCCATTACAACACGGCGCATGGATTGGCTAACGCCGTTATCCTGCCCTATGTGCTGGAATATAACCGGCAGGACGCTTGGGTTGCCGCTGAACTTGACCATCTGTCTCACATCGTCGGCGGCGATATCATCGGACAGGTGCGCGCGCTGGCTGCGCAGGTCGGTATCCCGGCTTGTCTGCGCGACTGCGGGATCGCAGAAGCAGATTTTGAACGCGATGAAGCGGCTCTCATCGCGGGGTCCATGCTGGGCTCAACCGCAGTCAACCCGATCCCCATGACACCGGAAACCATTGCCCCCATCGTGCGCGCCGCGTATTACGGAAACTGATGGAAACCGTACTACTTACCCTGCATCAGGTGGTGCTTATGCTTGCGCTGCTCATAGTCGGCGCAATCTGCGCCCGGCTCGGCTGGTTTACCGAAGCAGTCGCACAAGGGTTGAGTAAATTCCTGCTTTGGTTTGTCACCCCGGCTCTGCTGCTCAACGCATACAACCGACCGTTTGAGGCGCAAATGGCGCTCAATCTGCTGTTTGCCGGCGTACTCGGCGCGATATTCCACCTGATGTCTGCGGCACTGGCACAGGTTCTTATCCGCAAAGGGGATCGTGATAAGCAGGCCATAGCACGCATGAGCATGGTGTATTCCAACTGCGGTTTTATGGCGTTTCCCCTGATTTCCAGCGTTTTGGGAGACACCGGCCTGTTTTATGGCAGCGCTTTTGTCGGCGTTTTCAACCTGTCCCTCTGGACACATGGCCAATATCTGCTGCGCGGACGCAACGGACTGAAACTCCGCAGCGCATTCTGCAATGCCGGTGTGCTCGGCACGCTGGCCGGTCTTTTGCTGTATCTCTTGCAGCCGCCGCTGCCGTCCATCGCTTCCGATGTAATCGCTTCGCTGGCATCGCTCAACACACCGCTCGCGATGCTGGTCATCGGCTCCTTTCTGGCGCACTGCCATCTGCGTACACTGCTGCACCATGACGTGATCTATCCCGCCCTGCTGCGCATGCTGGTGTGTCCCCTCTGCCTGCTGGGACTGCTGTGCTTACTCCATGTATCGCACTGGTGCACGGCCGGCGTCGAACTCGGTTTGGTAACCATGCTGTGCGCGAGCTGCCCCTCTGCTGCTTCGAGCGTGCTGATGACCGCTTCGCTTGGCATGGATTCCGGGTACGGTTCCCGCATCATTCTGCTCACCAGTCTACTGTCCGTTGCCGCGATTCCCCTTCTGTCATTTACAACCACGCTCATTCTGGTATAATTGACAACCAGAATGTCAGGCAGTATACTGAGTACAGTATGCTTTGGGAGGATCGCGATCTTGAAAAACCTCAAAAAAGAACCTTCACTGACCGATAAGGCCTATGCGGCTATCAAAGAGGCCATTATTTCTAACGAACTCGCACCCGGTACCATGCTGGCGGAAGAAAGCCTTGCTGCACAGCTTGGCATCAGCCGTACCCCCATCCGGGCTGCGTTGCAACGGCTGCAATTGGAAAAAATCGTCGTATCCTCCGGCAAGAAACTGGTTGTTGCCGAGGTAACGGCACAGGATGTGCGGGATATCGATGTGATCCGTATTCATCTGGAGCCGCTCTCGATTCAGCTCATTGCCCAGCGCGGCGGGCTGACCGCGCGGCAGTTATCCCAACTGCACAACTGTAACGAGCGGCAGCGTGAAGCGTCAGAAAACGGAGACAGTCTTTCCTTTCTGGAACAGGATACCTTGTTCCATATTACATTGGCACAGCTGTCCGGCAACAACTTTCTGTATGAGCTGGTCAGCAAAAGCAATCTGACCATACAGCGTTTTCATACCTTGACCGGTACCCTGTCCCAGCATGCGCCGGTTGCGGTAGAAGAGCACAAGGCGATTCTGGATGCACTGGAGCAAAAAGACTATGCACAGGCTGAAGCCGCGCTGCGCGCGCATCTGGAACAGGTGGACAATCGTCTTCTGCGGTGATGCAAAAACGCTAACCCTAGTTTCGCCCCAACACAGCTGCGAATGACTCCATGCTTTTTTGCGCATATAATACCGCAATCTTCTGCATGCCGACACCCCCGCCGCAGCCTGCGCCGCTGACAAACAAAAAGCACTGGTTTTGCCAAATCAGTGCTTTTTGTTTTGCCAAGCTCACGACACCTCTATCTCCCCGTGAGAAAACCGCAGAATGACATCACCCGCCGCAGCGACCTCGTTTGAGTGGCTGACGATGATGACGCACTTGTTCAGCGACCGCGCGCGCCCGACCAGCAGCTCGGTCACGTCATGCGCCGTATCCTCATCCAAACTGCCGGTCGGCTCATCCGCCAGAATGACCGGCGCGGCCGACGCCAGCGCACGCGCGATCGCGACGCGCTGCTGCTGTCCGCCGGACAATTGCAGCACGTTTCGGTCGATTTCCTCGTCCGTCAGGCCGACCTGATGCAAGGTGTCTGCCGTGGCATGCGCGTCCACCAGCTGCACATTTTCACGTGGAGTCATGTACTCAATCAGGTTGTAATTCTGAAAAACGAACGAAACGCAGTCATGACGGTACTTCTCCAGCCCCATCTCCGCGATGTTTTTCCCCTCGAACAAAATTTCACCGCCCTTGGGCGCGTCCAGCCCGCCGAGCAAAGACAAAAGCGTCGTTTTACCGCTGCCCGACGCACCTAAGATCACATATACCTTGCCTCGTTCAAAGGACAAATCGAGGTTTTCAAAGATAATATGATCGGAAAAATAATAATATTTCAGGTCTTTGGCCTGTAAAACCGGCATATTTATCCCTCCTTTGATTAGTTCAGCTCAGATCGGTCAGGATGTCCTTGGGCTTCTTTCTCATGATAGAGACAGAAGCCAACAACACAGACACCGCAATCACCGCTGCTGCGCACACCGCGACGATGATGAGCTGCATCGGCCCGATGTAGCTTGCCAGTTTGATATCCTGCAGCAGCCCGCCGATTGCTTTCCCGATCATCCCAGACAAGCCGAAGCTGAGCACCGCGGCGAACAGGAACGACGGCAGCGCGACATAGTAATTTTCCAGCACAATCTGCCCCGTGATGGCCTTCGGGGAAATGCCCAGCGAAATCAGGATACCGACCTCGGTCATGCGCTCACGCGTCCACATCAGCAGAATCAGCGCCAGAATGCCCACGCTGAGCACCAGAATGACGATCAGCAGGAAAAAGCTGATTGTTTCCGCCTTCTGAATCGCGCCCGCCGTCTGCTCATAGCGTGCATTGTTCTCCGAAATGATGTAGCTGTCCCAATCCGCGTAGGGCTGGACTTTCAGGTCGGCCACCGTCTGTTCCATCTGCGCCGGGTCGTCCAGAAACAGCATAATGCCCGAGCTGTAATCGAACTGTTCGGCCGATCGATCGGGAAACTTGATTTTATACAGTTCTCTGGCGGTGTTGATGTCGGTGAAAACCACGTTTTCCTGCAATTCGCTCTCGGGCGTGCTCGGGCTGGCAGGCTCGCTGCGCGTCACTGCATAGATGCCAACGATCTCGAACGCCACCTGCGTGCCCACGTGCTCGGGCTGCCAGCCCATCACGCCCTCGACCACGCTCGCGTGCAGCGTGTCACCGACTGACAGGTCGTTCAGCTCCGCAACCTCCTTGGAAATCATCGCTTTGTGCTCATCCTCCGGCGTGATCTGCCGTCCGTCCGTCAGCTGGTACGAGACGGCGATAAACCGCTCGTGCAGCTCGGACGAGGTGCAGGCGATGAATTTGGGCACATACTCGCCGGGCAGCCCGGTGCCGCTGTATGAACCGGGAACCAGATCAAGCCCCTCGCAATACATGTAGTAAGTCTCCACGCCGTTGACACGGCTTACGTTGTCCAGCGTGCTCACCTGCTGAAGCAGCTGCTCGTCGGTTTTCTGCGTGCCCTCAGACGACTGTTGGATGGTGAAATATCCGCCGATGCTGCTGCGCAGCTCCTTGACCGCGTCACCGCTCGCAGAATACAGCGCCAGCCCCAGCAGCGAAATCGTCATCAGCGCGGCCAGCAGAATCAGGAGCAGCACCGTCCGCTTAGGATTGCGGATAACGTACAGCCACGCGCGTTTCGTGGTTGGCATAGCGAACTCCCTCCCTTTACCGCAATGTCGTTAGAATCTGCCGCGGCTGCAATTTGAAGATAAATGAGCCGCCCTTGCAGATCGCTGCAATGATGATCAGCAGTTCGAGCCCCGCCAGCACCAGCAGCTGGACAAAGCCAAACGAAAAGTCGATGCTCTCCGGGCCAGCGTAAGTGCTGCTTTCATACGTAAACAGTTCGGACATTTTGCCGTTCATTGCCGCATTGTAGATCTCCTCTTGGGAATACTCTTTTTCCTGCGGCTGCGACGCTTCGATCGTAGCCTCCAGCATCTGATTACCGATCGCATCGGTGACCGGCGCGCTGACCGGCAGCGCGATCGCAAGCGCCAGCGCCGCCACAATCCCAGCTTCCAGCACGAACTGGCCAAAAATCTTCACCTTGCTGATGCCGAGCGACAGGTAGATCGCAACTTCCTGCCGGCGGCTACGCACCCACATTGTGAACACAATCAGCAGCACGATTGTACAGCCCACCGTGATCACGCCCACGAGACCCGCCACCAGATTGCGAATGGAGTTGAGCGGATCAACAGTAGATTTGTACATCGTGTCGTCCAATGAAATATCAAAAAAGGAGACAGCGCCCTGATCCAGCAACTTTACCTGCGATATAATCTGCTCCAATTTAGCTGGCTCATCCACAAAGAAGCTGAGGTTATCATACGCAAAATCATGAACGAAATCTTTATATTTATTTTCATCCCATATCGTTTTTGCCCAGCATACCGTATCAATATCGGTCAGAAGCCAATTGTATGTAATTTCTGATTCATCAACAAGATCTCCTGTTGGTTGATATCCATTTACGTGAAATATACCCACAATTTCTAATTCCGTATTTCCCAAAACCCTTTTTACATCTTCATATTTTCCTAGATGTATTTCACGCAGGCTAATATCGATGGTGTCCCCAATATGTAGATCGTTCAACTCAGCTAATTCCTCAGAAATTAATACTTTTCTCCGATCCTTTTCGGTGATATGGCGACCCCCTATCAACTCAAACGCACCCGTGCGGAATTTGTTATACAAAGTTGTTTCCGTATTACCATATAGTAATGTTGATTTCCGTTCGACCTCAAAATATGCAAATTCTCCCCTATCTTTATAATTAAAAAGGATGTTATTCATCCAATCCGGATCTTCTAATGCCAGTTGATACATTACATTAACCAGTCCATCAATAAGTTGAATGTTATCCACACAAACAAAAGTGGACACCTCACCATTGTATGCAGTCACTCCATTCACCTGCATAACAGTGTCGGCCAACTGCTGGTCTAAAGTTGAACCCACATACACCTTACTGGTGCTGCCATCCTGTAAAGTAACCGGCTGATAATACTCTGTGTTCTCTGGGTCAAGCGTCGGCATTTTAAGGACAAAGCTTGTCCCCAGCCTGTCCTGTACCTCTTTGGTGACCGCGCCGATGCTGCCCCACACCGCCACCCCGATGGAAAGACTCAATGAAATCACAAACAGCAGTAAAAACAGCAGAATGCTGCGCTTGTACTTCCTGCGAAGGTATAGTAATGACCGTTTGAACATTCTCCACCCCTCCATTGTCTGTTTCTGCGCTGTTCCGCACAAAACACTTCTTTGCTCCGCACGCAATCCTCATCCCATCTCACTATATTATTATGATAGCAAGACGCCAAGCCTTGCGAAAGGCGGCATATTCCACAAAGAATTTTCACATTTTTCTCTATTGTAACATGCTGTTTTTTCTGATTTCGTTTTATGCAAAACCTCTGTTAAAATGCGGCAACTTATGTCACGCTTCGCAAGGTTTTACCTCTTTTCGTGTTTCCCATCTGACCGCACGCCAAAAGCCGGGGTACATCAGAAATTGATGTACCCCGGCTTTATTTCTTGCCTTTGGATCGAATATATGATTGAGATTTTGTCCGAACAGCTTCCTGCACGGACGAAAAGGAATTTCAAAGAAGCTTACTGCACCTTTGCGCCGTTCAGCTGCTGCTTGGACTCATAACCAAACAGGATAACCAGCACGAACCCGGCCACAGCGGCCAGACCGCAAGTGATGAGCAGTTCCGTGAAACCGGGGCCCATGTAGATCGGGAGCGTCAAGACCGACTGCATGGCAAACGATCTTGCGGCACCGCCGGTTGCACCGATGACCGCACCGCCAATACCTCCAACGATGCTGGTAAACAGCAGCGTTTTCCGATACGGCACCAGCACGCCAAACAGCGCCGGAGAAGTCTCGCCGCAGATTGCGGAAATCGCTGCACCAAACGCGAGTACCTTCAGCTTCTTATCCTTCGCGCGCAGCCAGGTTGCCAGCGATACGCCCATTACGGCGAATGCAGCCGGTGCAACCAAAGACAGGATGGTGTCCGATCCGGTGGTTGCAATATTGTTGATTGCAATCGGAATCAGGCCCCAGTGCAGGCCCAGCGATACCATGGGCTGAATCAGCGCGCCCAGAATAATTCCGGCAACAATGGGGCTGATCTGATAGAGCCAATTGTAGCCCGATGCGATGCCGTTGGAAATGGTCGAGCCAATTGGCCCCAGAACAAACAGGGTCAGCGGAACCAAAATCACCAACGAAAATAGCGGCCCCAGAATGCCTTCCAGCAGCTCCGGAAGCACTTTCTTTTCCAGCTTTTCCAAGTAGATTAAACAGAAAATGGCAAGGAGCATCGGAATGATGCTGGAAGAATAGGTGACGTTCGGCACCTTCCAGCCCAAAAAGGTCAATGTGTCACCCGCAATCGATGCCACAATGGTAGGATGCACCGTGAACAATGCCACGGTAACGGACGCGAAAATATTGACATTGAATTTCCGGCTCGCAGAAAAGGCCAGAAACACAGGCAGATAGTAGAAAAAGGCATCTGCAATGTTATACAGCACCGTGTAAGTGCCGCCCTCTGCCGAAAGCACCCCCATAGAGGTCAGCATGGCCAAAATGCCCTTGAGCAGACCAACGGTGGTCATAAGGGGAAGCAGCGGAGAAAAAATATCGCAAATAACGTTCAGCACTTTCTCCAGCAGGTTATTCTTTTTTTCCTGAGTCGTGGTTTCCGGTGTTGTCGCAAGATTTTCCATTCTGCTGTCCTCCTTTTACACTTCTCCCAAACCGCATTCAGCCACTGCTTTTTTGCAGTAATCCAGACATTCCTGCACATCCCGCGGCAGGAGGCGTCCATCATTGACGCAGCGCTGTGCTTCTTCTTCCACCAGCTTCATGTAATGCTCCGCCGAGCCATAGAGTTCGACCGCCTTCTCCTTGCTGTACGGCTCTACATATCCGAAAAGACTTGCGCCAAAGGCATTTTCCGGTGCAGAAGGCTCACAGACAGGGTGATATACGGCAAGCGGATACACGATCATTGGCAAACGCCAGCCACCCACGGCATTTCCGGTGGCATCCGTACAGTTTTTCAGATCGGGGTCTGCTGCAATACACGGCAAAACCATCGGGGCGACTCCTTCGCGCACCCAGCGATACAAGGCGTCCAGCGCACTGTGGAACACCAGATGATACGGGAAATCATTCGGATGATTTTCTACGCCGGGATATTGGAAGGAAATGCCGCACTTCTCCAAATCCGCATCATCCCGGTAACAATCCAGCAGAGAGCCTTGCGAGTCATGCGTTGCACCGGCGATATCATACACGCGATATTGAAAGTCCGGCTTATCGCTGTTGCGGCCGCGCAGCGCATAGTTGCCCCAAAGCTGATTCTCGCTTTCGGTATGCACATCGACAAACGGCTCTGTTATTTTTTCCAGCTTCTCTGTAAGCGCTTCGCCAGTGGGACCATAGGACTGGTTCAGATCCGGCATCAGGCTTACCGCACTGCCGCACGAGAAATAGCCGTCAAAATAGCTGTTTTCCTTTTCCTTGCTGTAGGCAAAGGTCTTCAAAAACCGGTTCATGTATCCGCCCGACTGCGACCAGCCCGCGAGATACTGATAGTATTTTCCATAACCTTGCAGCAGTTCATTATCCGGCGTTCTCAGATAATCGGCCAAATCCATCAGCATATCCCAAAACAAGCCGTCCTCTGTGTCGGCAGAAGATGCGCCTGCCAGATTTCCCAAGAACTTCACTTCCGCCCGATCCGGATTCTGATCGGTAAAGTCCCAGGTAAGTTCTCCGTAGCGCGCACTGTCAAATTGTTTCAACGCCTTGAGCACATTGGGCTTGCTGGTGATACCAATATAGATATCGCGGTGATCCATCATGTAATCCTGCGTTAAATACCACACACGGTCCACGTCAAAATTACTCGTGGAATTGAGGATTTCCACCATGACGTTGCCGCTGAAACCCGCTGGATCAACCGGCCGCCGCACCACCATACGGTTCACATAAGGAATATCTGCATATTTGATTGCAGCTTCCCCATCTTTCCAGTGATAGACATTCGCCGTCCCGTAAAGGAAATACTCTTTTTCCTCATAGCCTTTTTCACGAAATTGGGGGTTCTTTGTGGCTGCTTCAAAAGTATAAGAATGTTCCGAAACCGGGATCTCTCTTATTTTATTGATCATAACATTTCCTCCCAATCAAATATTCGTTCGTTTTTCATGCCTACCGCATAAGCAGCTCTACCGCTCGATTCCAGTCATGCAGCTTGTGCTGTCTTTGTTCCTCCGGCATTTTCGGCGTATAACGAACCTTTTGCCTCTGTGCAAACAGTTTTTTCTTCTCATATAAACCCACGCTGATACCGGCCAGATAGGCTGCTCCCAACGCTGACAGCTCCTCCACATCTGAGATTGCTACCGTCAGCCGGGAGATATCGCTTTGCATCTGCATCAAATATCTGTTTTGCGTGGGACCGCCATCCGCGCCCAGCTCTTCGATTTGGAACCCGCTGTCTTTGCTCATGGCATCCAGTACCGCTTGGATCTGCAGGACAATGCTGTCCAGCGCCGCACGGATGATCTCGTTTCTTCCGGTCGTGCGCGTCATGCCATAAAGCATTCCTTTGGCTTCATCATTCCAATAAGGGGCAGATAAACCGGAAAACGCCGGCACCAACACGGTACGGTCCTGCGGATTGGCCGCTTTTGCCGCCGCCTCCGTCTCCCCCGGGGATTGGATAAGCTGCAAATCATCCTTCAGCCAGGTGATGACCGCGCCTGTATAATTGATGTTGCCTTCCAGCACGTAGTTTACCTTGCCATCTATGCCCCAAGCCAGAGAGGTGGCCAGACCATGTCGGCTGGCAATACAGTTTTCGCCTGTATTCATCATAATGGACGAGCCGGTGCCATAGGTGGTTTTTATCATACCACAGCTGTGACAACCTTGTCCAAACAGCGCCGCATGAGAGTCGCCCATCGCGCTGTAAATCGGCACCTTCTTTTGCAAGAAGCCATCCAAATCGGTCATACCGAACAGACTGTTGCTGTCGCAGACCGTTGGCAGGCATTCCACGGGAATTCCAAAAATCCGGCAGATTTCCTCACTCCACTGCAGGGTATGCAAGTCGAACAGCTGAGTTCTGGACGCATTGGAATAATCGGTTTTCCACTGTTCTCCGTTCGTGAGCCGGTAAATCAGCCAGCTGTCTATCGTGCCCAAGCGAATCTCCGCCGTGTCCGGCAGTTCTTCGGTATTTTGCAGCAGCCAGGCCATTTTTGCCGCCGGAAAGTACGGGGACAGCGGCAGTCCCGTCTTTTTTTCAATTTCTTCGCCATACGCCTGTTTCTGATGCGCAATCTCCTTGGCTCTGGCGCATTGCCACACAACGGCAAGGTTTAAGGGCCGCCCCTGCCGATTCCAAATCGCAGTCGTTTCCCTTTGGTTGCTGATGCCTACGGCACAAATATCCTCTTTGCAGATACCGGTTCGCTCCACCACATCCTTGGCGGAGGTAATCACACTTTGATAGATTTCCTCCAGATCATGCGAGACCCATCCCTGCGAATTGATAATTTGCCGGTGAGGGCGGTCTGCCCGCCCCACCATACGACCGTTTTCGTCCGTCAGGATGGCTTTCGTCCCCTGCGTGCTCTGATCAATGCCCAGTATGTAGCCCATGGATCATTCCTCCGCAAGCGCTTTCTTTACCGTGCACGCAATCCCTTCCGCGTCCATACCGTAGTAATGAAATACCTCTTTATTGGTGCCCGGGACCAGATGGGCATCCGGCAAAGCAATCTGACAAACCTTGGTCGGATGCTTAGCGGCAGTCACCTGAGATACCAGACTGCCCAGTCCTCCAAACACGGAGTGCTCTTCGATGGTTACCAGCAATTTGGACGCCTTGGCGCATTCCAGCACCGCCTTTTCATCCAGCGGCTTTAAGCAGTACATATCCACAACGCCGGCATGGATGCCTTCTGTTTTCAGGATTTCCGCCGCTTTCACTGCATAGGGCACCATTTCACCGCAGGCAATCAGCATCACATCCGCTCCGCTGGAAATGACATTTGCTTTGTCCAGCTCAAACGCCATCGTTTCATCATACACATCCTCGGTCGCGGAGCGGCTCACCCGCACATAAGCCGGTTTTTCATCCTGCAGCAGCGCTTTCATCAGCTTTGCCGTCTGGAACCGGTCGCTGGGCAGATACACCCGCATATCCGGCAGCGCGCACATCGCCGCGATATCCTGACAGGAATGGTGGCTCATGCCCAGAGCACCGTAGCTTACGCCTCCGCTGACGCCCACCAAGGTGACATTGGTGTTGCTGTAGGCCACATCAATTTTTGCCTGCTCATAGCTTCTGGTGGACAAAAAGCAGGCCGGAGAAACCGCAAAGGCTTTTTTGCCGCATGCTGCAAGGCCGGCCGAAACCGAAACCAGATTCTGTTCCGCAATGCCCAGCTCAACAAACTGTTCCGGAAATTCCTTGGCAAACGGTGTCATGGATGCAGAACCACGGGAATCTGTGCAAAGCACCACGATATCCTTGTCTGTTTTGGCCGCCTCCAACAACGTTTCGCAAATGGCCTGCCTGTTGGTTATGTTATTCACCTTGCAGCACCTCCTCAATTTCCTTTACTGCCTGCTGATACTGTTCCTCCGTCATCACGCCGTGATGCCAGGAAATCTGATTTTCCATGAAAGACACGCCCTTGCCCTTCACGGTGTTCGCAATGATAGCGGTAGGCTTTCCTTTGTATGCGGCAGCCTGCTCGTATGCGGCCTGTAACTGGCTGCAGTTGTTGCCGTCCTGCACCGAAATGACATGCCACCCAAAATCGCGGAACTTATCCGCGAGGCTTGCGCTGTTCATCACTTGTTCGGTTGTGCCGCTGATTTGCAGACGGTTGAGATCCACCGTGGCGCAGAGATTATCCAGATGATAATGTCCTGCAGCCATCATTCCTTCGTAATTGGAACCTTCCGCCATTTCACCGTCTCCCAGCACCACATAAGTGCGGTAAGCGCGCTGATCCATTTTTGCTGCGAGCGCCATGCCTACGCCAACCGACAATCCATGTCCCAGCGAACCGGAGTTCATTTCCACTCCGGGCACCTCCATGTTGGGATGCCCGATATAACGGCTTTGATATTGACTGAACGTTTTGATTGCTTCTTCCTTATTAAAAAAGCCCTTTTCTCCCAGCACACAGTACAGTGCATCCGCACAGTGTCCTTTGCTCAGAAGGAACCGGTCCCGGTCAGGGTCCTTTACCTGCTGGGGAGATACGTTCATCACACCAAAATACAGGGTGGTCAAAATATCAACGACGCTCAAATCGCCACCCACATGGCCTGCGCGGGAGAGATGCACCATCTCGATGATATCCCTGCGCATTTCATAAGACTTTCTTGTCAGTGCGTCCATCTTGTCTCCTCCGTTTTCGCGATTAGTAAATGGTGAAGCCGCCGTCAACTACCAGATCTTCACCGGTTATCATGTTGGATTCCTTGCAGGAGAGGAACAGGACTGCCGCCGCAATTTCATCGGTTTCTGCAAAGCGATGCGCCGGAATCTTCTCGATCATATCGGTTTTCACCTTGCCCTGCCATGCCTTTTCACCCATGTAAGTATTGACTACGGTCGGTGCCACGCCATTGACATTGATGCCGTATTCCGCCCATTCCAATGCGCAAACCTTGATCATGCCAACCAGTGCAGCCTTGCTCATCGTGTAGCCGACGTGCTTATTGATGGCGATGAAATCCGCCTGCGAGGTGATGCAGACAATCTTGCCGCCCTTGCCCTGCTTGATCATCTGATTGGCAACGCCCTGACATACGCGGAACACGCCCACCGCATTGATGGCGATATGCTTTTCGATCGTGCTGATCTCAATGTCCGTGGCGCGGTACAGATCGACGAATCCCGGCATCGCCGCCAGAATGTTTACCTCGCCAAAGGCCTCGACCACCTTTGCCATCATCGCATCTACGCTTTCCTGCTGCGTGACATCGCACTTAACGCCGATGGTTTTTACGCCAAACTCCTTGGCGATGGCTTCCGCAACCTCCGGGCAGTTTTCCTTGCAGTCCACAATGGCAACATTTGCACCCTTCTTTGCGTACATCCGTGCAGTAGCCTCGCCGATGCCGCCGGCGCCGCCCACAACAATTGCATTTTTTCCGGTAAGATCAAAATCGCCTGTTACTTTCTCGTACTGAATCATTTCATTTCCCTCCTGAACGTTTAGTTTATTCGTTTCTGTAATTTAGATTTTATAACTAAATATTTATATTGTAAATCCTAAATGTTCAACATTCTTTTCGTCTCTTTTTTATGCATCATTCACAATCTATCATTATTTTTAGCATATTCTATCGCCACCTTATACGATTACTCAAGCATTTTTACGCATTTTCAATTTTTTGGCAGTGCTAATCGTCGCAAAAACAGTTTACTAAACGTTTTTCTATTCGTTTATTTTCTTGACGAATTATGGAATTTTATTTATACTGAATATAAAGCAATGCACGCATTTTATATTTGGGAGAACCACCTATGACGAATAAAGAAATTGCCCATAAATTAGGAATATCACCCGCCGCGCTTTCCCTGATTATCAATCACAAGCCCGGCGTATCCGACAGCACGCGCGAAAGGGTACTGGCACAACTGGAAGAAATGGGCTGCGGCGCATTGGTCAAGAAAGCCACCTCCTCCCCAAGCAATAACCTGTGTTTTATCATCTATAAACGCCACGGCGAAATTCTGGATCTGCATCCTTTTTTTCTTCTGTTAATGGAAAGCATTGAAAATCACGCCCGCTCCCGCGGCTACAGCATTTTGCTATATACGATTGACAAACGGCACCCGATGGAGCCGCAAATCGAACATCTTAACAGTTTGGATTGCCAAGGCGCCATTCTTTTTGCCACCGAAATGCAGGATGAAGATATGGCAGTTTTTCAGAATCTGCGCATCCCTGTTGTCGGTATGGATAATGACTTCACCCGACTCACCTGCAACACCATCGCCATCAACAATCAAATGGGGGCATTTCAAGCGATTGAATATCTGACCAAGATGGGGCATACCCGTATCGGATACCTGCGGGGCCACATCCGCATCAGCAGTTTTATGGAGCGTCAATCCGGTTATGAAAGTGCCCTGGCTTATTTTGGTTTGGGCTTTCAAGATTCCGATATTATTACGCTGCATTACACTGAAGAGAGCAGCTACCGAGATATGAAACAGTATTTGGAGCATTCTCGCTCCACCCCGCTGCCTACCGCGTTTGTTTCCGACGACGATACCATTGCAGTAGGGGCATTGCGCGCTCTGACCGAGCAGGGATACCGTGTTCCGGAGGACGTCTCCATCGTCGGGTTTAACGACCGTCCTACATGCGAAGTCACTATACCGCCTTTGACCTCCATCAACGTTTCCAAATCTGCGCTGGCCATAGAATCCGTGGATGAACTACTCCGACTCATCCAATCGCAACCGCAAAACAACCCCGAACCTCGTTCCCGAAAAATCCGCATCGGTACAAAACTGGTGGTGCGCCAATCGGTTGCCCGCATATAACCATCGCCAGAAAACGCACCATAAGCAGATAAAAAACACCCCCTATTCTTGTTAAAACCAGAGGATTGCAACAAAAAAGCGGCATCTCAAGCATAATGCTCGAGATGCCGCTTTGGTTATTCAGCTTCTTAATAGACAGAATCAATAATCTGTTTCATTTCATCAACAGATACATCGCCCCAGAACAACATTTCACGGTTACCAACCATAGCCATGGCATTTACACGAGACAGGTTACGCATAATGTACCAGTCCACGCCGTTGACAGTATATTTTTCTACTGGCCAATCATCTTTTTCAGTAATTCCGCCATCTTCACCTTCTACTAACGTGAAGGATTTGACCGCGAATTCTCGTGTACCATCTTCGTGCAGGTAGTTTGCTGTAAAATCTATCTGGTTATAGAAATAGTCGCGTGTTACCTTAACATAATCCTGTGTGAAACCATTTGGTACCCAAGTTGGAAACAGCTTTTCGTTAATACCGTAGGCTTTGACCGCATCCACGATGTTCATATTCAGAACATAGAAAGTTTCTATTGAACCGGATTCGTCCCATTCTGATTCAGACTTTTTAATCCCCATTGCAGAGGTGTCCGACTCCTGATAGCTGTAAAACGCACTGTTGTCTCCAGTAACGGAAACCGTGTCTTTATAGTCGTCCGGTTCAGCGTCACCATCACTGCGATCTTCATAAATGATACCGCCAATATTGTCATTTTTGAAATCAGAGCGGAAACTAAATGTTTCATCGCCCCATTTGGCAACCAACGCAAATACATTGCTGCTAAACGCACCAACGCACATAGCGCTAACCAGTATGGCTGCTACTGCTGCTACAGTCAATCGTTTCAGCAGCTTGCGTCCAGTGCTTTTTCGCGGAATAACGGTTTCTTCCGCACTCAGAGTGTCAATCAAAACCGCATGTTTCGCCTTGAATAATGCCAAAGATTGTTCCACATTGATGGGGGTTGCAGGCATGTTCTCCTCAGCGGTTGCCTCTAAATAGTCATCCAAAACCGCTTCATCAAAGCTGTATTCATCCATCTGTTCCAATTTTGCCTTCAAATCGTCAATATTTGCTTTGTCAGGCTGCTTGGGGGGCTGACGCTTATTCTCCATTCAGAAGCACCTCCTCTACATGGATAACACATGAAAAGGGCGAATTGTGACAAGTTTTTTCAAATACCATGTTTCTTTCGCTCCTGTTCCATGAGCTGCGCATAGTGCTTTTTTGCCCGGTGCAGTCGGGTACGGCCCAGCTCCTGACTGATTCCCAGCTGCTGCGCGATTTCGGCATAACTCATTTGCTCCTGATACCGCAGCAACAGGATATTCTTTTCCTCGTCTTTTAAACCGTTGGGCAAGCCGTTCTGAAAGGACAGCAAATCGATCTCTTCGCCCATTTCCGAAATATTGTCCAGAAGAATCTCCCCATGCCGCTGCTCCCTACGCAGCTCATTAAGCGCCTGATTGGTCAGCACTTTATAGAGCCATCCCAATGGGTTGGGATGAGTTCGGATCTTTCCGATCTGCGTCAGCAGGATTACAAAGGTTTCCTCCACCAATTCCTCCGCAACGCCATCTTTCTGGACGATTCCTTTCGCCACGCGAAACAATTTCAGATAATACATTCTATATAGTTCCTCAAAAAAGGCGGTGCTCTCTTTTTCCAAGGCCACCCCCCCTCTGTACCTTCTGCGCTTGGGATGCGCGGCGCATATCGCTGCCGGCAAAGTAAAATATGCTCTATTAAAATAACACATAGCGACAGGCTTTCGTGACAAAAACTTTCAAAAAAAATAAATTAATTTTCTCAGGCATTTTTGTCACGCACAGGCAGTTCCAATTGTTATATTTGATAGAGACCGTTCATATTGGCCCGCGTATACATGACCAACAGGATTGGAGGGAGTTTTATGAAAAAGAAAAGTTTGCGAGTACCTGTTCTATGCCTTATCTGCGGATTACTTCTATCTTCCGTTGCTTTTGCCGTCAGCAATCGCACGATTACCGTATCTTATGGTGATATCACGATCTACCTGAATGGTGAGAAAAAGGTCGCAACAGACGTGAGCGGCAAGGCTGTAGAGCCGCTGATTTACGAGGGAACGACCTATGTGCCGGTGCGCGCCATCAGCGAGTGGTTTGGCAAAACCGTTACCTGGCAAGGCAGCACAAACTCTGTGCTTATCAGCGATTCTGCATTTTCTGATACAGAGGTTTCCGCTGCCGAGGATGTTATTGAAAACTTCTTTGGCCTTTTCGGCGCTGGGCAGTATCAGGAAATGAAAGCGTTGTGTACCGGCGATGCCGCGGGTTTTGACTATGCTTCCGGGGTTTTCGGAATGAAGGTGGCAAAGCTATTGTCCTGCACCTATAACGGAGATTACTCCGCAAGGGCAAACAAACTAGTTTTTGAGTGTTCTTTTGAAATGAAGCCGGCTGCAAACTCGGTCTATGATCCGAATCAGACCAAGACCTCGTGCCTGATCTATGCAGAAAAGGTCGGCGGCCAATTCCGGATCAGCGAGTTTGCCAGCGGTTTCTGAAAATTTTTGTCACACTTTGAAACTGTCAGGTGTTAACAGTTATAGAGGGGCAGATAAAATTCACGCTCAGCGAGTTTCCCAGCGCTTTTCATCTTACCGAATAATGCTTAAAGGAGAGGATTCGTGTGAAACAAATTAGGTGTTTTGTGTTGTCAATTATTATTACTATGTTTGTTCCTATTGCGCTTGCATTTAATGAAGCCGACGGAGTTGAGATATTCAAAAGCTCTGTAGGTTATACGTTTTCAACGCAAAACCAGTTTCCCTATTATTCAATTGATGTGATTAACACGTCAGATGGAATAGTTCATATTGACTTTATTGAGCCGAATCAATTGGTAACACATGTCAATGTTGAAGCTGGGGATAAATGGACTTCTTCAATTATTGAAGATCGGCAACCTAATTCTTATTCTATTTTTGTCAAAAGCAATGATGGAACCTCAGCAAAAATTTCCCTTAAAATTAGTGCATCTACTGATGCCGAATTTACAAATCCCTATTATATTTCTCCTGAGTTGTTGCCATCCGATGCTACCTATATCGATGAAAAACCAATCGATAATATTCAATTTAATGCAACGATGAAAAAGCAAGTTTATCAGGTTGATTTGGATTTCAAACGTCCATTTTGCAAAATGTATATAAATAATACAGGCAAGCAACCACTGTATGTTACTTATACAACATTAGCGGGCGGAGCAACTAAAACCACTATTGCACCGTATTCTGATTTTTCATGGAGATTTACATCAGGGAATTCTCAAAATGTACAAGTTACTATTGAAAAGGTATCTACCGGAGAAGGTATAGGTACCATATCTGCGAGGACCTCTGCTTGCCCTGTTTTTTGATTTGGGGTATGAAAATAAAATCCGTATGAGCTTGGCAGATTGCTAGCTGTATTGACATGGTATTCCTCAAAATACGGATATCATGCAAAACCCATACGCAAAGACAACGGAACAGGGTTCGACGTTTAACACTGGTGAAAGCAGCCTGATTGAAGTTGTATTTTCTTTATATAAACCATCTCGCTGCTGCCAGCGCAGCCAAAAACGGTGTGGTTTTCTAAACCGCACCGTTTTTACCATTCAAATCATGCTTTAAAGCCAACCGATATTTCATTGTATTTTTTGGAGCAATCCATTGCAGCCGTCTTCGATATCTCTCCATGTAGCCTCAAAGTCTCTGGTGTACCAGGGATCTGCGACTTCTCTGCCGGAATGCTCTGTATAATCCATCAACAAGTGCATCTTCTCATCGGGATCGCCCTTGCAAATGCGCTGCATATTGCGGATATTCGCCTGATCCATACCGATCAGCAGATCATACCGCTCGTAGTCACTGCTTTGCATCTGTCTGGCTGCATGGCCCTCACATGAAATCCCATGCTCCAACAGCTTACGCTTGGCCGATGGATATACGGGGTTTCCCAACTCCTCGCGGCTGGTCGCTGCAGAGTCAATCACGAAATCATCCTGCAAACCGGCCTTTTCTACGAGGTCTTTCATTACATATGCAGCCATCGGGCTCCTGCAAATGTTGCCGTGGCACACGAAAAGTATTTTTTTCATCTCGTATATATCCCTTCACAAGCCTTCAAACCACCGATATGACTGGCTTTTCGGCGCTTTTTCTTTTCGTTGTGATTTCTACTCTGCCCACGCAAATCTGCGTAATTCTACGCAATTTCACAGGCAAATGGTGTAGCATCAACTATTGTACCATATTCCGGCAGCCTTTCATACCACAAATTTCAGGCGTTGGCATCGGTATGGTGCGTGACAACCTTGCAGTAAGCGTCATGGGTATGCTGGATAGCTATCTGATATTCTGTTTCCGTCACTCCCCTTTTGGGATAAGAAAGAGGGGCGGTGTTGCCCGAAGCGCCGTTCATCCTGACCGTTTGCTAACCCAAACAGCTTGCAAATTTAAGGTTTCAGCGGCCCATAGAAATAGGCGGCAGTTGCTCCGCCATCAATGAGAAAGTCGGCGCCAGTGATGAAGGCGCCCTTATGACTCATCAGCAGTTCCGCGACATTGGCCACCTCGTCCGCTGTGCCCGGACGCCCAGCGGGGCACTTTGCAAACATATTCTTGTAGAAGTCCCCACGGGGACCGTTAAACTCATCGATGGCCAGCGGTGTGACAATAATACCGGGAGAGATGGAGTTGATCCGCGCTCCCTTTGCACCCCACTTAACGGATTCCGCCATGACACGCTTTTCGTTGCACCGCTTGGCGAGTTGGTACGCGTGCAGGGTGTCACGAATGTTCTCGGGCTGGAGCAAAGGCAATTCCAGCAATTTTTCAGTGGGTGTACACGCCAGCTGTTCATCTTCCTCGGGTGTGAGCTGCTTCATCCGGTGGCCGGACTGGCTGGAGATGGTCACACCCACGCCGTCGGGAGCAATTACCTTGCCCACTTCCTCCAGCAGCACTGCCGTGCCGTACAGATCCACCTTCAAAATGGCCTCGATGGGTGCTTGGCTAGGCGAGACCCCGGCGGCATTGACCATCATGGTAATGTCGCCGTATTTCTGCGCCTCGGCGATGATGCGCTGGACGGATGCCCGACCGGAGAGGTCCATCTCCACCGGTACCACATCAAATCCGGCGTTATTCATGATTTTTGCGATGCTCTGGGCATTTTCCAGCTTTTTATCGCCGACGACGATTTTCATTCCATATCCCATCCGGCGAGCAATGGCCATACCGATCTGGCCGGCGCCGGTCAAAATCATTACCTTTTGATCCATTTATCATGTTCCGTCCTTTCCATTGCTTTTAAGCCATTGCAAAACCGCTTCGCCGCTTTGGTCTACATAGGAGCCGTGGATTGCCAGACCTTTTTTGACGTCGGCACCTTTGCAGGTGCGGGCAATCTTCCGTTCAGTCCCGCTCAGGCCGCTGCCTTCATGGGTACAGAAGGGATGGATGGTTTTGCCCGTCCAGTCGAAAGCCTCCAGAAAGGTGTAAACCGCCATCGGCATATCGCCCCAGTAGTTAGGGTAGCCCAGATAAATTTCATCATAGCCGTCCAAGCTGTCCGGAAGCGCAGTCAGCTCCGGCCGGGCATGGCTGCACTGATCCGCCTTCGCCTGTTGGATGCAGGTCTGATAGTCGGCGGCATACGGCGCCTTCTGCTCGATTTTAAACCGTTCTCCGCCGACAGCTTCCGCGATCATGTTCGCGACCTTTTCCGTGTTGCCCACTGCAACACTGCGGTATTGACCGCCAAAATAATTTTCATCGGCTCGTGAGTAAAACGCAACCAGTTTTGCCATTTGAATGTCTCCTTATTTTTCAAATTCCTTTGAACGGTCTATTATTTATTATAAAAATCTGCAATCGCTCAATCAATTCAAGTTTTGACCCTGTTTGATAAGTTTATCTTATACGAAAAAAACTGCCCTCGCAAAGCGAGAGCAGTCATAAAGCATCGCCGGTTGACGATTCAAATTTACTTCGCAGGATATCAGAAAATGCCTCCACATAATAGCCGGAGTTATCCTTTTTCCAGAACAGACAATAGTTGCGGGTAATCTGTTCCTCTCCGCGGCAAAGGGGCACACGGCGAATGGAAGCGCCAAAGGTCATCGCCTGGCTGCTGCCCTCCACCGGCAAGAAGCCCTGTCCGCTGATGACCATCATACGAGCCTCCTCCAAATTTTCTGCATAGAGAATTTCGCCCTGTATGCCGATAATCGTCTGGTAAAACTCCTTTTCGATAGCCTGCTGTTCTTTGGAGGCCACCAGAATACAGGGAATGTTTTTCAGTTCCTGCACTGTGACCGAAGAAAGTGTGGCCACTGGATTTCGGGCCGCCAGCTCAATATACATCCTGCCAGTAGCCAGAATCAGGTTGACATATTCATCGGAAAAGGCTCTGCGCTGATCGTTGAGCACCAGATCCGCGCCGCCGGTACGCAGCAGAGTGAATAATTCTTCATGGTTGCCGTACAAAAGCTGGACGGAAATGTCAGGGTATTTTGCCGAAAACTCGTCCAGCGCCTGATGAACCTCCGGGCTGTTGTAACTGCGCAGGTAGCCGATCTTTAAGACCGCCGCTTCTCCATGGGCGATCTTTGCGGCCTCTCTGCACATTTGCTCGTAATCAGCGATCAGCACCAGGCTCTTCTTGTAGAAATGTTCCCCGGCAGGAGTCAAAACAAACTTTCGGTTTTTCCGCTCCAACAACGGAAACCCCAGTTCTGTTTCCAACGCCTTAATCTGCTGAGATATGGCCGACTGCGATATGTGGCATTCTTCCGCCGCCTCTGAAAAGCTGTTGTTGCGTACAACGGCTTGAAAGTATTTGATCTGCCGCAGCAAGGACATACCTCCCCTGAAAAACAATTTTTATCATTATAACATATCAATGTGAACTTTCCAAAGCAATATAGAATAATAGAGTAACTTTTTACTAAGCTCTGCGTCACTCTATGCAACATATTTTTTTCTTATGAATGAAGCAAGCGGCGATACTCCTGTCAGGAAATATCGCCGCTTATTTTCTCGCTTCAAACAAAAGCCCGTCTCATCTTTGCTCTCCCGCTCGGTTTCTTTCGATACAATACGGGATTACCGTACGGGAAAGCGGATTGGCCGTTCCCGACAAGCTCTCACTGCAGCTTCTGTGCAAAGCTGCTGCCAGAAATATTTGCGGAAACATGCAGCATCTCCAGTATGGTGGCCGCAACATCGGAAAAACTGGTGCGCGTTCCCAGATTGACAGGCTTAATCCCCTGCCCCATGACCAACAGCGGCACATATTCTCTGGTATGATCGGTGGTAGCCTGATAAGAGGGGTCGCAGCCATGGTCTGCGGTGATCATGACCACATCATCTTCTCCCATCTGCTCCATAAACGCCGGCAGCCATGCATCAAATTCCGCGAGGGCCTTTGCATAACCGTCGACGTTGCGGCGATGGCCATACAACATATCAAAATCCACCAGATTGATAAAGCAAAGACCGTGAAAATCACGCTTGGCATACTCCATCGCGTACTCCAAACCATTGGCGTTGGATTTGGTATATACCTTCTCTGTAATGCCTCTCCCGGCAAAAATATCATATATTTTGCCCACAGCAATGCAATCCAGTCCCGCTGCCTGAATGGCGTCCAGCATCGTTTCGGCCGGCGGTTCCAGCGAAAAATCATGCCGGTTGGCCGTACGCGTGTATGCGCCCGAAGTTCCCACAAAGGGACGGGCAATCACACGTCCTACGCCATGCTTTCCCTGAAGCTGCTGACGCGCAATTCGGCAGTATCGGTACAACTCCTCCAACGGAACAACGTCTTCATGGGCGGCGATCTGAAATACCGAATCGGCCGAGGTATACACAATCAGCTTACCGGTACGGACATGTTCATCGCCATATTTTGCAATCACTTCCGTGCCGGAAATGGGAATATTGGCAAGGACGCCTCTTCCGGTCGCCTCCTCAAAGGGTTTGAGCACTTCTTCCGGAAACCCATTCGGATACGTGGGCAACGGGTTTTTGGAAATCACACCCGCCAGCTCCCAGTGTCCAATGGTGGTATCCTTTCCCATGGACGCCTCTGTCAGGCGGGCATACGCCCCACTGGGTACCCCCTCCGGCTTCGGCAGGCATGTCACGCCGTCAATACATCCCAAACCGGCCTGAATCATATTCGGAATCCGGCATTCCGGCGATGCGGCACACGCAGCCAGTGTGTTGACATTCACATCTCCGAATTTCTCAGCATCCGGCATCTGCCCAATACCGAAGGAATCCAGCACAAACAAGAAAATTCGTTTCATTTTTTCACCTCTCATGGCATAAGAATGTTTTCTGTTTTCATCCGTGCTTTTCAGCCGCAAAATCTTCTATTTTTGAAGATGCGCCACAAAAGCATCGGTGGTCAAAAAGGTTTTTTCATATCCCAGCGCATGGCAGAGCTGTGTCACATTGGGCTGCTCCAGATAGGCCTGCTCCAGAATATCATGCTGCGCAAACACCTTTTCCGGCGTATCGTCCAGCAGGACACGCCCTTTTGCAAAAACAATGGCACGGTCAAAGTACTCTGCAACAAAATCCATATCATGGATAATGGTGAGCACCAGCTTGCCCTGCGCTTGCAAATGCCTGACAATGGAGCCGATGCAGCACTTTCCGGCATAGTCCTGTGCGATGGTTGGCTCGTCAAAAATCATAACATCAGGGTCCATCGCCAGAATTGCCGCAATCGAGATCAGCTTGCGCTCAGACAGGCCCAAATCATACGGATTGACCTTTTGAATGGAGGACAGATGAACCATCTCCAGCGCTTCCTGCGCTTTGGCCTCCGCTTGCTTTTTGGACATCCCGATCTGCATCGGGCCGAACATCACCTCGTCGAGCACCTTGTTTTTAAAGATTTGGTCATTCGGGTTTTGAAAAACCATGCCAATACTGCGGGCAATCTGGGCGACGGTCAGCCCCTGCAAATCTGTCCCGTCATACAGAATACGTCCGCCTGTCGGCTTTAAAAGTCCCTTGAGCAGCTTGACAAACGTGGTCTTTCCGGCGCCGTTTTGACCGATGATGGCAGTGGAGCGTCCCTCCAGCACCAAATCAATTCCCTTTAGAATTTCTTCTCCGGCTGTATAGGAGAAGTGGAGATCTTGAATTTCCAGTCGCCCCATGGGCTATTCCTCCTTATGTACGCAATACTTCTTGGGCTTCCGCCAGTGTCACCGGATAGAACTGCGTAGAGGGACAGGTCAATCCCAATCCTCTGCCAATCCGCGTGAAAGCAGGCGCCTGTATACCGTGCTGCGGCAAATCATCCCGCGAGAAGACTGCCTGCGGGGTGTCAAAGGCGACCATCTCCCCATCATCCAGAAGGAGCACGCGGTCACTGTATGCGGCAATTTTCTCCATTTTATGCTCAATCATGATGATTGTAATGCCGTTTTTGCTCAAATTCTGCACTGCCCGGAACACCTCTTCGCTGCCCTGCGGATCCAGCTGCGAGGTCGGCTCATCCAAAATAATGACCTGCGGATTCATCGCGATGATGCTGGCAATGGCCATGCGCTGCATCTGGCCACCCGAAAGATCAAACGGATTGCGGTCGGCAAAGCGCGTGATATCCAGCAATTCCATCGCTTCTCGGATTCTCTTATGCATTTCTTCCCGCGGCACGCCGATATTTTCCAATCCAAACGAGATTTCTTCATAGACGGTCAGCTTGGAACCCGTGACCTGATTGAAGGGGTTCTGAAACACCAGTCCCACGCGCTGGCATAAATCATCCACAGAAATATCCCGCACATCGATTCCATCCACCTTCACGCTGCCGCCGTAGGCACCGCGATAAAAGTTAGGAACCAGACCGGTGAGGGCCTGCGAAAACGTGCTTTTACCCGAGCCGTTCTTTCCGATAACGCCGATAAACTCCCCCGGCTCGATGGTACATGTAATATTGTTCAGCGCAAGCCGCTCTGTATATGGATACCGATATTTTAAGTTGGTTACTTCGAGCCTAGCCATATTACTACCCTCCAAATCACGGTCACGATAATCGCCAGAAACAACAGGATTTGCAGCACCTTGTCCAAGGTTGTTTTTTTATGCTCATACAAAAACACCTTTTTGTTTTTGGAATTAAACCCACGGACTTCCAATGCCACCGCACGCTCTTTGGTATCTGCCAGAGAACTCATGACCACGGGAGAAATTAACGGCAGAAACGCCTTGATGCGCACCATTAAACTGCCCTCAACCTCCATACCTCTGCTTCTCTGTGCATCGGTAATGGTCCCCATCGTAGCGGCCATCTGCGGAATAATCTGAAAGATAGAGATAAAGACGTATCCAATCTGCGGTGAAAAGCCCCGTTCAATAAAGCTCTCGATCATATCGGAGGGCTTGGTGCTAAAAATCAGAACACAGATGGCCAGCAGAATATTAAACACATTCAGCACAATACCCAGGCTGTATAAAAGGCCTTCCTGATAAAACACCGCCGGACCGATACGGAAAACCTCTATCGAATTGGCGGAGTAGAACATCCCTTGAATGATAACGATGGTCAGCAGCACAACGCCGGAAACGCTTACCACAGGAGCGGCTTTCTTCAGCACACGCCCACATGCCAGCAGAATCAGGCTGATGACAATGGTACATGCATAGGAAAGGAATCCCGAAATCAGAATGGGAACAAGGATGGCAGCCACAGCGTACAGGAGCTTGATATCCGAATGCAGCTTGTTCAGAACGGTACCGTTCTCCTGATAGAGACTCAGACTTTTCATAGCGGTTCCTCCTAGTCCAAACTTTCAATCTTGCCATTGCTCTGATAGAGCGACAGCAGACTCTTGGGCATATTGCTGTACATTCCCATTACGATCAAAATGGTGACGATCTTATCCGGCAGGTCCACAATGATCTCGTCGAATGTGGATGCCAGCCAGACCGGTTGATTGTTGGCCAGGCACACCGCATATACCGCGTCGCCCCAGATATTTCCGGTTGTTCCGCCCCAGAAGATGATATTCAGCGGAGTGGAAATGCAGATAGCCGCAAGACCCGCCAGCAGACCGGTCAGAAGCGCGCCGCCGATCGTCCTCATCCGACCGTAATAGGCCATCAAACCGACAACGATACCGATTCCAGCCTGAGACAGCGCGTAAACCATGGAAATGGGAGACATCGTCAGGCCATAAATGATATTGTTAATCGCTCCGCAAAGGGCGCCCACCACAGGACCAGCCAGACAGCCCGCCAAGCAGGTACCGATGGAGTCCATCCAAAGAGGCAGGTGAAGCATACCGACAAACAGCTTGCCCAGATAGTTGATACCGACAGCGGCAGGAATCAGCACCAAAGCCGCGGTATTGAATTTCAACGACCAGGGACTATTATAGCTCTTATTATGCGCCATCACAAAGCCCCTCCCGATACACGCTCATTGTCTAGCGCCACCAGCGCCTCCAGTGCCGTCACAATCTCACGCCGCTCGCCTTCCGCCACTGCGGATGCGCCGTCTACATAGTGATTGATTTCTTCTTCCAGATTGCCTTGCACCTCTACCACATTGTTCAGAATGGAGGCCGTCTTTACACCGCGCAGACCGCCGACCACAAAGAGTGTAGCAGTCTCCATATCCGACCCGATGACACCCTTTTTCCCCCAAATCTCATCCAGATTCTGCTTCGGGTCGGCATAGAGGGCATCATGGCTGCGCGCAATGCCCACATGAGACGGGAAAGCCTGATTTTTCGCCGCCTGCATCACATGGAACAACAGCTGCGTATCGGGTATGGCGGGGAAGATGGCATCCACATAGGACTTGGAGGCGCCGTCGTCTCTTACAGCGCCGTTGACAATGACCAAGTCGCCCAGCGCAATGCCCGGCCGGAGCGCGCCGCAGCTGCCGATGCGAATCATGGCTTTGACGCCGATGCGCGCCAGCTCTTCCACCGCGATGGCCGTCGAAGGGCCGCCCATGCCCGTGGAAACCGCCATGATCTTGATGCCTTTATAATAGCCGGAAATACTTTTATGTTCCCGGTTAAAAGCAATGTCTCTGACGTCTGTCAGAAATTCCTTGATCCGTTCAACCCGCTGCGGATCGCCGGGCAAAATCGCGTACGGTGCGGCATCCTCTGTCGTGCAGCGAATGTGGGGCTGTAAGTTACTCATGCAAAAACCTCCTATTTTTCCTCTTTTTCTTTGAATAGGCGGGTGTAATCCTGAATCACGACATGGGTTCCGCACATCTCCAGAATCTTCTTATCTCTCAGTTCCTTCAACACGCGATTGACGCTTCTTGTGGTCACTGCCATGCGTGTGCTGAGCAGCTCTGCGCTCAGCGGGATACGGAGCGTGCCGTTCTCATTGGAGCTTTCAATGAGAAACTGGCAAATACGCTGCTTTAACGTATAAAGCGTATTATTTCCCATTTTCTGCATGGAAACATAGGTGCCGTTGCACAGCGTTTTGAGAACATACTGGGAGAAATTGCAATCATGCGACAGCCATTTCAAATAGTTCTCCCGGCTCAGCTCCAGCATCGTCACCGATCCGCGGGACTCGATGCGGCTCATGTACGGCTTTTGCTCAAACATTTCCAGTTCTCCAATGAACTGTCCCTTGCTATATGTATTCAAATAGTATTTTTTGCCCTGTTCCGATACCACAAACACATCCACATAGCCTTTGACCAGCAGATAAAACGTGTTGTGCACCTCATTTTGTTCCAGAAGAAATGCATTTTTATGATATTTTTTGATGCGTACCTCCCGAAGAATCTCATAAGGGCAATGCTTGAAAATATCATACAGCTTGCTGTCCGCTTCCAGCACGGAAATGACCTCAAGAAAATTTGACTGATTCATTTTTACACTTCCCTTCACGCTCCCGCCTTTTCCTGAATGGCTCATGCCGGGTTGAAATAATCAACTCAACTTGGCATTACAGCTTCTTTTATTATACATTTGATAACTTTATATAGATAGGAATCCTGTCTCCAATATCCAGAAAACCGACAAGGAATTTGTATTTTTATTCGCCATCACGAGACAAATGTCTCGAGAATCAAAATCTACCTTTTGCCCAATTCTCAGCGGAATGATTACCTGTTTAATAGGTATTTTGCCATAAAAAATTTTTTTGCTCCATTCCCAACCACAATATATTGTCCCGGCCCGTCCTCACCTGTCTTGACCGCTCGCTCCAAGATTACACGATATGAACGCAGGTGTCTATAGTTTTTTTCTCTTTAAAACAGCTTTTGTCAGTTTAGCCATGCGGAAGTGCCATACATACCGTAGTCCTGCAAAAGCGAAAGGGTTTGTCGGGGCTTGTAGCTCATGCCGTTTCAAAAACACCTCATCGAAAAACAAAATGTATATTTTTCCCCACTTGTCCCGCAGTCTGTGATACAATAGAACATACCCAAGCCGCGGCACGCCACAGGAAAAAACATGCCAGTGGAGAGGATGCTTATGACACACAAGCCGCGCGCAAACCGCGCAAATACTGATGCGTTATATGGGACTGACGGCCTGAGCCATACCTCCCGTTTAACAGATATAACTTTGCACCCGTAGGAAAGGAGAAAAAAGATGCAATATGAACTCAAAGGCGGCGCTTTCCCGGTCGTCGTATGCCAGCTGGCTGACGGAGAAAAAATGATTACGGAAAAGGGTTCCATGGTATGGATGACGCCCAACATGCAAATGGAGACCACCGGCGGTGGTCTGGGCAAAATGTTTTCCAAGGCATTTTCCGGTGAGAGCATGTTCCAGAACATCTACACCGCGCGTGGCGCGGGCATGATTGCCTTCGGTTCGAGTTTCCCCGGCCGTATTCTGGCGCTTGAGGTTGACGCTGGACACGAATTTATCCTGCAAAAAACCGCGTTTCTCGCGTCCGAAGCAGGCGTACAGCTTTCCATCCACTTCAACAAGAAGTTCGGCTCAGGCCTGTTTGGCGGCGAAGGTTTCATTATGCAGCGCCTGTCCGGTAACGGCACAGCCTTCGTCGAGGTCGACGGCGAGCTGGTCGAGTACACGCTCGCATCCGGCCAGCAGATGGTCGTAGACACCGGCAACGTGCTGGGCTTCGACTCCAGCGTTTCCATTGACATTCAGCAGGTCAAGGGCATCAAGAACAAGCTGCTCGGCGGAGAAGGCTTCTTCAACACCGTGCTGACCGGCCCGGGCAGAATCTGGCTGCAGACCATGCCGATCGCAGGCGTGGCATCCGCAATCCAGCCCTATATCCCCACCGGTAACGGCTGATTTCCGCGCTTTCCGCCCGCGGCAGCGCAAAATATTTCTGTACTGTACATAAAACCGCCCCCGTGCTGCTTTCGCAGCACGGGGGCGGTTTGCTATCCTTATCACTGGATTATTCGACAGTCAGCACATCGTCGCCTGCCGATACCTTGCCGGTCTTTTGCAGGGTAAAGCTCGTGTAGGCATCCGAATTGGTAACGATCACGGGCGTTACCGTGCGATAGCCTGCCTCGATAATCATTTTTTCATCAAAGCTGCCGATTTTGGCACCCTTCTTGAGTTTATCGCCCTCCTTGACGTCGATGGTGAACGGTGCGCCGTTCATCTGCACGGTATCGATACCCAAATGAATCAGCAGCTCTACGCCGTCCGTCGTGGTCAGGCCGATGGCGTGCTTGGTGCCGAACACGGTCACCACCTCGCAGTCTGCCGGAGCGTACACCTGATTGTCTGCCGGCTCTACGGCGAAACCTTCGCCTACCATCTTTTCAGAGAACACACCGTCCGCGACCTGTTCGAGCGGAATAACGTTGCCGGTCAGCGGCGAGGCAATCACATGCGCACCGGAGGATGCTGGGGCGCTGTCCTCCACCGCCGCCGGAGCGGCCTGCGAAGCGGCCTCGTTGCTTTCGGGAGAGGCAAGGAACGCTTCCAAATCGGACTTGATAACCGATACGCGCGGACCGTACACGACCTGTACGCCCGTGCCCTTGCAGATAACACCCGACGCGCCCGTTTCCTTGAGCAGCTGCTGGTCAACCTTGGAGGCGTCATGCACCGTGCAGCGCAGACGGGTGATGCAGCAGTCTACGTCCGAAATATTCGCCTTGCCGCCCAGACCCATCATAATCTGACGGGACAGCGCGGTATCGCCGCCGCTCTGCGCCGCTGCGGCTTCGCCTTCCTTACGGGCGTTCACATCCGCACGGGTGTACAGCTTGATTTCGCTGTCATCGCGGCCCGGCGTCTTGTAGTCGAACTTCTTAATCATGAACGAGAACACGAAGTAGTAAACAATGAAATATACCACGCCGACGACCGGAATCCACAGCCAGCTGGTCTTTGCGTTGCCCTGCATGATGCCGAACAGCGTCAGGTCGATAAGGCCACCGGAGAAGGTCAGGCCCACGCCTACGTTGAGTATATGCATAATCATGTAGGACGCGCCTGCCAATACGCAGTGCACCACATACATTGCCGGAGCGACAAACAGGAAGGTAAATTCCAGCGGCTCAGTAATGCCGGTCAGCATCGAGGTCAATGCGGCAGACAGCAGCAGACCGCCGACCGCCTTACGATTCTCCGGCTTGGCACAGCGGTACAGTGCAAGCGCCGCACCCGGCAGGCCGAAAATCATCAGCGGGAACTTACCGGCCATGAAGCGGGTCGCCTCAACCGAGAAATGCTGAATGCCGGGGGTTGCCAGCTCGGCGAAGAAGATGTTCTGCGCACCCTCTACCAGCACACCGTTGACCATAGCGGTGCCGCCCAGCGCGGTCTGCCAGAAGGGGATGTAGAACACGTGATGCAGGCCGAAGGGAATGAGCGCGCGCTCGATAAAGCCATACAGCCAGGTGCCGGCATAGCCGGAGGCCAATACAAAGCCGCCCAGCGCGTTGATGCCGGTCTGGATGACAGGCCAGATGTAGTACATCGCAATGCCAACGACCAGATAAACTGCCGCGGAGATAATCGGTACAAAGCGTGTGCCGCTGAAAAAGCTCAACACCTGCGGCAGCTGAATTTTGTAATACTTATTGTGCAGCGCAGCAACGCCCAAACCGACGATGATACCGCCGAATACGCCCATTTGCAGCGAGTTGATGCCCAGCACGCTCGCAGTCGCACCAGACAGGTTCGGTGCGCCAAAATCGATAATCAATGCGCCGATGGTGGCGTGCATGACGAAGAATGCAATCGCAGCAGACAGTGCCGCAACTTCTTTCTCCTGCTTGGCCATACCGATGGCGACACCCATTGCAAAGATAATGTGCAGATTATCAAAGACAATAGAGCCTGCCGCGTTGAGCACCTGTAAAATTGCATTGATGAAGGTGCCAGGACCCATGATTCCCATCAAACCATAGGTTTCCAGCATGGTTTGATTGGTGAACGATCCGCCGATACCGAGGAACAAACCGGCAACCGGCAGAATGGCAATCGGCAGCATAAACGATCGGCCGACGCGCTGTAATACGCCAAAAATCTTATCTTTCATATTCTTTTACTCCTTTTGATCTGTGATTCCCATAGATATCGCCAACCGGTGCAGATGAATGGTCAAAAACGTCATCTCCTCGGATGGGAGCTGAACAGAAAACGACTCCCGCAGCTGATCCCGGATTTTCTCCGCACACTGATAATCCTGCTGATAGCGCCGCACTATCATGCCCTGAAACTCCGAATCATCGTCTGCAACATAGCGGTTTTGCGTAATCCGTTGCCCGAGGAATTTGAGATGTGTGATAAACCGACCGTAATCGAGCGATTGCTCATCCAGCGCCACGCCGTAATAATCCTGCACCACGCCGATAATCTTGCGAATCAGCTCGGTAATACGCACCATATCCGCCATTTTACCGTCGATTTCCGCGTTGACGATGTGCAGCGCGATGAACCCAGCCTCATCCTCCGGCAGCCGAAACCCCAGTCTTGCCTCAATGATATCAAGCGCCTGCTTTCCAATGGCAAACTCCGCCGGATAAAAGTTGGTGATCTCCCACAACAGATGATTGGGGTAGCGAACGCCGCTTCGCAGCCGCTCCACGGCAAAGCAGATATGGTCGGTCAGCGTGATATAGATGTTTTCGCTCAGCCGCCGCCCAATTCGGCTTTCCGCTGCCTCAATAATCTCTGTACTGACATCCAGAAATTCCGGCTGTACATCCGCCAGCAAATCCCGCAGTCGGGAGGATTTCTCCGGATCGCGTAAATCGTAAATCTTTTCCACCTGCTGCGCAGGAACCAGGTCTCCCGCATGCTTTTTAAACCCGATACCCAGTCCGCGCAAAATGATCTCTTTTCCGCTGTCGTCTACCGTACAAACGAAATTGTTGCCGATCACGCGACTGATGCGATATGCACCGCCGCCCTGTGCTTGTTCCGTCATGACGCCTCCCTCCAAAAAAATTTTTCTCTTTTTACAGGTCTTGTATACATCCATGCTGCATCGCTAAGGTCATACGCTTTGTCTGCACCCTGCCGCATCCCCATTCTCCTTTCCTGCAACTTACCTCAAAAAACAAAAAAGACCAAACATCCGAATATAGCTATCCCTATTCGGTCGTTTGGTCTTGCCTGCACAGCAGTCACAAGCCTGTATCTTTTTGTAAATTAAGAATAACGCGTTTCCCCGCCTTTTGTCAATTCATTTATTGCAAAAAACGCGAATTTCGTTGCATTATCCAAGGAAAAGCGCAATGTTTTATACATTTTGACAGTCTTTTTCCCATACAGAGAATAGAGAAAACAAAAACGCCGGTTCAAAAAACCGGCGTTTTTAATGTGCGCGTCGAGTTATCTTCCCGGGCCGTCGCCAGCCAAGTATTGTCACCGTAAACGAGCTTAACTACTGTGTTCG